>JAXJYN010000001.1:0-12529 GCA_036306965.1 Acutalibacteraceae bacterium
TCCTGACCCGGTTCAGTTGCCTCTTGAGTTGGAGTTTCTGTTGAGGTTGTTGGTTTGTAAGAACCCGGTTGCAAGAAAACTTCACCTGTAACAAAGTTAATGTCATATTTTCTCCAGATTTGTCCGTCTATTTCAACATAAACAACAGATGTTGATTTACCTCTTACATCAAATGTAAGTTTTCCTACAGCAGATGGTATCATTGTTCCACTTACTGTTTCATCAAGTACACCGTCAACTGTAACTCTTACATTACACTCTGTAGTTGCATTAGTAGGTAGTAATGTTGTCATATTCAGTATCTTGTATTTCTCAAGTCCTTTTGCAACATAAACCTTAACTGTTGCATCATTTGCCACTACACTGCCTTTCATAGGACTTTGACCTATAACAGTTTCTGCTGTCATATCTATATCATTATTATATTCATAGTCAAAGTTAAGTCCAAGAGAAGCTATTGTTTCTGATGCTTGGTCTCTTGTCATATTTGACAAATCCGGTACAAAAACTGTTGTTTCTTCAGGTGTTTTTTTAACAAATACTTTAACCTTTTCTGTAACAGTAATCTCACTGCCTGCTTTAGGTGTTGTATCTCTTACTATATTCTCAGCAGTATCCTCATCTTCTATATAAACAATATCCGCTGACAATCCTTTTGCTTTAATTTTAGCAATAGCGGTTTCTTCGGGTTCACCTGAAACATAAGGTACGGCAATCAATGTATCTGAGCTGTTTACAGTAAGTGTAACCACAGCACCCTCTTTAACCTTTTTAGAACCTGCTTCAGGCTCCTGAGCAAGAATCTCGCCCTCAGGTTTACTTGAATCGTAAACATTTATTACATCCCATGTAAAATTATTGCTTTGATTTGATTTAACATCAGAATAATTCTGTCCTACAAAATTAGGCACATCAATAGCCTCAGTATTTGAAGCTTCGCACGAATGCAACAAAGCAAGTGAACCAAATAAAATTGCACATAACAACAAAGAAACAACTGCACCAATAATTATATTGAATACAGGAGAACGACGCTTTTCTGCATCTTCCTCATACTTTGAATAAAGCTCTTCATCACCGTTTTGGGAATCGTCTGTCTGTTCTTCATCAGGATACTCATAATTAAATGCAATATCAGGCTTTTTTGTAACCTTTTGCAAATCCTTCAACATTTCTTCGGCTGACTGATAACGCTGTGCAGGCTCTTTACGCATTGCTCTCAGTGTAATTTCTTCAAGTCCCTTTGGAATATCCGGATTAATCTCACGAGGTGGTCTTGGATTAGACTGTAACTGCATAATAGCTACAGAAACAGCACTATCCGCTTCAAACGGAAGCTGACCTGTTAGCATTTCATACAGCATAACACCAATAGAATAAACATCGCTCTTGCCGTCTGTTCTGTCACCTCTTGCCTGCTCAGGTGCAATATAGTGTACTGAGCCAATGGCTTTATCTGTCATTGTACGGGTTTCGGTATTTGAAAATCTTGCAATACCAAAATCTGTAACCTTAATTGTACCATCTTGCAAAAGCATCATATTCTGAGGTTTTACATCTCTGTGTACTATACCTTTTTCGTGAGCGTGTTGCATAGCTTTTAGAATCTGGCTTGTAAAATACACAGCCATTTTCCACTCTATGCAATTTTCCTGTTGGTCTAAATACTCTTTCAGTGTAATACCATCAATATATTCCATTACAATATACTGCATAACATCGCCAAAACTTACATCGTAAACCTTAACAATATTGGGATGTGACAGCACAGCAATCGCTTTGGACTCATTTTTAAATCTACGGATAAATTCACCGTTTTGTGAAAATTCATCTTTTAATATTTTTATTGCAACAGTTCTGTTATTCTTTATATCATTTGCCTTATATACCGTAGCCATTCCGCCTACGCCGATAAGTTCCTGTATTTCGTATCTGCCATCTAATTTTTTGCCTACATACTTGTCCATACATATCACTCCCGAATATTATTTGCATACAAAACAGCAACAGATATGTTATCTCCGCCACCGTGTCTTTTAGCGGCTTCCACCAACAAATTTGTCAGTTCATCTCCGCTATATAGTTTAACGTAGTTAAGTATGCTTTCTATAGGTATATAATTTGAAAGTCCGTCTGAACAAACAATGATAACATCATTATTTTCAAAAGGAACTTCTATATAATCTGATTTTATGCAAGATTCTACACCAACAGCTCTTGTTATGTAATTTTTATTTGGATGAACCATAGCCTGCTGTGGTGTTAACTCTCCTCTGTTAACCATCTCCTGTACTACTGAGTGGTCAACTGTAATTTGCTTTATTTCATTATTATGCACTAAATAAACTCTGCTGTCACCAACGTGTGCTATCATAGCCTTGTTATTCATAGCTACAACAAGTTCCATTGTAGTACCCATACCTCGTAATTCAGTATGTTGACATTGTTTATCATAAACTGCACTGTTTGCTTTATCTATTATCTCACGCAGGAAGTCCTCGGACTGATTTTCACTATTGTGAGCATCAAAAAAGCCTATATTTTCCTGTGCAATTTGTGCGGCTGTTTCGCTAGCTATATTACCGCCATTTGCACCGCCCATACCATCACATAACACTGCCCAAACAGCATTGCCATTGTAGAGTATTCCTCCGTCAACAGTATCCTGATTACTGGAACGAACCAATCCTATATCAGTTCGTGTAAAAAGCTCCATTCCGATATACCTCCTTTTCAATAATTTTCAAATTTAATTTATTCGTCCGTATGCTTACGTCTTAACTGACCACAGGACGCATCAATATCAGAACCCAAAGTTCTTCTTACTGTAGCAGTAATACCATTTGATTCAAGTATTCTGCTAAAATCAATTAACCTTTTACGTTTACTCTTTTGATAGCCTGTGCCTGTTACATTATTAACAGGAATAAGATTAACATGACATAGCATACCTTTTATAAGCTGTGCAAGTTCTTCCGCACATTCATCACTATCATTTACACCGTCTATCATTGCATATTCAAAGGTTATACGTCTATTAGTAGCTTTCGCATAATCTCTACAAGCCGTAATAAGCTTTTCTACATTATATTTTTTGTTGATTGGCATTGTTCTGCTACGAATTTCATCATTCGGTGCGTGTAAAGACACAGATAATGTAACCTGTAACTTCAGCTTTGCCAATTCATATATTTTAGGCACTACACCACAGGTAGAAATTGTAATATGACGCATACCTATATTTATTCCTTTGTCAGACGATACCAACGAAAGAAATTTAATAACATTGTCAAAATTATCCAGAGGCTCACCCATACCCATAAGAACTATATTTGAAATTCTTATATGATTATCCTGCTGTGCAGTTTGAATTTGTGCCAGCATTTCTGAAGGTGCTAAGTTTCTGGAAAAGCCACTTTTTCCCGTTGCACAAAAGGTACAACCCATTTTACATCCTACCTGTGTAGAAATGCAAATGGTATAGCCGTGGTGATAGTCCATAAGAACAGACTCTATAAATTCACCATCGTTCAATCTAAAAAGATACTTTATTGTACCATCATAACAAGAAATTTGTTTTTTTTCAATAATTGCTACAGAGATGTAATATAATTCAGACAAACTTTTACGAATGTTTTTAGGAATATTCAACATCTCATCAAATGATGTTACAGATTTTTCATGTAACCATTTAAATATCTGTTCTGCTCTGTAAGCAGGTAATCCCAAAGCGTCCATTTCGTCACTAAGCTCTTTAAGAGTCAAGGATTTTATATCTTTTAATTCACTCATGGGCATACCTCTTTTCACAGAATCTATATTTTTTCAAATAAGCTGATAAAAAATCCATCTGTTCCATTCTGCTCAGGAAACAGAGTTACTGCATTATCCATATTGCTTATCTTGTTTATTATATCATCTTTCAATGTAATCTTCAAGGGCTTAAAGTCCGAATGCTCTGAAAGGAACTTTTTGACATTATCTTCATTTTCAGCAGGGTTAAGAGTACAGGTTGAGTATACCAACTTTCCACCATCTTTTACATATTTTGCACAATTACATAAAATATCATACTGCAGTTCAGGCAAAGATTTAAGTCCTAAATCTTCTTTATATTTTATTTCAGGTTTACGTCTTATAATTCCAAGACCCGAACAAGGCACATCACAAAGCACTCTGTCTGCTTTTGGCAAAGGTTCTTTACTTAAAGCATTTCTTACTTCAGCATTTATATTTTTTATCCCCAGTCTGTAAGCACCATTTTTTATAAGCTTAACCTTATGCTCATACATATCAAATGCACTTATACTACCTTTGTTTTCCATAAGCTCCGACATAGTAAAGGCTTTGCCTCCCGGAGCAGAACAAAAATCATAAACTGTCATTTCAGGCTTTGGGTCAAGCACACTGCAACAAATTTGCGATGCTAAATCCTGAACGTGAAACAGTCCATTTAGGTATTCCTCAGTATTCTCGATAGTACCTGTATTTTTAAGTGACAGCGAATTTTCCAAAAAAGTATTTTTTGCTGTAATTCCATTTTTGTCAAAAGATTTTTTCAGCTTATCAGGTGTTGTTTTAAGAGTATTAACCCTTACTGTTACAGGTGGTCTACCTGCAAGATTTTCCATAATCTTTATAGTATTTTCCTCACCATATGAATTTATCCACAATTTAACAATTTCTTGCGGTGTAGAATAAAAAACAGAGTAATAAGAGATTTTATCAGAATTTTTATCAGGCAGTTTATACTTACATTCTGACCTTACAAAATTTCTCAATACACCGTTAACAAAGCCTGACGCTTTATTCAGCTTCATACTTTTTGCAAGCTTAACGCTTTCATTTACAGCCGCACTTTCGGGAACCTTATCCATAAAAACAATCTGAAAAATACCAAGCCTTAAAATATTAAGCACAGGTTTTTCGATTTTTTTAAGTCTTATATTAACATACTGTCTTATTATATAATCCAATAATATTTTTCTTTCAAGCACACCATAAACTAAAGCCGAGCAAAAAGAAGCATCTACACCGGTAAGTTTATCCTCTTTAAGCTGGTTATTAAGGGTAATATTTGAATATGCACCCTCTTGTTCTATTTTCAATAAAATTTTCAGTGCTGTTTTTCTGGGATTAGCCATAATATTTATCCTAACTTATTCAAAAACTGTATCTTTAGTAATGCGATAACCACGAACAAAATCTTGTGAATTCATACGCTTTTTGCCCTCAGGCTGTAATTCATTAATTACAAGTGAACCATTACCGCAAGCCACTGTAAGCGGTTTTTCGCACACAACCTTACCTGCCTCACCTGCTTTGTCACTTATGGTTGTAGAATATATTTTTACTCTTTTACCATTAACGCTTGCTACTGCTATAGGCCACGGGTTTAAACCTCTTACCTGATTATGAATTTCATTTGCGGACTTTGACCAATCTATTTTACATAAATCCTTTGTAAGCATTGGTGCATAATTTGAAAGGCTGTCGTCCTGTTTTTGCGGAGTTACTTCATTATTCTCAAGTGCGGTTATTGTATCAACAATAAGGCTTGCACCAAGCTGTGACAATCTGTCGTGAAGTTCTCCTGCTGTTTCGTTCTCACCTATTTTGGTTGAGGCTTTCAACAGCATATCACCGGTGTCTAAACCCTCTGCCATTTTCATTGTTGTAACACCTGTTTCAGCTTCACCATTCAGAACACACCACTGAATTGGACCTGCACCCCTGTACTTAGGCAACAAAGATGCATGAACATTAACACAGCCGTACTCTGGTAAATCCAAAATATCCTTTGGTAAAAGTTTACCAAAGGCAACTACCACTATAATATCAGGATTAAGTTCTTTGAGAATACCTAGTGCCTCTCCATCCTTCATAGACTTTGGCTGAAAAACAGGTATATTATATTTTAAAGCACATTCTTTTACAGGTGGAGGTGTAAGAACATAACCTCTGCCTTTGGGTTTATCCGGCTGTGTAAAAACACCTGTAACAGTATGTCCTGCATTTATAATTGCTTCAAGAGGCAACACCGCAAATTCGGGTGTACCCATATAAACTACATTCATTTACATTCTCCTTAAAGAGTAGTTAAAATTAACCAAGCTCGGCAGGGTCTACCATTCTTATGGTACGTTCTTTAAAAAGTACACCCTCAAGATGGTCAAGCTCGTGACAAAAACAACGTGCTAACAAACCCTCAGCCTTAACAGTAAATTCCTTACCATTTCTGTCAAAAGCTTTTACAGTTACAAACATAGGTCTTTTTGTAACACCCCATTGATTTGGGCAAGAAAGACAACCTTCAACTTCTTCCTGATTACCACTTTTTTCAATAATCTCAGGGTTTACAAGTTCCAGCTCTACATCTTGTTCAGGTATGCTTATAACAACAACTCGTCTTAAAATACCAACCTGTGGTGCTGCTAAACCCACACCGTTAGCCTGTGCAAGTGTTTCTTTCATATCATCAATAAGGGTAGCCAGTCTGTCATCAAACTTTGTTACATAGTGGCACTTTTTTGTAAGTACACTGTCACCCTCTTTTACTATATTTCTTATAGCCATCGGAATTTCTCCTTTTAGTATAATTTTATGATTAAATTATGAATTTAGTTTAACCTATTAGCCAACAACAAAAGAGTTGAGTAACTTATTAGGTTAATATAAATTCAAACTTATCACCATTTATTAATTCTACAAAATAGTATCGGGATTAATATCAACATAAGCTGTAACAGAACTAAAACGCTTATCTTTGCCATATGTAATAAGCAAATCTGAAAGCATTTTTCTAAAATCAGGGCTGTTTCTGAATTTCATTACACACTTATATCTGTATTTATTGTTAATTCTGTTTATAGTAGCAGACGAATATCCCAGCACACGCAAAGGAATATGTGAATATTCACCCTTTGCTCTTTCAATTAGCAACTTTGTAAATTCGTGTGCAGCATTCTCTGTTTTTTTCTCATTTTCTCCTACAAATCCAACCATACATATATCCGAAAAAGGTGGATAAAGCATAGCTTTTCGCAACAAAATCTCATTTTTATAAAAACTGTCATAATCCTGCTTAGATGCCAATAAAATAGTAGGATTTTCCGGAGTAAAGGTTTGTATTATAGCTTTTCCCTGCAAGTCACCTCTACCCGAACGTCCTACTACCTGAGTAAGCAGTGAAAATGCACGTTCATAACTGCGATAATCGTCAGAATATAACATCTGGTCAGCTGAAAGCACACCCACAAGCGTAACATTTGGAAAGTTAAGTCCTTTTGCTACCATTTGTGTGCCAATCATAATATCATATTTTCCCTCTGCAAAGTCATTAAGCTTTTTTTCGTGAGAAAACTTAGCCATAGTTGTGTCGGCATCTAACCTTAAAATTTTTGCATTTGGAAAAGCGTCAAGCAAAGTTTGCTCTGCCCTTTGTGTACCAAGTCCTGAAAACCTCAATCCATAGCTGTGACAAACAGGACATTCTCTCTGCAAAGGCTCTGAATGACCGCAATAGTGACACATAAGCCTGTTGTTATCAGAATGATAAGTGAGCGAAATTGAACAGTTCGGGCAAGACATAACCTCATTACACTTTTTACAGGAAACAAAGGTGTTATGCCCTCTCCTGTTCAAAAGAATGATAGACTGCCTACCATTTTCTAAATTCTTTTCAATAGCAGTTAAAAGTACACTGCCAATACCACTGAAATTTCCCCTTTGCTGTTCTTCATTCATATCGGCAATTATAACTTTTGGTAAACGGGCATTTCCATAGCGTGTAGTAAGCCTGTTAATTGAATACCTGCCTTTATGACAGTTGTAAAAGCTTTCTACAGACGGTGTTGCCGATGCAAGCAACAACAAACAATTATGCTTACTGCAACGGTACTTTGCAACATCTCTGGTATGAAAACGTGGACTAGACTCAGATTTATAGGTATACTCCTGTTCTTCGTCCATTATTATAAGCCCTATATCATCAAATGGTGCAAATACAGCACTTCTTGTTCCAACAGCA
Source organism: Acutalibacteraceae bacterium (assembly GCA_036306965.1). Lineage (GTDB taxonomy): Bacteria > Bacillota > Clostridia > Oscillospirales > Acutalibacteraceae > CAG-964. The sequence goes on from JAXJYN010000001.1 coordinate 8,030, forward strand.
ATTTTAGCATAACCATTTTTAACTCTTTTCCATTCGTCAAGACGTTCTCCTACTGAAAGTCCGCTATGAAATACAGCTACATTCTGTCCATATCTGTTTGTAAAAAGATTTATAAGCTGTGGTGTAAGGGCAATTTCAGGCACCATTACAATAACACCTTTTTTGTCATTTACTGCTGTATCAATAAGCCTCATAAAAACAGAGGTTTTTCCCGAACCTGTTACACCATATAACAATGAAACCTGTGCTTTGCCAGACTTATATCTTACAATAAGGTCATCATAAGCCATTTGCTGTTCCAATGTAAGCTTAATTTCATTTTCAGCTTTTTTAACATTCCTGTAAATAGCAGGTGTTCTAAAAATTTCTTCTTCAAAATATTCAGCAACACCCTTTTTCACAAGTCCATCTGCAACAACCTGTGTACAGCCCACAAAATAACAAAGTTCTCTTACAGAAAGAGCCACAGCCATATTGAGCATTTCATAAGCCTCTGCCTGCTTTGGCGTAAGCTTTACATCAATGTTCTCACCCGTAAGGCGAATCATTTTTTGTGATTTGTCACCGATTTTCCGCATTGCCTCATCATGCTTATCAAGCACACCCATCATAGACATTGTATGCAATACGGGATTATCACTACTAAAACCTAAATCGCTTAAAATCTCACTTTGCATTACAGGCTTTTTGCGGTGTAGCAAATATTCATATACCTGCTGTTCACTATCATCCAAAAATTCGGAATTGTATTCATACTCACTGTTAATACTATACATAGTATTGATTTTATAATTTATACCCACAGGCAACATTGCACGAATGCAATCATACATTGTACAGTAATAGCGATTTTTCATAAATTCAACAAGACCAAGCATTTCTGCTGAAAGCACAGGAGTATTATCAAGCACACTAAAAATCTGTTTGTATTTACTAATGTCAAGCTGTGTTTTTTTAGTATACATAACCATAGCCTGACGGGTTTTGTTTCCTCTGCCAAACGGCACAACAACTCTGCACCCTTGCATAACCTTATCCGCCAGTTCCGGCGGTACTATATAGTCAAAAATCCTATCAAAGTTATACACCGCTTTGTCAAGAGCTACTCCTGCAACTATACAGGTTAATTTCTCTGACAAGGCGGTATTTTCTGAATTTAGGGTCATTTATTATTCGTTTATATCCGGCTCAAGAATGTTGTACTTATGATTTCTAAAATCATCAATAGCTAATAAAACAGGCTTTTCATCAACTATCTCCTGACTTTTCTCAATCTCAGAAGAAATTTCTCTTGCTCTTTTTGCTACTGCAATAACAAGAGAATATCTTGTTGTTTTGTTCTGTAACATATCATCTACTGAAGGTCTACGCATTGCCATTAATCAAGCACTCCTTTAACAAAATCAATCATATTATATATTTTCATTTTTTCTGCATTTATTATAGTTTTAATGTCATTAATACAATCATTAAGTTCATCGTTAATAACTATATAATCATACTTTTCAGCCTGCTTAATCTCGTTTATAGCTATAGCAAGCCTCTTTTGTATAACTTCTTCTTCATCTGTGCCTCTGCCACGCAATCTTTTTTCAAGCACTTCTATACTTGGAGGCATAATGAATACACTTACAGCCTCAGGTTTATTTTTCTTAACTTGCAAGGCACCCTGAACATCAATTTCAAGAATAACATTTTTACCTGAATTGATATTTTCTTCTACATAAGCCTTTGGTGTTCCATAAAAGTTTTCACAATACTGTGCATATTCAAGCATAGAGTCACTGCTTACTTTGTTAAGAAATTCCTCTTTGCTCAAAAAGAAGTAATTAACACCATCTACTTCACCCTTTCTGGGAGAACGTGTTGTGGCAGATATTGAAAGTGCAAATTCATCTTTATCTTTCAAAAGTTCATTTAAAACAGTACCTTTGCCCACACCAGACGGGCCTGAAAACACTATAATTGTACCTTTATTCATTCTCGTCAGCCTCCTCTATCACAGCTCTGTTTCCTATACTTTCGGGATTAATTGCAGAAAGTATAATATGCTCACTTTCTGCAATAATAACAGAACGTGTTTTTCTGCCATAGGTTGCATCAATTAGCAACCCCTGTTCCTTTGCATCCTGAATAATTCTTTTTATAGGTGCAGAGTCAGGAGAAACAACAGCAATAATTTTATCTGCTGAAACAAGATTACCAAAACCTATGTTAATAAGCTTCATAAAACCACACTCCTATTACTCTATATTCTGCACCTGCTCACGAATTTTCTCAAGCTCTGCTTTTATATCAACTACAATATGTGCAAGCTGTGCATCTTGTACCTTTGAGCCGATTGTATTTGCCTCTCGGTTCATTTCCTGCAATATAAAATCTATCTTTCTACCTACAGAACCTTCGCCGTTTAGAATTTTATCAAACTGTTCAAAGTGACTTCTAAGTCTGACAGTTTCTTCTGCCACAGCAACCTTATCAGCAAAAATAGCAGCTTCGGTAATAACACGCTGTTCATCAACAGTAACAGTCGAAAGTACCTCATTCATTCTTTCGGTAAGCTTATTGCGATATTCAACTACTGTTTGTGGTGAACGCTCCTCTACTTTTGAAACAAGTTCAAGAATTGTTTTGCATCGGCTGTTAACATCATCATACAGCTTTTCGCCCTCAGCCTGTCGCATAGCAACAAATTTATCAAGAGCATCATCAAGAACAATCTTTACCTTCTGCCATAGTTTTTCTTCATCAGTTTCAGGCTTTGTTACTTTAAAAATATCATTATATCTTGCAACAGATGAAACCGATATATCATCACTCAGGCCATATTTCAAAGCTACCTCTTTTAAAGCATTTATATAGCCTGCTACAAGACTATGATTAACTGTAACCACCGCTTGCTCATTTTCATCGGAGCCGATATTAACAAAAATATCAATCTTACCTCTGAAAACCTTATCTTTTATAACAGACCTTATCTTTTCCTCAAGAAAACCCATTTCTTTAGGAGTTCTACAATTAAGCTCAAAATATCTGTGGTTAACAGAGCGTATCTCTACAGAAATTTCTGTATTCTCGATAATCTGCCTGCTGTTACCATAGCCTGTCATACTTGTTATCATTATAATCACCTTTTTCAACAGCATACAGCTGTCGCATTGTAAACTATATTCTATCATTCTTTTGCCCAAATTGCAACCTTTTACAGTAACAACAGAAAGATTTTTGTAGGATTACAATAGATGTGTTACACAAGGAAAGATAAAGCAGACCGTCGCTCTTGACAAATGAAATAAAAATGCAAAAGGTAAGCGAGCCGACAGCGAGAAACTCAAGAACAAAAAGTTAAGATAAGCTGTCGGAAGGAAATTGTAGCATTTTTAATAAATCATTTGTAAAGAGTAAATCGCAAGCGACGACTAGAAAATGCCTCTGCTCAAAATCTAAGAACAAAAAAGATAGCAAATAGGAAAAATCTGTGTTACAGTTAGATTCACTAAAAACAAACTCGTACAGAAAGGATTCCTATTTGCTATGAATACTGTAACACAAAAATGAAGTTCCGTCAATCCCTAATTAAATATGCTGAAAAATATGGAGTAAAAAAAGCAACTATCAAATATAATGTAAACCGTCAATATATTTATCGATGGAAAAAACGCTATGATGGTACACTTCAATCATTAGCAGATAAATCACACAGACCTTTTCATCACCCCAACCAACACACAGAAGCTGAAATAAAACTAATAAAAGATATGCGTAGAAGAAACCCTCACGCTGGTCTTGTAGTGTTCTGGGTTAAATTAAGACAAAGAGGATATACTCGCAGTATCACTGGATTGTACCGTGTTTTAAGGAAACTTGGTGAGACTAGAAAAACTCTACCAAACCCTAAATATATACCTAAGCCATACGAAAAAATGTATTTCCCTGGTCAAAGAGTTCAGATTGATGTTAAATTCGTTCCATCTGCTTGTATTGTTGGTGATGCCAAAGGTGAAAAATTTTACCAATACACTGCAATTGATGAGTACTCACGTTTTAGATATGTCGAAGCATTTAGAGAGCATAGTTCGTATTCATCGGCTACATTTCTTGAAAATATGCTGAAAGCTTTTCCTTTTCAGGTGCATTGTGTTCAAACTGATAATGGTCTAGAGTTCACAAAACGATTGCTTAAAGACAATGACTTAACACTCTTTGAAAAGAAACTACAAGAAAAAGGCATTAGACATAAATTGATTAAACCTTATACTCCTCGTCACAATGGTAAGGTTGAGCGTTCTCACAGAAAAGATAATGAGTATTTCTATGCTTCTCATAAATTTTACTCTTTTGATGATTTTAAAAAGCAATTAGCTGTTCACAGTAGAAATTATAATAATTTTCCTATGCGTCCTCTTGGGTGGAAATCTCCTCGTGAGTTCTTAAATCATTTCCTCCAAACCGGCGAAGTTATTTTTTCTTAATGTGTAACACATCATTGACAAACCTACA
>JAXJYN010000002.1:0-3092 GCA_036306965.1 Acutalibacteraceae bacterium
CAGGAAATGAGTGAAGATCAGAATTATATGAAAAACTGGTATTGGGGAAGGATGATTGTAGCAATTGGATGGATATTATTGAATGTATGGGTAGTTTTTCTGAATCATATGTGGTAGGAGGATGCTTGGTAATGTATTCCGCACTTGTTGAAAAGACAAAAAGAGTACAGTAACCAGTAATTACGATAGACAATATTACATAGCACAAAAGGTGTTCATCAGAACACCTTTTGTGCTATGATAAGGTATATCGATGACGAGTGGAAGGGAGTCACAATATGGGAATCTATTTAAATCAGGGAAATGATAAATTTGCCAGAGCGATTAACTCTGAAATTTATATAGATAAGACTATGCTGATTGAATATACCAATAAAAGGCTAAATACAATGCAACAGAATATTTGTGTTAGTCGCCCACGACGTTTTGGAAAATCTACTGCAAATGATAATATAAGGATGTAGGAATTACGGAAAATAAAAATGTCGTAAAACCTACATCCTTATTTTCTATTTTTATATAATTGATACACTTATTCCGGGAGGTGTATCACGTATGAATATAAATCTTAAAGGAGAACTTGCCATTATGGACAGTATGAATTTAAAACCAAACTATGCTGCTCTTGGAAGAAAATACGGAATGGATTACCGTACAGTAAAAAAATACCACAATGGATATGAGGGCAGACCAAAGACAAGAAATAAAAAAAGTAAGTTGGATTATTACAGAACAGAGATTGTAGATAAGCTGAAAATAAAACGTCTGACGGTTAAAGGTGTATATGAATTTATGGTGAAGAAATATGGCATTGAGCGAATTGGAACTTATTCCAATTTCAATAAATATATCACCAAAAATAAGCTTAAGCCACAGAAGAAAGAAGGTGGAAATCCCAGATATGAGAAAGAACTCGGAGAACAGGCACAAATTGACTGGAAGGAGGATATAAGCATATCAAATGTTTACGGGGAAATATTTGTCATAAATGTGCTGCATACAACACTTAAATTCTCAAGATTCAGTCATCTTGATTTTTCGATACAGAAAAGATTTGATGATGTTGCAAGAGGACTAATAAATAGCTTTGTTAAATTTGGAGGTGTTCCCAAAGAACTGCTTTTTGATAACATGTCCACAGTTGCAAACACACAGACAACACCCAAACAGCCGACAAAGGCTATTGCACGTATGGCTAAAGATTTTGGATTCAAGGTAAGATTATGCAAAGCAAGAAGACCTGAAACAAAAGGGACGGTTGAAGCTAAAAATAAAGTAATTGACTGGATAAGAGCCTATGAAGGTGAATTTGAAACCATAGAGGAACTTGCAGCAATACTCGAAACAATAAATCAGGACATGAACATAACTGTTAACCAGGAAACGGATATGTCACCGGCTGCACTTTTTTACAAAGAAAAAGAGTATCTGCAGCCATTACCTGATAAATCAGTCATTGATGAATACCTGACACCAAACAGATATAAAGTCACAAACGAATCACTGATAAAATACGGCAACAGCAGATACTCTGTTGATCCAAAGCTTATTGGTGAAGAAGTTACTGTAGATAACCTCGACAACAAGCTTTACATCTATTATAACGGAAAACTTATCACATTTCATCAATTAAATGAAAATCCTGTTAATTACAGGGAAGAACACTATAAAACGCTTATGGAAGGTAAGGTAAACGAAAACGATATGGACAGTATAATATCAAAAAATTTAGGAATGATGGACAGGCTTCTTGAAACCAGAAAAATAAATGTATCGCCAAAAGAAGCAAAAAAATCTGAAGAAGCATTGATTGCATATATTAACCAGAGTAAATACGGTAAATGGATTATAAATCACTATGCACATCTTTCCATGAATGAAAGACTGACTTTTATAAAAGGTGTTAATAATGTACTGCCATATGTAGCAGATAATGAAAACTTTATATCACACATAAAATTTTCACTAAAACAGAATATATGCAAAACCATTGATTTTGACTGCTGGGTTCATGACTATATGTCAGCCGACAGCTCGGAATATATTCTTACCGATGAAGGTTATGATGTTATAAAACAGAAATATCAGAATCAGATAAATGCACTTCTTGAAGATATGCGTATACAACATGAAAAAGAAGAACTTAAAGACGAACAAAGATATCAGGAATATATAAAATCACAGCCTAAAGATACAAAATATATTTTACCTGCAAACGAAGAGTTACCATTTAATTAATCCAAGGAGACTAACAAAAATGAATACATACAACAGTTTAATAAATAACCTGGAAACACTGGACCTGAATCGGTTCAAAGAAAACATAGATCAATATCTTAATCTGATTGCAGAAGGAAACAAGACAGCACTTGATGCGATATATGAATTGACAGAGATGGAAATAGGATTCAGAAAACAGCAGTCCATTACAGGTTGTGTAAAGGTAGCTAATTTCCCGTTTTTGAAAGAAATAAAAGAATTCGATTTCAGCTTTCAGCCATCACTGGATAAGGCAAAGATAATGGATTTAATGACTTTGCGATTTATAGAAAATGCAGAAAATGTGATATTTTGTGGTACTCCCGGAGTCGGTAAAACAAACCTTGCAGTGTCAATAGGTATAGAAGCAGCAAAACACAGGTACTGTGTTTATTTCATAACATTTCAAGATTTAATATCGCAGCTAAAAAAGGCATCTTCAGAGAACAGACTAGAAGCCAGAATAAAATGGTTCTGCAGATATAAACTGCTTATAATTGATGAATTGGGCTATCAAAAGATGGATGTTGATTCAGCAAATTTATTCTTTAATTTAATAGCCAAGCGATATGAAAGATTATCTACAATAATTACAACAAACAGTCCTTTTTCAAAGTGGTCAGATATATTTCATGAACCAGTGCTTACTAATGCCCTATTGGATAGACTGTTACATCATTGTTCTGTTATAAACATCAATGGTCCATCATACAGACTAAAGGATCAGATGCAATATATGACGGAAGATAACTAAAAAAATGGAAAATAAGCTTGTAGGAAAACCTACACTCTTATTTTCCAAAAAACCTACATTTTTATATTGACATTTGCAG
>JAXJYN010000003.1:0-3970 GCA_036306965.1 Acutalibacteraceae bacterium
AAAACGACAGGAAGAAGAACTTGCCAAAGAACATAACGAGGCATAAAAACTATATAATAAAAAGCTAAAGGGTTCGGGGAAATTTCCGAACCCTTTTTTATTAATTCCTGTAAAACAACTAGTTATTTTACTTTATTTTTCTTCTTTCCATTGACATAATAAACCATAACGTGATAAACTGTAACACGGTTGTGCATTTTGCACTATATAACATCAAATTTTTCAAGGAGTGAGTAACGGTGGGTAGTGTTAATTCACCTTCAGAGGTTGCAGATAATACAATAAAATCCGGCATAGCAAAGGCAAATATGCCTTTGGGTAAAATGATTTTGCTGGGAATTATGGCAGGTGCGTTTATAGCATTGGGCGGTGTAGCAAGCAATGTGGCTGTGCATAATATTACAGATGTAGGCTTGGCAAGAACTCTTGCAGGTGCTATATTTCCTGTTGGTCTTATGCTTGTAGTGTTTACAGGAAGCGAGCTTTTTACCGGCAACTGCTTAATGCTTATGTCTGTACTTGATAAAAAGATAAAAGTAATTCAGATGATACGAAATCTGGTTGTTGTTTACTTTTCAAACCTTGTTGGTGCTTTAATAATAGATGCACTTGTTTTCTTTTCAGGGCAATTCAATTTCAGCAACGGTGGTTTGGGAGCATACACAATAAAAGTTGCTATTGCCAAAACAACTATAAGTCCAACTACAGCAATAATAAGCGGTATTTTATGTAATATTCTTGTATGTCTGGCTATTATAATGGCGGGTGCTGCTAAAGATGTAACAGGTAAAATACTTGCTATCTTCTTCCCTATCTGGGCATTTGTAATTGGTGGCTTTGAACACTGTGTAGCAAATATGTTCTATATTCCGGCAGGTATTATGTCAGCTACAAACCCACAATATGTAGAAAAGGCAAACGAACTGTATAGCATAACAGCCGAGCAATGTACAAGCCTTACGCATTTCAGCGGTATAGAATCGTTCTTATTTGTAACAATAGGCAATATAATAGGCGGTATGGTTTGTGTAGCACTTATCTATTACTTTGCACATAAAAAAGCTTGGAAATAATTTGATATACAATAATATAAAACCCACAACAAACGGTTAATTAAAACCATTGTTGTGGGTTTTTTCAAGTTATAATCAATAAATAACAACTGGTGTTCCTACTGTTATATTATTATAAATTTTCTGCACATTGCTGTATGGTGTATTTATGCAACCGTGAGAACCATCATATGTATATATACTGCCTCCATAGCCACCTGTTCGCCAGGTAGAGTCGTGTATACCAACTCCGTCATAAGTTATGGCTATCCAATAATCTACCCAACAATCCCACGTTTCGCCAACCAAATTGGCTGGTGATGATTTACTTAGAACCTTATGCAAGCCTTTTGGAGTATCGTGTGAATTTTTCATTCCTGTAACTACATCTGTAGAAACCAACAGGTTTCCATTTTTGTAATACCACATATGCTGTTGGTCTATACTTATTTCTACATATGTATCTCCTACATCATAACCATTTACTGTTCCGTTTGTACTGCACTTTATAGATTTTGTCTGATAACCACTGTAAATTTTCTTGCCATCTACAAGATTATATGCACATACTCTTATATAATAAGCTTTGCCATTTGTAAGAGTTTTGCTTGTATAGCTTGTGCCGGTTGTACTGCCTTGCAAATAATAGTGAGCATTTTTCGATTCTGCCAAGTAAAAAGCATAACCTTCAGCTCCACTTACCTTTGACCATTTGGCTGTAATCTTATTATTTTTTGATGACAGCGTAAAGCTTGGTGTTATAGTTTTGGTACCTGTTTTTAAGGTTGGATACCCACCATAATAATATTTGCCGTCAACATATCTGTAAGCTCGCACTCTGTAATAATAGCATCTGCCTGCTGTAAGACCTGTATCGTTAAAGCTTGGTGTATTACTTTTTATTACAGCATATTTTTTATACTTGCCGTTAGTGCTTGCGTCCATTCTGTAAACCACATAGCCTGTTGCACGAGGTGTTCTGTCCCACGTTATACTAATATTGTTGGTTGACTGCGACTTCACTTTAAGATTTGTAACATCGGCAGGCAGTGTAGCTGTTTTCAAAGTAGGATAACCACCATAGAATTTCTTTCCATACACTTCTTTATAGGCACGAACTCTGTAGTAATATGGTCTGCCGGATTCTAACCCTACATTTGAAATACTTGTAGAATTGCTGTCTACTGTAATAATTGCCTTATATTTACCATTGGTTTTGTAGTCCATACGGTAAACAATATAACCGCTTGCACCACTTACCTTATTCCATTTAATATTGATTTTACCGCTTGTTTGCTGTGTTACAGTAAGACCTGTGACAGCATCGGGACAGGTGCCGAGCTTTACCGTTTGCGGTGAGCTGTAGTAAAAATTATCACCGTCTTTCAGGTATGCTTTTATCTGATAGTAAAAACATCTGCCAGATGTAACCTTTTTATCTGTAAAGGTTGTGGTATTTTTATTACCCAGCACAGCAAATTTTACATACTGGCTGTTTGTAGTGTTATCCATTCTGTATATAACATAGCCTGTAGCATTTGGATTTGCGTTCCAGTTCAGTGTTATAGAATTTGTAGTTACAGATGAGTAATTAAAATTCTGAACAGGCTCAACTGTTACAGTAGCAGGCTCAGTGCTGTTTTCAGCCTCAACAGTAACCTTATTCTCAATTTTTTGAGAATTATCTTTTTCAATCAAGCCTTCATTATATGGTTGTGCGTTTATGGTAGTTTCTGTTGACTTTTCATTTTCAGCACAAATTATTTTCGGTTCTGTCTGAACTGTATTATCCTCGGTAAAAGCTTCCTTTTCAGAAATCTGTGTAATTGCAGTTGGTGTTTCAGCTAAAGCTTCATTATCGGCTGTATCTGTTGCATTTACAGAAAATGAACACATAGACGCAAACATCAATGTAGCCAACAGTGATGAAATAATTTTTTTGCATTTCATAATATTATACTCTCCTTTGCCTTTATTCTTTATAATATTTTACATTGTAAAGCAATGAAACACAAGTTAAAAACAGCTTACAATTAATTTACATTTTTTTATTTAAAATACAAAATATTGACAATATGTAATTACATTAAAGGCTATTGTAAATTATTTGTAATACTAATTATCAATTAAACTAAAACTACTTATATTTACCCACCTTTTTTCGCTTATTAACTGACAAAATACCTCCTACTGCACCTGCACAAAGCATTGCAACAAGCTTTGTGAGTGACAACATAGAAACACTTTCAACACTTGTAGAAATTCCTATTAGAAATACTATCAGAAACATTATGAAAGCTGTAGACACACCCAGCAATAATCCCATAGACTTATAAATTCTTACGGCAGTATATCCACCCAGAAAAGCTGATAACGCACCTATTATTTGCAAAAGTATGTAAACAGTATTGGTGGGCAGTTGACCCATTTTTACAAGTAAAAAAGAAAGTAATACAATCAAAACACTACATACAGCTATTCCTACCAGCACACCTATAAGAACAGAACGCAATATTATCAGTTTGCTATTATCCTTATACATAAAATATACCTCCATTAGCTTTCCTAAATAATTTTATTCATTCTAAAGGATAAGTATGCAGTGATTTGCAAGTTTGTTTAAAACGAAACGGCACTAACCGTTTTGCTATGGTCAGTGCCGTAAAAATTCAAATGTAAATTATGTTATTGAATAATCATTATAATTATTCAGCCTCACCTGCACGACGCTTGCGGTTCATAAATACTACTGTACCTGAAACTGCAAGAAGTCCGCCCATAACCATAATTGATGCCATACTGTTACCTGTTGCAACCGTACCTGTTGTAGTAGTTGTTGTGGTTGCTGTTGTAGCACTTGTAGCACTTGTAGCAGGCTGTGTTGCTACCTTTGTTGCCTGTGTTGGAGCAACCGGTGC
>JAXJYN010000004.1:0-70529 GCA_036306965.1 Acutalibacteraceae bacterium
TGTTTTCTGCTCCGAATTTGGATATATCCTAAATTTATACGCTTTATTCAATGCTCGTCACCACCTAATTTGTTTTATTCACAATTATATCGTATCATTACATTTTTGTGATGTCAAGCCGTTTTCAGTCCTTACGGACTGACGGCAATTCATCCCCAACCTATAGAGGTCGGAGTCTTCTTGCCGAGGGAGGATAAAAAATCCCTTTTCTCCCACAATACGCAAGAGAAAAGGGACGATAAAATCAAATACCGTGGTACCACCCTAGTTTAAGCAACACTTGTTGCTCCTTAGCAAGCTTCCAACAAAGCCCCGACTTATAACGTAGTCTTACGGCTTACCCTACATTTCGGATAAGCAACTCCGGGATGAGCTATACACACAACCATAAGCATTGGCTTGCACCAACCACCAACTCTCTGTAGCTTAACACTGCTATGTCTTGTTCCCTTCACAGTTTTTATAGCTATTCTACTGTATAATAACCATTATATTCAAGTGTCGTAATTTGTCAAGTATTTTTTATTTTTCTACAGGATAATCTATTCTTTCAAGTGCATCCATCATTGTAGGTACAGTAGATTCTTTACCGTAAGCGTCTATCTGACGGCTATCCTTAGCCTCGTGTGTAAGACATCCCGCACCGCCAATACAACCGCCAACACAAGCCATACCTTCAATAAAGTTATTTGGTAATTTGCCTGCCTGTGCTTTCAGCAATGCTGTACGGCACTCCTCAATACCACTGCAAACAATAGGATTAAATTTAAATTCATCTTCAGAAATACCAAGTTCATTAACAGCATTGGCAACAGACTCTGTTAAACCACCGCTTCTTGCAAAAATTCTGCCGAAGTATGTAGCTGTATCCAAATTCTCCTCATCAAGCTCTGTAATATCAATATCACGGCTGTCAAGCAAAGCCTGAAGTTCTTCAAAGGTAATTACAGCGTCTACATAATGCTTTACATTATCTCTCATAATTTCTGCCTTTTTAGCTGTACAAGGGCCTATAAATACAATCTTGGCATTTTCATCTTTTTCTCTCAAAACCTTAGCGATTGCTCCCATAGGTGACAGGTTATGAGAAATTTTATCTGCCATTTTAGGCATAGATTTTTCTATATATGAAACAAAGCCGGGACAGCAGGAGCTTGTTAAAAAGCCTTTTTCAAGAAGCTCTTTAGTTTCTGAGTAAGAAACAATATCAGCACCCAAGGCAGCTTCTACAACAGCAGAGAAACCGAGCTTTTTAATACCCGCTACAACCTGACCGTGCTTTGCATAGCTGAACTGGCTACCAATAGAAGGTGCTACAATAGCAATAACCTCCTGCTCAGGGTTCTGCTCTCTCAGCTTTACATAATCAATAACTCTAAGAATAAATGATTTATCATCAATAGCACCAAATGGACATTGGTAAACACAAGCACCACAAGAAATACACTTGTTGTAGTCAATTTTTGCTGCTCTTGTTTCAGGGTCTTTTGAAATAGCTTTTATCTTGCAAGCTCTCTCACAAGGTCTTTTTCTGTTAGCAATAGCTGTATATGGACAGACCTGTGCACACATACCACAGTTTACACACTTTTCTTTATCAATATGTGCCTTTTGGTGTTCGTCAAAAGTTATAGCACCACGCTTACAGACATCTTCACAACGGTGTGCAATACAACCACGGCAGTCGTCTGTAACCTCGTAACCACCTTCAGGGCAACCGTCACAGGCAATGTCAATAACCTCTATAATGTTAGGGTTCTTTCTGTCACCGCCTGTTGCAATTTTAATACGCTCGCCAACTATTGCTCTTTCTTTATAAATACAGCAACGCATAGTAGGCTTATCCTTTACTATTACCTTTGCAATATCATTAAAGCTTTCAAGTAAAGTATCATCATAAGCGTGTCGTGCAACCTCACGCAATACTTTATACCTCAAAAGCTGTACCTTTGTGTCAAACTTTCTCAATTTTGGCTTTTTTACTTCGCTCATTTCAATGCACTCCTCATAAATCTGCATATAGACAGAAAATTAAATTAACAAAATTACGCAATAAAACCTTTGACTTTTCTACAAAAATTCTAACACAACAATAGTTAAAAGTCAACAAATACAAAAGTGAAAAATTTATCAAATTTAGCATTTTTATGATTTTTTTAACCCTGCTTTATTAATAAATCTATTTGTTATTAGAAAAAACAGCAAAAACAATATCACAGCTTTTATCAATTCCTGTAAAAATAATATACCCTTCAAAGAAAGCGAACACTGTCCTTATTTTTTGTTACAGACAAAGTGATATTGCTTTTATTCCAATTCTAGTATATAATAATTATATAAAAAGAGGTTGGAGGATTATTATGCAAGCAGAATATATGTCTGCCGGTGAGGCAGCCAAAAAATGGAATATATCTCACAGACGTGTTATAACTCTGTGTAAAGAACATAGAATACCCAATGTAACAATGGTAGGTAATATGTGGATAATACCTGCAAATGCCTCTAAACCTGTTGATGGAAGAACTGTTCGCAATAATGACGAAAATCCTGCAAAACCTTTTATAAAATGGGCGGGCGGTAAAGGTCAGCTGTTGCCTACATTCAGAAAATTTTATCCACCCGGACTTGGAGTTAAAATAAAAAGATATTGTGAGCCTATGGTTGGTGCAGGTGCTGTGCTATTCGATATTTTAAATACCTACAATATGGAAGAAGTATATATTTGTGATACCAATATTGAACTTACTAATTTATACAGCACCATAAAAAACAATGTTGATGAATTAATTGAAATCTTATCTGAATTTGAAAACGAACATATCAAAAAAGACACCGAACACAGAAAGCTTTTTTATATACAGCAAAGAAATGAGTTCAACAAGCTTATTCAAAACAGAACAAATGAAAATTCATTAATAAGAGCAGCACTGTTTATATATTTGAATAAAACCTGCTTTAACGGATTATACAGGGTTAATAAAAAAGGATTATTCAATGTTCCTGTTGGTACATATAAAAATCCTAAAATCTGCGATAAAGAAAATCTGCAAAAAACATCTGAATTACTAACAAATGTAACTATACTTTCAGGTGATTATTCCAAAATAAAAAAATATATAAATAAAAATACATTCGTTTATTTTGACCCACCATACAGACCACTTACCAGTACATCTGACTTTACAGCATATAATGCAAAGCTGTTTGATGACAAAGAGCAAATAAGACTTGCAAATTTCATAAACAGTATACGCTTTGCAAAGATAATGGCAAGTAATTCTGACCCTAAAAATGTAGATAAAAACGATAACTTTTTTGATGATTTATATAAGGGATTAAAAATTAACAGAATATCTGCCAACAGGGCCATAAACTGCAAACCTACTGCCCGTGGAAAAATAAGCGAAATTTTAATTACAAATTACGAGGTATAAATTATGGAGAGAAATTTCAGCAGTTGGCTGTCTGATTTTAGAGATAGCATTGCAAATTACAGCTACTATATAAATTTTGAAAAGGTTTTCAGTAACATAGACAGCATTAAAATAGAACTTAATATTTTAAATTCGTTGATAGGTTCAAATGATATTGAAAAAGATTTTGAAAATATTGTTTCAAAATATCCCGAAACCTTAAAATGTATTCCTCTTTTGCTGGCTGTAAGAGCAAATGAAATTTTTGCTATGGATATTGATGGCGAGTATATATACAAATTTAAAAAACCAAATTACTCTGTTGAACAATATAAAGAGTTTATGCGAAAAACAGGATTGTTTGATTTGCTTGAAAATCATTTGGTAAGCAACCTTGTCGATTATGCTACCGGAGTTGAAACAGGACTGGATTCAAACGGAAGAAAAAATCGTGGCGGACATCTTATGGAGGATTTGGTAGAAAGCTACATAGTAAAGGCAGGATATATAAAAGACGAAACCTATTTTAAAGAAATGTATATACACCAAATTTCAGAAAAATGGAATATTGATTTATCTGCAATATCCAACAACGGAAAAGCCGAAAAGCGTTTTGACTTTGTTGTAAAAACAGACAATATGATTTATGGTATTGAAACCAACTTTTACGCAAGCAGTGGTTCTAAGCTTAATGAAACAGCACGAAGCTACAAACAAATAGCACAAGAGGTAGAAACCATTGACGGCTTTACCTTTGTATGGTTTACTGACGGTAAAGGCTGGAACAGTGCAAAACATAACCTTGAAGAAACCTTCGATGTGCTAAAAACAATCTATAATATCAAGGATTTGGAAAATGATATCATAAGTAAAACATTTAAATAACACACAATCGTAAAAATACACCCACAACCAATGAGTTGTGGGTGTTAATTTTATTATTCTGCACTGTTTATAATTTCCATTACTTCATTTTTTCTTTTTACATTTTCGTTATCATCAGCTTTATCACTTACTGACTTTGAATCAGGATAAATAAGAAGATATTTACCATTATCTGACATATATGAATAAGAAACAGTTTTGCCAAACAGGTTAAAAGAATTATTTTCTTTTACACTGCTAATAATCTTATTGGCTGTATCAGACTCTGTATCAGCATATTCATAAATCTCCAGAGAGAATTTTGAGCCGTTAACACTTACTCCGTCAAAACGATAACCGGATTTTGCACCAATCAACTCTGCGTTGGTTTTAATGCAGTCATCAGACACATATTCTTTTTCTTTAAGTGTTTTGCATATAGCCTCAACGCCTGTAGCGTCCTCTGCCATTTCGCTTACCTTAACCTTATTTTCTTCTGGTATGGTGGCAGTTCTTGTGCCACAGCCTGTAAATGAGATAACAGCTATAACAGCCAGACTTAAAGCCAAAAGTTGCTTAATATATTTACGCATATATAAATAACCTCGTTTCATCATTGATAATTCACCATACGCATTATTATACCTTATTTGAATAGTTAATTCAAGTATAAAAAATATGTCGTTTATAATGATAAATTGATTATCTCAAAACAAAGATTTATATATGATATATAAAATTCAAATAACAAAAATCCTCTGTTAAGTAAAATAAAAACTCAACAGAGGATATATTACTTTTTATTAGTCAAGTACATAAACGCTTACATCACGTCTGCCAAACTCCACACATTCTTCATATGTAAAGTAGAATACGTCAACAATAGCTGAACCATCATACAAAGCTCCGCCAGTATCTATAGCTGTTGCATAGCCATAAACAAAACCGTCATCTGCAACAATGTAAAGCTTTGTACCCAATGGAATAATATTTGGGTTAACTGCTACACCGCCAACATATACTTCTTGACCTGACGCTGTAAGAGAACCTGCCGGTGCATAGTACGCTGTGCCTGAACCGTGGTATACAGCTGAGTACGAAACCTCGTTACCGCTTTCGTCATACAGCACACCGTCTTCTTCGCTTGTAGGTATTCCGCTTGAAGTATCGTTATCGTCTGACTCGTCCTCATCGCTTTTAGCTTTATCAGCTGTTTTGGACTTTGTTGTATTTGAGGACTTTTCTTTTGTTCCTATGATAACTTCCTCGTTAACTGCCTCTTTTGTTATATCATAACTGATATATGTAGTGTCTACAACTTCACCGTCTACAAGTGTTTCTTGTCTTACGGCTGTAATTTCACCATCTACACCCTTTGTTTTAACCTGTGTTTTTCCTTCCTCCAATTTATCGGAGTATGTTTCAACTGTTTCAAAAGGTATTTTCTCTACAGTAGTAATCTCACGGTAGCTTACACGTGTTACCTCTACTGCCATACCGTCTGTAACTTCATCTGTCAGGCTGTAGTTTACAACATCGTTTTTGCTTAGTTCAATATTAAGATATTCCAAAGCCTCGCTTACTGTACCGTTTGGCACTTTTTCTTCGGTTGTATTACCGTCTGCACTTACTGTAATTGTTTTATACTCACATATTTTAACAGTAAGGTCAGAAGTAAGCTTTGTGTCCATATTTGGATTAACAATATGGTTTGCTGTTACTGTAATGTTTGCTTTTGACAAAAGGTCTTTTACAGTACCACCTGTTACCATATACTCACTTTTTGCTCCGTCATTGTCAATGCAAACAGAAAAAGCTCTTGTTATATTGATTATCACATTACCGTTATCGTCTGTGGTTGTTTTTACCAAGTCGTTATTACCTATTGAAATACCTGCACCTTGCAGAATTTCATCTGTATCTGAGGTCATAGTGCTAACCTTAATCTGCTGTCCGTCAACATTAATAACTGCTGTTTTGTTTAACGCTGCTACTGAAAATACTGATGTAAGCAGGAGAACACACATAGAAATAACAATAACTCCTCGTGTAAAAACTCGCCTTGTCTTACTTTCGTTGCCCATAGCGGTTATAAACATAATAATTTGATAACTCCTAATCTTTTGAATTTATCTTCGTTGCCTTTAAGCTTACAAAAATAATTGTAACCACAGGGCTTAATACAAAGATATTAGTTCGTTATTTTCTTACATATTGCATTATATCAGTATTTTAGGATATGTCAAATAAAGTTGAAATGAATTTTTTGTGCAAATTCACGGCAAAAACAAAACGAATGTACGATTATGACGGATTTTTCCCTTAAAAAAGCCATTTTTCGGCTTTTGAGTTGTTAAAAAAAATTAAAATTCTGTGCAATTTGCAACAACTCGATTACAAGCAGGTAACTAAATATTACAGCGTTGTTTTTGATTTTTGAGAAAAAAGAAAAATTTTAACCTTTTTGTAATATTTACAGCTTTTTTGTAGTCGGTTATACAGGAATTTTACTGATAATAAACTATTTTTGAGAAATATTACTATAATTAGGCGTACAAGCTTTAAACGTAATTTTTGTGAATAAAAAAATACAAGCCCTGCACAAAATCAGGACTTGTAGAACACGAATACTAATAAATTAAGCGGTTATAAAATTATCAAATTAATAATTATTTGCCTTAATTTCAAAAAACGCCTGAGTTTTGTGGCAAACCGGACAATGCTTTGGGGCAATGTTGCCATAGTGCAAATAACCACAGTTACGACATTTCCACACCTGCTGACCATCTCGTGTAAATACCTTTTGCTCCTGTAAATTAATCTGAAGTTTTTTGAACCTTTCTTCGTGTTCTTTTTCTATATTTGCAACAGCCTCCATTATACTGGCAATTTCATAAAAGCCTTCTTCCTTTGCAATCTGTGCAAACTCCTTATACATTGTTACCCATTCGTAATGCTCGCCTGCACTTGCGTCTATAAGTGCTTGCAGTGTGGTTGTGTCTTTGCCATTACTTAAAAAGTCAAACCAAATTTTAGCGTGTGCCTTTTCATTGTTTGCGGTTTCTTCAAAAAGAGAGGCTATCTGTTCGTAACCTTCTTCTCTTGCTTTTTCTCCATAAAATGTATATTTATTTCTTGCTTGAGATTCACCACTAAATGCTGTTAAAAGATTGACCTCTGTTTTACTGCCTTTTAAATTCATAATATCACATTCCTTTCACTGTGTATATTTTCCATAATTTAAACAACTATTCGTTATATTGACTTGAAATAAATGGATAATTATACTATAATTGAAATATTAAAATTAAAGCAGAGGTAACAAATATGGAATTTAGAATAATTAAGGCTGAAGAAGTTACCAAAACAGTAAAAAAACTGTTTATGGACTGTAACTACTATATAGGTGACGATATAACACAAGCACTTGAAAAAGCCAGCGAAAACGAAAAATCAGAAGTAGGCAAACAGGTTCTTTGTCAGCTTATGGAAAATAATCGCATTGCAAAAGAAGAACAAATACCAATCTGTCAGGATACAGGTATGGCTGTTCTGTTTGTAAGATATGGTGACAAGGTTGTTATAGAAGGCGGTAGCTTTAATACAGCGGTTGAAAACGGTGTAAGACAAGCTTACAGAGAAGGTTATCTGAGAAAGTCAGTTGTAAACGACCCTGTTTTTGACAGAATCAATACAAAGGACAACACACCTGCTGTTATCCACACAGAGATTGTTCCGGGTAATAAAATAACAATAGTAGCCGGTGGTAAAGGATTTGGCAGTGAAAATATGTCTGCAATAAAAATGCTTACACCGTCCTATGGCAAACAGGGCGTTATAGATTTTGTTCTGGATACTGTAAGAAAAGCAGGCCCTAACCCTTGCCCACCAATGGTTGTTGGTGTTGGCATAGGCGGTACTTTTGAAAAAGCAGCACAGCTTGCTAAAAAGGCTACCTTCAGAGCAATAAATACAAGCAACCCTGACCCCAGATATTCAGAGATGGAAGATTATTTGCTAGAACAAATTAACAAAATGGGATTTGGCCCGGCAGGACTTGGAGGCACAACAACATCACTTGGTGTTAATATTGAAACATATCCAACCCATATTGCAGGTATGCCTGTTGCAGTTAATATTTGTTGTCACGCAGCAAGACATAAAACCGCTACTATATAATAAGGGAGGATATTTATGAAAAAAATTACATTGCCTTTAACAGATGAAGATATCGAAAGCCTTAACGCAGGCGACAGCGTTTTGCTTACAGGCACTATGATAACAGGCAGAGATGCCGCACACAAAAGACTTTTTGAACTTGCAGAAAAAGGTGAGGACTTTCCTGTTGATATAAAAGGAGAGGTTATATACTATGTAGGTCCTGCACCTGCAAAGCCCGGTTATGCAGTAGGCCCTGCAGGCCCTACATCAAGCTACAGAATGGACAAGTATGCACCAACATTACTTGATATGGGTTTAAAAGGTATGATAGGCAAAGGAGCAAGAAATAAAGAAGTGGTAGACGCTATTGTAAGAAACCACGGTATTTATTTTGCCGCTATTGGCGGTGCAGCCGCACTTATTGCAAAAAGCATTAAATCAGACGAGCTTATTTGCTACGAAGACCTTGGCACAGAGGCTATACGAAGATATACAGTTGAGGATTTTCCTTGCATTGTTGTAATAGACAGCAAGGGCAACAATGTATACGAAACTGAGCCAAAAAAATATTGTACTGAATAAAATTGCTTTATTACAAAAACAGGCTACAGAATGAAACTTAAAAATTCATTCTGTAGCCTGTTGCAATTTTATGATATAAGTCACATTGCAAAAACAATCAATAACTACTTTGTTTTATCGTAAACATCGTCTACAATTATGTAAAATAATTCTCTTATTCTTTCAATATCTTTTTTTAAGTACAAATAGCCAAACACAGCCTCAAAGCCTGTGGCTAAGTGGTAGTCACCTTTATCTGCATTTTTGGGTACAGAATGTACATTTACATTTCTGCAACGCTTGTAAATTGTAAGCTCCTCCTCTGTTAAGTGTGGTTCAAGCTTATTGGCACATTCTGCCTGAAATTTACAGTTTACAACGCTTACCTTGCGTTTGTTAAGCTGACCTACAGGACGATTCGCAAGGGAAATTATATATTCCCTTATCATTAAATCGTACACTCCGTCACCTATAAACGAAAGTGTTAAAGGTGAAATTTGTCTTAAATCAAAATCACACGATAACAAACTGTCCATACAATGCCTCTTATTCTACAAAATCAAATTCCAGGTCATATATAGATACTGTATCGCCCTCGTTTATACCGGCTTCACGCAGTGCATCTATAACACCACCACTTATAAGCACACGCTGAAAATACTGCAAAGACTCGTAATCATCAAAATTTACTGACTTCATAATATTGAACAGCCATTTAGCCTCAACAAAATAAACACCGTCGTGCTTTGTAATAACAACCTTGCTCTTATCAATTTTTTCGGGTTGTACTATTGGTGCAGGCTCTGCCTCATAATGAGTAATTGGTGGCAACTTACTGAGCATTTCAAGAATTTTCTTCAATAAATCATCTACACCCTCGTTAATAGGTGCCATAATAGGGAAAAATTCATAACCCTGTTCTTCAACAAAATCTTTAAATTCTTCTATCTGCTCATCTGTTGCAAGGTCACACTTGTTACCTGCCACAATCATAGGTCTTTTTGCAAGCTCAGGATTAAACTTTTCAAGCTCTTTGTTTATAATTTTAAAATCTTCCTTAGGGTCACGACCTTCACTGCCTGCAATATCAACTATATGCACCAACATTCGGCAACGCTCAACATGACGCAAAAACTGGTGACCAAGACCTACACCTTCCCATGCACCTTCTACAAGACCGGGAATATCAGCCATAACAAACGAGTTACCCTCACCCATACTAACAACACCCAAAACAGGTGTAATAGTTGTAAAATGATAGTTAGCAATAACAGGCTTTGCCTGACTTACTACCGAAACAAGTGTGCTTTTACCAACATTAGGAAAACCGACTAATCCTACATCAGCAAGCAATTTAAGCTCAAGAGTTACTTCGTACTCCTCACCCGGCAAGCCCGGCTTTGCAAAACGTGGAGTTTGACGTGTGGCTGTTGCAAAATGAATGTTACCCCAACCGCCATTACCGCCTTTGGCAACCAACACAGGCTCTTTACCAGAAACATCGGCAAGCAATCTACCTGTTTCTGCGTCTTTTACAAGTGTACCTCTTGGCACACGCACAATCAAATCTTCGGCATTTTTACCCGAGCTTCTTTTAGCCTTGCCGTTTTCACCTTTTTGAGCAATATATTTTCTTTTGTATCTGAAATCAGCAAGTGTTGAAAGGTTGTCATCTGCTAAAAACAGTACATTACCTCCACGTCCGCCGTCACCACCGTCAGGGCCACCTGACGCTACATATTTTTCACGATGGAATGAAACAGAACCGTCACCACCATCACCTGCTTTTATAAAAACCTTCGCTTTATCTACAAACATTTATTTCACTACCTTTCATAATGTAGTATATCACAACAACCCGAAAATTTTCTGCAAATCTTCTAAGCCGTCAAGTATTTCCTGCCTTGAAAAATTATGCTCGTTTAAAAACTCGTCCGATTTCGTATTTAAATAAACATAAAAATCCACACCTATTTTGAACAAATCAATAGACCTGCCCTCATCTATTTTATCATACAATATATTTTCTGCAAGATTAATTTCACCATTATCCACAAGGTCATAAAGATACATTATATCCTTGCCTGCACTGTTTACTTCGTAATATTTCTCAGCTGTAATGTTATAGTTTTTGTCACGCTTTCCAAGCACAGTTTCTGCAATATATTTAACCATAACATTTATCTGTTTAATCAAATAGTCCTCATAAACATATACAAAAAGGGCGGAATAAAATATCCGCCCTCAAGTAAACAAAATTGATACAGTATAAAATTACTGCTCAGCGTATACGCTTACACGCTTTCTGTCACGACCCATACGCTCGTAACGAACAACACCGTCAATCTTAGCAAACAATGTATCGTCTGAACCAAGACCTACGTTCTCACCTGGGTGAATATGTGTACCACGCTGTTTGTAAAGAATGTTACCTGCCTTTACGAACTGACCGTCAGCACGCTTTGCACCAAGTCTTTTAGACTCAGAGTCACGACCGTTCTTTGTAGAACCCATACCTTTTTTGTGAGCTAGTAGCTGAATATTTATCTTAAGCATTTTGTTACACCTCCGTATTGTTTACAACTATATAATCTGAATACTGCTCCTCTAACAAGAGCATATGCAACTTAAAACCCTGCAAAACATCTCTGCAAGTAACTGCATCTTTTGAGAAAACTCTCAACATAATATTGCCTTCTTCTGCCTCTGCCTCAGCAGGAACTTTAAGAATTTCGGTAACAGTGTTAGCCGTCATTAAAGCTGCAGAGGTAACAGCAGAACATACAATATCGCTTCCACTTTCGGCATATCCCGAATGACCCTTTAGTCTAAATCCAACCAAGTCACCTTCTGCCAATGTGAACAAGCTTATCTCAATCATAATTAAGCGTTAATAGACTGGATTTCAACCTTTGTATATGGCTGTCTGTGACCCATCTTTCTCTTTTCGCCCTTCTTTGACTTGTAAGTAGCAACTGTAATCTTCTTACCCTTGCCTGTCTTGATAACCTTGCCTGTTACAACAGCACCCTCAACATAAGGAGCACCAACCTTAAGACCGTTATCATCTGAAAGTGCAACAACCTTGAAATCAACTGTTGCGTCGTCTTCAGCAGCAAGCTTTTCAACAAATACAACGTCACCGTTAGTTACCTTGTACTGCTTACCACCTGTCTCAATAATAGCGTACATAATTTTGTACCATCCTTTATAAAGTCTCGCTATAAATCGGGCGGACAATGTCACTTAAAAAAGCCCGTAATATGCGGCTTAATTATTTTACCAAACAATCTGACTTTTGTCAATGCGTTTTCTAACAAAGTTCACTGACAAACTTATATTTTTTAATAAAGTTAAATTCCAAAGTAAAACCCACAGTGGAACTTGAAGTGGAAGTTAGTATAGGAGGATAAATGAGTTAAATCCCCAAGTAAGCTACGATAAAAATTAGTTTTGAAATAAAACTAAAAAACAAGCAACGCCATTGGAGCAGTTGCTTGTTTTGCTTATAAGTAAATATTTATATGTTAATTATCTGTTTTTTATTTACTTTCTTTTTTACGCTTATAAACAACAGCTACAGAAGCAAGAACAATAAGTGCAACTGCAACAGCAACTGTAATTATAATTACAGTTGTTTTGTTATCCTGAGTTTCGGTAGTGCCGTCATTTACAGCTATTGAGTTACCTGTATCATTTTCTATATACTCGGCACCATCAACAGGATTTACAATTTCGCCCTCATATGTGCCTTCCTTTATTTCTTCTGAAATCAAATAATTTTCTATACCGACGTTACACAAATCAACATCAATTATTTCATCAATATTGGTTTGGATAGTAGCGTCTTTTGCATCATCTTTTATTGTAAAAGATACAGAAATCAACAAAGTGTATTCTTTAAAATCAAAGCCTTCTTCTACATTAGTAGCTATAAATCTAATTTCGCCTTCATTTTCTGAATTTGCGATTGTCATACCAAGATTTGGTACATTTATGCTATCCTCAATAAGTGTTAACGATTCTGCGGGATAAGTAACTGTTGTATTAATTCCTGCACAAGCCTTATCGCATTGTAAACTGGCAATATATGTAATGGTGTCACCTTTGTTAAATTCCTTGTCATTAATTTTAACGGTGTCGGCAGCAAATGCTGTTGGAACACTTGTACATAAAATTGTTACAACAAAAACAGCCACAGCCATTATTTTTTTAATATAAGATAACTTATTACATTTCATAATTATCGCCCTCCTTAATAATCAATAATTCATACTAGGGCTGTTTAAACAATAGACATCTTGTCGGCATAATTTACTTCGCACTTCGTCCTTCTCCTTGACAAGCGACAGCTTGCCTGTGTCCTTGTTCTAATCAAATTCTGCTTGACTATCTATTCCACCGTTTAAACAGGTATTAGTATCACTTATGGCAAAAGGCAGACACCACTTACGCAGTGCCTGCCCTGGTTAGTTATAAATCAATGTAAAATCTTAAATAATAAACTTAAAATCTTACTTCAATATTGTTTATATAACAATTCAAAACATAAACAAACTGACAATTATTACTCAACCACTGTAGTAAATGTGAACTTTGCACCACCTGCAGCCTGATATGTTGTTTCATCAACATATGATGTTACAAGGTTTTCGTCAACTACATCTCTCATTCTGAAAGAAACAGAACCCTTACCTGTCTGTAGAGCTTTTAGCTGAATACAAACAAGCTTAGTAGTTTTACCGTCAAAGTTCATACCTGTTGGATGAACATCTGTAAAGCTTGCTTTACCCAAAGTTTCAAAGTTAGACTGTGCCATTGTACCACCTGGTAGAGCAACTGCTGTAGTTGACTTACCACGTGCATAGTTTATAGCAGCGTTACCACTTGCAAAACCATTACCATCTGCAAAGTCCATATTAACCTCGAACATAGATGAATCGTAGAACATATCTAATGTCCAACCGCATACATCAAGAGAACCTTCAGGAATGATAAGTGATACATAGCAAGTTAGAGTATCGCCCTTTGTTACTGATACAGATTTTCTAGCAGTTGTTGAACTTTCTGTAGGTGCTGCTGTAGGTGCCTCTGTAGGTGTTGTTGCAACAGTAATACCTGCAACCTGTGATAGTGTAACACCGCTTACAGGACTAACACCGCTTAGTAGTGTGTTACTGCTACTGTCAAGTAGTTTATCCATTGTGTAAGAAACTGTAAATGTACCTGATTTCTTAGCTACTAGTACAACTGTCTGTAGTCTTGCTGCTGTAGATATAGAATAAGGTGAACCGCTTGCTGCTGTAACCTCTACCTTAACTTTACCTGCAGTAGAAGTATTAACTTTACCTGTACCCTTACCTGTTGTGTCTGATAGTAGGTTACCAACACCGTCACTGCTATATGTTGTATCAAGCTCAAATGCACTTGAATCATAAGCTGTTGTTATGCCATAAGCACCAATTTTCTTACTTGAAGACTTAGCCTTAATAGTATACTTTACAACATCGCCTGCATTTACTTTAAATGTCTTGCTACCTGTTACCTCTGTTGAAGGTGCAGTAGTTGCTTCTGTAGGCTGTGGTGCAGAAGATTTTGCAATACCGTTTGATGAAGAAACATCTGTTGTAAGTGGCTTACCTGTGCTTGAATTATATGCGTTCTCACCGTCAAGACCCAGAACTTCCTTCATTAGGTAAGAAATATTAGCAGTACCTGCTTTTTTAGCAGTAAACTTAACTCTTACCAAAGCCTTTTTAGTTGTAAAGTCAAATGTTTTTGTAGGAGAACCTACACCAACTGTAGAAATCAAGCCTGCTGTATCAGTATTCTCTACTGTAGTACCACCACTGAAGTTAGGGTAAGTAATGCTTGATATTGATAGTAATGAGCTATCGTAATTAATATCTGTTTTAAAGCCATATAGCTGTTCAGCATATTTAAGCTGTACTGCATATGTAACTGTGTCACCTTCTTCAACTTCAATGCTGTTTGAACCTGTAGTAGGTGCTGTTGCTGTAGTAATACCCGCAACCTGTGATAGTGTAACGCCACTTACAGGCTTAACACCATTTAGTAATGAGTTACTGTCGCTGTCAAGTAGTTCATTCATTGTGTAAGAAATCTTGAATGTACCTGCTTTTTTAGCCTTTAGCTTAATTGTCTGTAGTCTTGTTGCTGTTTTTACAGAATAAGGTGAACCTTCAGCAGCAAGAACAGCTGTCTGAATTTTACCAGCAGTAGAAGTATTAACTACGTCTGTACCTGATGATGATGACAACAAGTTACCAACACCATCACTGCTGTATGTTGTATCAAGTTCAAAAGCTTCTGAATCATATGTTGTTGTCATTCTATAAGCTGCGATTGAGCTTGTAGACTGAGCCTTAACAGTATATGTTACAACATCACCCTTACCAACAGTAAGTGACTTACTACCTGTTACACTTGATGTAGAAGCAGCTGTAGTTGCTGTTGTTGCTGTAGTTGCTGTTGTTGCTGTTGTTGCTGTTGTTGCTGTTGTTGCTGATGTAGGTGTTGTACCGCCACCAGTTTTACCAATTCTTGCGAAAGATGTTGTAATGAAGTCCTCATCACTCTTTTCAAAGCTGTTGTTTTCCTGAGAACCTGCTGCGTCATCAAGGTCAGCCTGATCACTCATTGATGTATCATATGGTAGACAATCAAGAGGTGATTTACCCATTGTACCAACCAATAATACTCCAACACCGTTGCTTGTAATGTCACTCTTAGTAATTCCCAACTCACTTAGTGGAATTGACAATTCATAGTGGAAATCCATTGTGTCACTGTTATGACCAAGTGTATTGAAATCAACCCATGCAGCTGATTCGTTACATACATCACCTACTACACGGTTATTGTTTTCGCCATAAGCACCATTAATACCGTATACGTTATCACTTAGTATACCCATACCATAGTCCATAGTAATATTAGATGTTGAAGCGTCAAGTTCTTCTACTGCACTTAAACCTGCACTGCTACCACCATATACCCATGGTCCGTTTCCGCCTTTTGTATTGATTGAAATCAATTTATTAAAGCTATTGCTGATTGTCATACCGGAATCCCAGATAGTTCCCCCAGTTGTAAGAGCAGCGTTATTACCTATTGCAGTGTCAGCTTTGCCTGTATCTACTGCAATAAAGAATGGAAATTCCTGTGTCTGCCATAGTACACCCTGTGTTAATGGATAGTTATCGTTAGGTGCTACTACGTCCTGAACATTTGTCATTTCCCACATTAGGTACAAGTTGTTGTCATCGTATGCACCGTACAATGCATATAGGTCAACACCAACTTCATACATTGAGTTTGGACGATATACACGAGGGTCATCGTTTGCTGTACCCTGTGCAATAAGCATTGAGCTGTCCCAGTCAGAAATATCACCGTCTACTGAGATAGTCTTGTTTTTACCAAGACCTGCACTATTTGTGGAATAATACTTAGCCAATGATGCGTCAGATTTTTCAACTGTCACTGTGGCGTCAGATTCTTCCACGTCTGTTGTTGCTGCCGACGCTGTGGTAGGTATGCAACACATTGATGTGATCATCATTGATGCAAGCAGTATACTGACTGCTTTCTTATGATGTTTTGCCATTTGAATTCCTCCTTTTTCTGTGCTAATATAAGCATATCTAAGCACCTACTATTATAAAGAATTCCATAAAAAATTACAATGGTTTTTAGAGAGGGAAAATAAAATCGTGTATTATAACAAAAAGTATGTACAAATTTTATACAGGATAACCTTTAACTTCCATTTTTAAATAACAAAAAAATTTATTAAATTTATGCAAATTGTTTACTTCCCTCTACAAAATAAAAAGGCAAGGAAAACCACATACAGTTTTCCTTGCAAAACAACAGTATTATTTGTTATTCATCGTAACCTTTTGGATTGTTAGACTGCCATCTCCACGAGTCTTTACACATTTCCTCAAGAGTTTTTTCAGCCTGCCAGCCAAGCTTTTCCTTAGCTTTTACAGGGTTAGCATAACACTCTGCAATATCACCGTCACGTCTGGGTTTAATTGCATAAGGGATTTCAATATCATTTGCTTTCTCAAAAGCTTTAACAATATCAAGTACACTGTAACCTGTACCTGTGCCAAGATTAAATATCTCAGTACCTTTATGTTCTGAGGCATACTCAATAGCCTTAACGTGACCCTTAGCCAAATCCACAACGTGAATATAGTCACGCACACCTGTACCATCGTGTGTAGGATAATCGTTACCAAATACACCAAGCTGAGGCAGTTTACCAATAGCAACCTGTGTAATATAAGGTAACAAATTGTTAGGAATACCTGTAGGGTCTTCTCCAATTCTTCCGCTTGGGTGAGCACCTATTGGGTTGAAATATCTTAACAAAACCACTGACAAATTCTTATTTGCAACTGTAGCATCTGTAAGAATTTGCTCAATCATAAGTTTTGTCCAACCGTAAGGATTGGTACAGCCTGTTTTCATACCCTCAACCAACGGCACAGTTTCGGGAACACCATAAACTGTAGCTGATGAACTAAAAACAAAATTATTAACATTATATTTAGCCATTGTTTCCAACAGTGTAAGTGTAGTGTCCAGATTGTTGCGGTAATACATAATTGGCTTTGCTACCGACTCACCAACAGCCTTAAAACCTGCAAAGTGAATTACCGAATCAAAATTTTCTGTTGCAAACATTTCGTCAACCTTTTCTCTGTCTGCAACATCAATATTATAAAATTTAATTTTTTTGCCTGTGAGTTCTTCTAGTCTTTCAAGAACCGCAGGCTTGCTGTTTGAAAGGTCATCTGCAATAACTACCTCGTAACCTGCTTCAATCAGCTCTATGCAGGTGTGACTTCCAATAAAGCCAGCACCACCTGTAAGCAAAATTTTCATAAAAATACCACCATTTATTAAGTTAGAAGTTTATCTTTAATCTTAAAGATTTGCAAGTAATTTTTCAATTCTTGCCATAGCTTCTTTTGTTGCTTCTCTGTCACCAAATGATGTTAAACGGAAATAGCCTGCTCCGTTTTTACCAAAGCCTTCACCGGGTGTACCAACAACATTAGCCTCTTTAAGAAGCAAATCGAAAAACTCCCAAGAGCCCATATCGTTAGGACACTTTAGCCAGATATATGGCGAGTTTACACCACCTGTGTACCAAATTCCCAGCTTATCAAGTGTATCAGCAATAATTCTTGCATTTTCTTTGTAATATTCAATGTTAACCTTAACCTGCTCTCTGCCTTCCTCTGAGAATACAGCAGCAGCACCACACTGTACAGGATAAGAAACACCGTTAAACTTTGTACCCTGTCTTCTTCCCCATAGCTGAGAAATGTTTACTGTTGTTCCATCACTTGCAACAGCTTCAAGTTCGTTAGGAATAACAGTATATCCGCAACGCATACCTGTAAAACCTGCTGTTTTTGAAAGTGAGCAAATCTCGATAGCACACTGTCTTGAACCTTCAACTTCAAAAATACTTCTTGGAATATTTGGTTCTGTGATAAATGCCTCATAAGCAGCGTCATATATAATGATAGCTTTATTTGCTATAGCATAATCAATCCAAGCCTTTAGCTGTTCTTTGTTAAGTGCAGCACCTGTTGGATTGTTTGGTGAGCAAAGGTAGATAAGGTCAGCGTGTACATTATAGTCAGGAACAGGACAAAAGCCGTTTTCTTTTGTACAGTCAGCATAAATAACCTTTCTGCCACTCATAAGGTTAGAGTCTACATATACAGGATAAGCAGGGTCAGTAATCAATACCACATTGTCATCACCAAAAATGTCAACAATATTACCACAGTCTGACTTAGCACCATCACTTACTCTGATTTCTTCAGGAGCAACATCCGCACCAAAGCTTTTATAATAACCGGAAATAGCCTCTTTCAAAAAATCATAACCTGTACCGCTGTCCTCGTAACCCTTGAATGTTTCTTTAACACCCATTTCCTCAGCACCTTTTTTAACGGCTTCTACAACACAAGGTGCAATAGGAAGTGTTACATCGCCAATACCCATTCTGATAATGTTATCTTTTTTATCTGGGTTTTCTTCGATAAAAGCATTAATTCTTTTTGCTATATTTATAAAAAGATAATTCTTCTCAAGCTTTAAGTAATTTTCATTAATCTGTGGCATTGTTATCTCTCCTTTGTCTTTTGTATTAATTACAATTTGATTAATAGGCGAGTTAAGATTATTAATACCTGCTTTTACTCACCTTAATATTTACAATGTGGAGGAATTTTATCCTCCACATTTTTACCTAATTATTTTATTTTTCAAGACTAGCCTTTACAAATTCTCTGAATAGAGGATGTGCAGACTGTGGACGACTTTTAAATTCAGGGTGATACTGCA
Organism: Acutalibacteraceae bacterium; assembly: GCA_036306965.1. Taxonomy (GTDB): domain Bacteria; phylum Bacillota; class Clostridia; order Oscillospirales; family Acutalibacteraceae; genus CAG-964. The sequence goes on from JAXJYN010000004.1 coordinate 19,401, forward strand.
CTGCTACATAAAATTTATGCTCAGGAATTTCTACAGCCTCTACAAGCATACCGTTAGGTGAAGTACCTGTAACAATCATACCGTTTTCTTCAAAAGTTGTTCTAAAATCGTTGTTAAATTCATAACGATGACGGTGTCTTTCGGCAATTTCTTTTTTGCCATAAGCTCTTTCCATAATAGTATCCTTACGGATTTTGCAAGGATAAGCACCCAAACGCATTGTACCGCCCATATCCTCAATGCCTTTTTGTTCCAGCATTAGGTCTATTACCTTATGCTCAGACTCAGCATCAAATTCACCGGAATTAGCGTCACTCCATTTAAGTACATTTCTTGCAAACTCAATAACAGCTGTCTGCATACCAAGACAAATGCCAAGGTATGGAATATTATTTTCTCTTGCATACTTTGCAGCTGTAATCTTGCCTTCTACACCTCTGTTGCCAAAGCCACCGGGTACAAGAATACCATCAGCTTCACCAAGAAGCTCTTTTACTGTATATTCTGTAACCAATTCAGCATCAACCCAGTCAATTTCGACCTCGGCAGAATTTTCATAGCCTGCGTGGTTAAGTGCCTCAGCTACTGACAAATAAGCATCGTGCAACTGAACATATTTACCTACAAGTGCAATTTTAACTTTCTTATCTCTTGTCTGAACTCTGTTAATCATTTCCATCCACTCAGACATATCGCCCTTTGGAGCATTAATGTTAAGTTCACGACAAACAATATCTGAGAAGTTATGTTCTTCAAGCATAAGTGGTGCCTGATACAGAACAGGCAGTGTAATATTTTCGATTACACAATCAGGCTTTACATTGCAGAACAAAGCAATCTTCTTAAAGATACTCTCGTCAATAGGCTCGTCACAACGCAAAACGATAATATCAGGGTTAATACCGATTGAACGAAGCTCTTTAACACTATGCTGTGTTGGCTTTGACTTATGCTCACCTGAACCCTTTATATATGGTACAAGTGTTACGTGTATAAAAATGCAGTTTTCTCTGCCAACCTCAAGTGATACCTGACGTATAGCCTCTAAAAATGGCTGGCTTTCAATATCACCAACAGTACCGCCGATTTCTGTAATAACTACATCAGCCTCAGACTGCTTACCTACGTTATAAACAAAATCCTTAATACCATTTGTAATATGAGGAATAACCTGAACAGTTTCTCCAAGGTAGTCGCCTCTACGTTCTTTTTCAAGAACGTTAGAGTAAACTTTACCGGTTGTTAAATTTGAAAACTTATTAAGGTCTTCATCTATAAATCTTTCGTAATGTCCCAAATCAAGGTCTGTTTCAGCACCGTCCTCGGTTACATATACCTCTCCGTGCTGAAAAGGACTCATTGTACCGGGGTCAACATTTATATATGGGTCAAGCTTCTGTGCAGTTACCTTTAAACCTCTGGCTTTAAGCAAACGACCAAGTGAAGCGGCTGTTATACCCTTACCCAAGCCGGAAACCACACCGCCAGTTACAAATATATATTTTGTTTCCATAATATTTACCTCTCTGTCGTCTGTTATAGTTCAACTGTACCTTCAAATACGCTTTCAGCCGCACCTGTCATATAAACTGTATCATCTGTGTAGTTTATAACAAGGTCACCGCCTCTTAGCTGAACAGTAATATCTTCACCCTTTTTGCAGAATCCGTTTTCAACAGCTGCAACAGCAACAGCACAAGCACCTGTACCGCAAGCCCATGTTTCGCCACTGCCACGCTCCCATACACGCATTTTAATTGTATGGTCATCAATAACTCTTACAAACTCTGTGTTTACTCTCTCTGGGAACAGCTCGTCAAACTCAAACTTAGGGCCAACCTTTTCTATATCAAGACCCTCAACGTCTTTTATAAATACTACACAATGAGGGTTACCCATTGAAACACAGGTAATGTTGTATGCCTCACCGTCAATAACAACAGGCTCATTAACAACTTTATCCTTATCTATTGCAACAGGAATATTTGTAGGGTTAAGCTCTGCTTTGCCCATATCAACTCTTAGGCGTTTAACCTCGTTATCCTGCTTATAAACCTTTAGTGTTTTAATACCACTTAGTGTTTCTACTGTTACAGTTTCTTTGTTTGTATCAACAATGTTGTGGTCATACAGGAACTTACCTACACAGCGTATACCGTTACCACACATTTTACCCTCTGAGCCGTCAAGGTTAAACATACGCATTTTAGCGTCTGCAACATCTGATGGGCAAACAAGGATAATACCGTCACCGCCAATACCAAAATGTCTGTCAGAAAGTCTTACGCTTAATCCCTCAGGATTGTTGATATTCTGGTCAAAACAGTTGAAGTAGATGTAGTCGTTACCACAGCCCTGCATCTTAGTAAATGTGTACTTCATTTTTTCACCTCTCATATTATTTATATCAACCAATTCTGTGTTATATTGTGAATATCTGCTCATCAAACAATCAACCAAAGCATTGGCTGTATCAATTGATGTTAAGCAAGGAATATTTCTTTCTACTGTTTTACGTCTGATTTTTACACTGTCTCTTGTAGGAATACGACCCTTTGAAGATGTAGAAATAACATAATTAATCTTACCGCTTTCGATAAGCTTGAGTGTATTTTCACGTCTTGACTCGTGGATTTTCTTAACCTCAATAGCATTAATTCCGTAAGCCTCAAGAATCTTTGCTGTACCCTCTGTTGCATAAATGTCAAAGCCAAGCATAGCAAACTTCTTTGCAACATCGCCAATTTCACTCTTGTCGCTGTTTCTTACAGTGATGAGAACACCACCTGACTTCTTCATCTTGTAGCCTGCTGCAACCAAGCCTTTGTACAAAGCTTCCTCCAAAGTACCTGCAATACCAAGAACCTCACCGGTAGACTTCATTTCAGGACCTAGCTGGTTATCAACATTTATTAGCTTTTCAAATGAGAATACAGGTACCTTTACAGCTGTATAAGGTGACTTTCTGTACAAGCCTGTGCCATAACCCATATCTGCAAGCTTTTCACCAAGCATAGCTTTTGTTGCAAGGTCTACCATAGGTACACCAGTTACCTTACTGATGTAAGGAATTGTTCTTGAAGAACGTGGGTTAACCTCAATTACATACAAATCGCCTTCATAGATAAGATACTGAATATTTACAAGACCCTTTGTGCATAGTGATAAAGCCAAATCTCTTGAGCTTCTGATAATAGTCTGTGTCATTTCATCGCTTAGATTCCAAGCAGGATAAACAGCTATAGAGTCACCTGAGTGTACACCTGCACGCTCAATATGCTGCATAATACCAGGAATAAGAATATCTTCACCGTCACAAATTGCGTCAACTTCAATTTCTGTACCCATCAGGTATTTATCTATAAGTATAGGGTTTTCTATATTCTGAGAAAGAATAATTGCCATATATTCAACAACATCATCTTCATTATAGGCAATAATCATATTTTGTCCGCCAAGTACATATGAAGGACGAAGAAGTACAGGGTAGCCAATTTCATCAGCAACATCAAGTGCTTCCTCTGTTGTCATAACAGTTACACCACGAGGACGCTTAATATTATGCTTTTCAAGCAACTCGTCAAAACGCTCTCTGTCCTCTGCCATATCAATACTGTCAGCAGATGTACCAAGAATGTTTACACCGTTGTCACTTAGGAATTTTGTAAGCTTAATAGCAGTTTGTCCACCAAATGCAACAACTACACCATAAGGCTTTTCTGTATTGATAATGCCCATAACATCTTCATTTGTCAAAGGCTCAAAATAAAGTCTGTCAGCAGTATCAAAGTCTGTTGATACTGTTTCAGGGTTGTTGTTTACAATAACAACTTCATAGCCTGCCTTTTTCAATGCCCATACGCAGTGTACAGAGGCATAGTCAAATTCAATACCCTGTCCTATTCTAATAGGGCCTGAACCAAATACAATAATAGTCTTTTTACCTGTGCTGTTTTCTTCTATAAACTCAGCAGCTTCGTTCTCTACGTCAAATGTTGAATAGAAATAAGGTGTTTCAGCCTTAAATTCAGCTGCACAGGTATCAACCATTTTATATACAGGAATTTCAGGCTTTTCTATTTCACATCCTGTAAACTCCTTAATGGATTTGTCAAGGTAACCCATAGTTTTAGCCTTATGGTAAAGCTCAGGTGTAAGCTCACCCTTTGACATTTCTTTTTCTATATTAACAAGCTTTAACAGCTTTTCAAGGAACCACTCATCTACCATTGTAATAGCGTGGATTTCATCAACTGTTACGCCTCTTTTTAATGCTTCATAAATGCAGAATAGTCTTTCATCATCACAAACGCTAAGCTTGTTTCTAACACTCTCATCAGACATCTGCATAAACTTTTCGCTGTTTAGTGTGTTATGAGAAATTTCAGCACCACGCACAGCTTTCATAATAGCCTGCTCAAATGTAGGAGCAATAGCCATTACCTCACCTGTTGCCTTCATCTGTGTACCAAGTGTTCTCTTTGCATATACAAACTTATCAAAAGGCCACTTAGGGAACTTAACAACAACATAGTCCAGTGCAGGCTCAAAGCAAGCATATGTTGAACCTGTAACGGCATTTTTAATCTCACTTAGGTTATAACCAATAGCAATTTTAGCGGCAACCTTTGCAATAGGGTAACCTGTAGCCTTTGAAGCCAAAGCAGATGAACGGGAAACTCTTGGGTTAACCTCAATTACAGCATACTCAAAGCTTTCTGGGTTAAGTGCAAACTGACAGTTACAGCCACCCTCTACACCAAGTGCAGAAATAATGTTAAGAGCTGCACTTCTCAGCATCTGATATTCTTTATCAGCAAGTGTTACAGCAGGAGCAATAACTATACTGTCACCTGTGTGTACACCAACAGGGTCAAAGTTTTCCATTGAACAAACGGTTATAACATTGCCCATACTGTCACGCATAACCTCAAATTCAATTTCCTTCCAGCCTGCTATACATTTTTCAACAAGTACCTGTGTAATAGGAGAAAGCTCAAGACCATTAGAAGTAATCTCTATAAGTTCTTCCTCGTTATTAACAATACCGCCACCTGTACCACCAAGTGTAAAAGCAGGACGGATAATAAGAGGATAACCGATTTCGTTGGCAAAATTAACGGCACTTTCAACATCATTAACAACCAAAGAAGGAATTACAGGCTGACCGATTGACTCCATTGTGTCTTTAAACATCTGTCTGTCCTCAGCCTTATCAATTGTTTCAGGGTTAGCACCAAGTAGCTTTACACCGTTTTCTTCAAGAAATCCTTCTTTAGCAAGCTGCATAGAAAGTGTAAGACCTGTCTGTCCACCAAGTGTTGAAAGCAGACTATCCGGCTTTTCTTTCTTGATAATTCTCTTTACTGTATCAAGAGTAAGTGGCTCTATATAAATCTTATCTGCCATAGCATTGTCTGTCATAATTGTAGCAGGGTTAGAGTTTATAAGGATAACCTCCAATCCCTCCTCTTTCAAGGCACGGCAAGCCTGTGTGCCTGCATAGTCAAACTCAGCAGCCTGACCAATTACAATAGGGCCTGAGCCTATTACCAATACTCTTTTAATATCCTTGTTAATTGGCATCAATAACATCCTTTCTTCCCTTAACGGGTGTTACTATATTTTAAAGGTATTTATTATCAATAAATACAAGCTTATTTGTTTTCTTCCATAAGAGAAATAAACTTGTCAAACAAAAATTCTGTATCAAGCGGACCACCGCAAGCCTCTGGGTGGAACTGTACTGAGAATGCAGGCATATCTGTATAGGTAACACCCTCACAAGTACCATCATTTGCATTTACAAAACTTTCTTTTGCGTTTTCAGGCAAAGAACTACCTACAACTGCATAGCCGTGGTTCTGGCTTGTAATGTAAACTCTGCCTGTTTCAACCTCTGTTGCAGGCTGGTTTGCACCACGGTGACCATACTTTAGCTTTTCTGTTACAGCACCCTGTGACAGTGCTAAAAGCTGATGTCCAAGACAAATACCGAAAGTAGGAATTTTCTTTTCACAAAGCAAACGCAGTTGTTCTATAACATCAGCATTTTCTTTAGGGTCTCCCGGGCCGTTTGAAAGCATAATACCGTCAGGGTTAATAGCCGCAATTTCTTCAGCTGTTGCAAAAGATGGAAATACTGTTACATTACAGCCTCTTTTTACAAGTGAACGCTGAATGTTAGCCTTTGCACCAAAGTCCCAAAGTGCTACATTATATTTAGGTGTTTTTGCATATTCTTTTGTAATTTCCTTTGGTGTAACACTCTTTACAGCATTAACAACCTTGTAAGCCTTAATTTCCTCAAGGTCTTTTTCAAGATTATCAAGTGTAGATGTAATTTTACAGTTCATTACACCGTACTCTCTTACTATTCTTGTCAATGCTCTTGTGTCAACATCATATACACCGGGAATACCGGAATTCTTTAAAAAAGTGTCAAGAATCCCCTCGCAACGGAAGTTGGATGGCTCTTGACACCTATTTCTAACAATATAAGCCTTCAAAGCAGGACTAACGCTTTCAAAATCAGACGGAATAACACCGTAGTTACCAATCAACGGGAATGTCTGAATAACTACCTGACCATAATAACTTGGGTCGGTAAGAGTTTCAAGATAACCTGTCATAGCAGTTGTAAAAACAATTTCTCCCACTACATCTTTTTCGGCACCAAAGCCCTTTCCCTCAAAAACCTTACCGTTTTCTAGAATAAGAAACGTTTTGCGGCTCATTTAATCAATCCCTTTCTCTCGTTTAATCACAATATAAACTTAAAAAATTTTATACTTCGTAAGTGTTCAGAACTTGTTCTGCCACACGTTTTTTGCTGACTCTCAAATCCATAGCCTGTTTCTCAAGATATTTGTGTGCTTGTGGCTCGCTTAATGCAAGACACTGCATAAGCACACACTTTGCTCTGTCAACAAGCTTAATTTCCTCAAGCTTTGCTTTCAGCTTTTTATTTTCGTCATCAAGCGTAACTATACGCTTGATAAGTGGCTGTAGTGTACGCAAGCTGTAGTGTACAGCCTCAGCGGTAAATGGCTTTTGCAACAGAACCACTCCGTGATTGAGTAGCTTTTCTCCTGCTTTTGCCTCTGTTTCAGCACTTACTGCAACAAATACACCGGACGATGTATGCTCTGCCATATATACAGAAAGGTTCAGACCAATTTCATCAATAAGAGGAGTATAAATAAAAATCAAGTCAAAACTGCTTTCAATTATACATCTTTTGGCATCTGTTGCGGATGTAACCGTTTTAAAATCATCATATCCCTCTGCTTTTAACAGGGATATAACACCTTGGGTGGCTTTCTCACTTTTTGAAATTACAAGAGCATTGCCCACTTACTCACCACCTCCGGTTATTCTATAATAATTCTCAGAAAAAAGCAACGGCAAAATACGTTTTTCAACATTATCTCTTACCGTTCGCTTGCTTACACTACATTATACATAATTTTAGAACATTATGCAAGCTATTTTCTTATCAGTTATTGCTGTATGTTTATAAAATTTTATATATTTTTCAAATTCAACATTATACTTTTTAATTACAAATTATCTCTGCTTTACAATATTCACAAAAGAGATTTCAGGAAAATTATTCACCCTCAAGCATCTTCTGTCCTGCCCCAATCCGCCGGTTACAAGCATATAATAAGGATTTTTATTACTTTTATCCACATAATACAATCCCTTTGTGTATTCAGGAAACAAACCTTGATTCGGTGCAATCACTCCGCCTATAAATGGCAATCTTACCAATCCTCCGTGAGTATGTCCGCTTAACATAAGGTCAAAATCATATTCATAATACTTATCTTTCTCAAAAAACCACATTGAATACTCAGGATAATGGCAAAGAAGTATTTTAAGCGAATCGCTTTCGCAAAATTCTTCCATCAGTTCTGTATATTTTCTATTTTCCACTTCACCAAAGCTATATCCAATTATACCCAGCAAAGAAACATCATTGCCGTTTACCGTAATATCCTCCTTTGTATCAAGTAATAAATTAACTCCTGCTTTTTGGGATTCATACTTAAATTCATAGTAGCTTTCACAAAGTGTATCGTGGTTTCCAACCACATAATATGTAGGTGCAATTTTCGGCAGAGCCTTCATAACATTAAGTGCCGAAGAAGTATCTTCATCATATTCATCAATCATATCACCAACTACAGCTATAATATCAGGAGATTTACTTTTTACCTTTTCAATTATCACTTTATTATCAAAGCCATAATTCATACTATGTAAATCACTTATCACCGCTATAGTAATATCATTATCTACCTTTGCACTTTTAACTGTATATTCAGGTGTAAGAATAACATATTGGTCTGCAACAAGATATATTGTTAACAACAGTAAAAGAGTGGTTATTACAACAGCTATTTTATTTTTTGTTAGCTTTTTTAATATATCTTTTACTTTTATTTTAGTTTTCATAAGGTAAATTCTCCTAAAAATTCTTTAATTAATTATACAGAATAAACCAATAAATGCAATTACAAAATCGTTAATTATTATTGTTTAAAACTCCTCATTATGATATACTATATAGTGAGAAAGTGAAGGGAGTAGAAAAAATGCTTAATATAGGTTGTCATTTATCTGCCTCAAAAGGCTTTTTGCATATGGCAAAAGAGGCTGTTTCAATAAATGCAAATACGTTTCAGTTTTTTACACGCAATCCTCGTGGTTTTAAAGCCAAAGAACTTGACTTAAAGGATATTGAAAAATATCTTGCATATATAGAGGACAAAAATTTTGCTCCAATAGTTGCCCACGCACCATATACTCTTAATGCCTGCTCTGCAGACCCAAAAATCAGAGAACTTGCCAGAGAAACTATGGCAGATGATATAAGACGTATGGAGTATGTACCAAACAATTACTATAATTTTCACCCAGGCAGTCACGTTAAACAGGGTGTCGAAATAGGCACAGATTATATTGTTGAAATGCTGAATAGTATTCTTAGCCCAGAACAAACCACCACTGTTCTGCTTGAAACAATGGCAGGTAAAGGCAGTGAAATAGGCAGAAGCTTTCAGGAAATTAAAGATATTTTAGACAGAACAGAGCTTAACAATAAAATGGGTGTATGCCTTGACACCTGTCATATATGGGACGGTGGCTACGATATTGTCAATAATCTTGACGCTGTTCTGGACGAATTTGACAGAATTATAGGTATAGATAAATTATGTGCTGTTCATCTTAACGACAGTAAAAATCCTTTATCCAGCCACAAAGACCGTCACGAAACTATTGGCAATGGTCACCTTGGAATTGAGGCAATAAGCAGAATTATAAACCATCCTATGCTAAAAAATTTGCCATTTGAGCTTGAAACACCAAACGACCTTGCAGGCTATGCAAAAGAAATAGAACTTTTACGCAGTCTTTATAATGAATAAAAGTAAGTTCACTACAAAGCCAAACAGGAGGTGACTTTGTGAAAAATAACTGCGTTGTATGCAATAACAAAACAAGTATATGGACACGCCAAAGATTAAAAGACGGTTTTTTATGCAGTGATTGTGCAAAAAAATGCAGTGAACATCTGGAGGATTTTGATAAAATCTCTACAGAAGAAATCAAACGTCACCTTGCATACAGAAAAGAAAACCGACACAGCGAACGTCTTGAAAATTTTACACCAACAAAATCGCTTGGTGAATATGAAATACTTAGGATTGATGAAATTAACGGCTATTGGTTACTTAAAACAGAAAAGCGTTTTAATAACCATAACCCTGATATATTTAAGCTTTCGCAAATTACAGATGTATCCTTCCTGCAAAAGAAAGAATGTTTGAATCAATTTGATGAAGAAAAAGCCTCTCGAAAATTTAATTTAAAGAAAAACCGACACCCTATTTATGGCTATTGGTTTTATGTTATAATAAAGGTTGACCACCCTTGTTTCACCGAAATAAGTATGAGAATAAACAAATATATTATTAATGAAAAAAATCAGATTGAATATTTGGGTGCAGTACGCAACGCACAGAATATTGTTGATATTGTCACCGAGCTTGCTGATAAAAATAAAAAGGCTACACAGAATATATAATCAAAGGAGCATATCATATTATGTTTGAAACTATGGCTGAATTGAAAACTGCTTGCCACAACTGCAATAAATGCCGTCTTGCCGAAACAAGAACAAACCTTGTTTTTGGTGTGGGTGTTGAAAATGCCGAAGTTATGTTTATAGGTGAAGGACCCGGCGAAAACGAGGACTTGCAGGGCGAACCGTTTGTTGGCAGAGGTGGACAACTGCTTGACAAAATGCTTAATGCCATTGACCTTGACAGGCACAAAAACATATATATTGCAAATATGGTAAAGTGCAGACCACCACAAAACCGTGACCCACTGCCTGATGAACAGGAGCAGTGCATTGATTGGCTGAGAAATCAGGTTAAGCTTATCCGCCCAAAAATTATAGTATGCTTAGGCAGAGTTGCCGCTACAAGGCTTATTAAGAAGGATATGAAAATAACCAAAGAACACGGTATATTTTTTGAGAAAAACGGTGTAATAATGATGGCTACCCTGCACCCTGCCGCTTTGTTACGCAACCCAAACAACAAACCCGGAGCATTTGAGGATTTCCAAAAACTGCGTGAAAAAATAAAAGAAGTTTGCGACCATACATATTAACAGTATGTTAATTATGTTGCATACTATTTGTTTTTAGGGTATAATAAATTAAAACAAAATGGAGGAAATAACTATGCAGATTACAAAAGACACATTAATTGGAGATATTCTGGATTTTGACCAGTCAACAGCACCAATTTTTCTTGAAATGGGTATGCACTGTCTTGGTTGCCCTTCTGCCAGAGGCGAAAGTCTTGCAGAGGCTTGTATGGTACACGGTGTAGACGCTGACGCAATGGTTGAGAAAATTAACAACCATATTGCAAACAACAAGTAATTATTAGCAGAATATTTAAAAATCAGGTGATTGGTGCTTTAGTGCCAATCACTATTTTATATAACAAATTTTCACAGAAAGAGAATATCACAATGGAAATTCGCTTATTTGATTTAGATAACAGACTCAGCCTATGTGCAGAGTTTGTGCGTAAAAACAGCAAAGTGGCAGACATAGGCACAGACCACGCATATTTGCCTGTATGGCTGTGTAAAAATAATATTGCAGTAAACGCAATAGCTGCCGACATTAACCCTATGCCACTGGAGCGTGGTATAAAAACTATTGAAAAATACTCTGCTAAAGATGTTGTTACACCACGCTTATCAGACGGTTTAAAAGAAATAAAGCCCGATGAAGCTGATGACATTATCATAGCGGGTATGGGCGGTGAAATAATTACCTCCATAATTGACAACGCACAGTGGTTAAAAAACTCAAAATATCATCTCATTTTACAGCCTATGACAAAAGCAGAGGTGTTAAGAGAATACCTTTATACCAATGGTTTTACAATCGAAAATGAAAAAGCAACTGTTGCCGAAAATAAGTTATACACTGTTCTAAGTGTATACTATATTGGTAAAGCTGTTGAAGAAGTCGGCTTAAAAAAATATTATGGAAAAGTTAATCCAAAAAACTCAGAACACGACAAAGCGTACATAGAAAAGGTTGCTAAAGCACTTTTAAAGAAAGGCAACGGAATTTTGTCTGCAAATCCATATAGTAATACAGCCAAAAAATATATTGCTTACAGCAACAAGCTTTTAGTTTACGCCACCACAGGAGATGAACCGCAAATGACAACTGTTAACGACATATACAAATACATAGACAGCTTTGCACCGTTTGACACAGCACTGGATTTTGACAATGTGGGTATTCTGGCAGGTGACCGTACAGCTGTTGTAAATAAGGTGCTTGTAGCACTGGATATTACAGAAGATGTTATAGTTGAAGCACAGAATATGGGTGCAACACTTATTATCAGCCATCACCCTATCATATTCAAACCGTTAAAATCACTTAACAGCAACAGCATACCATATATGCTTGCACAAAGAGGAATGACAGCTATTTCGGCACATACTAACCTTGATTTATCTGCTGAAGGTGTCAACATATGTCTGGCAAAAGCACTTGGTCTGGAAAATATATACCTACACAGTGAGGGTATAGCTGTAGGTGACATAAAAACAGAAAAACCTTTTACTTCAAAGCAGTTTGCAGAATACACAAAGCAAAGTTTAAACTGCAACGGCGTAAGATATACTGACATAAAAAACAAAATCACCCGTGTTGCTGTTGGCGGTGGTGCCTGCGGTGAATATATCTATCTTGCCAAGGAGCTTGGAGCAGATGCTTTTGTAACAGGAGAAATAAAGCACAACTATATTTTGGAGTCGCACAGCCTTAACCTTACTATAGTAGATGCAGGTCATTATAAAACTGAAGATGTAGTTATTAACTTTTTAACAGAAAAGCTTGCAAAGCAATTTCCTAATGTAGAATTTACAAAATCAAAAACATTTACCGATTACATTAATTACGTTTAATCAATTATTAAGCAGGAGTGTGATATAATGAATAATTTTAATAACAACAACTACAATGACGGTTTTAACGGCAATTACAGAAATCCGGCAATGCAGTCGGCATCAGCAGGCTTTGCAAAATATATAGCAAAAACCTATTTATGGATGTTCTTTGGTTTAGCTATAACTTTTGGTTTGTCAATGTATATGACTTTAAATTCATACTCAGTTATTGACTTTGTATACAATAATTTTGAGCTTTATATGGGTGCCTGTCTTGTAAGTATACTTATGGTATTCTTACTAGGTTTTTTTGTTTACAAGCTACCACCATTTGTAGCAAAAGTTTTCTTTATAGCTTATTCAGCTGATATGGGCATATTGCTTACACCTACTTTGCTTGCCTACTCACTTTCGTCTGTAATTTCTGTATTTGCAGCAACATCTTTAATTTACCTTGTACTTGCAATTATAGGTCTTACAACTAAAAGGGATATTTCAAAATGGGGTACAATGCTTACCTTTACACTGCTTGGAATAATGCTGTACTCACTTATTTCTTACTTTTTTATTCATTCATCACTGAACAACATAATTATTGGTGCAGTATTTATTGCGATATTTATGGGATTCACAATATTTGACAATAACAGAATAAAAAAGCAGTACCTTGCTTTTCAGGGTAACCCTCAGTTATTGGAAAAAACCAGCATTTTAAGTGCTTTGTCACTTTATCTTGATTATATCAATATATTTATTCGTCTTCTGTCTATCTTTGGCAAAAGAAATAACTGATTATAGAATCAAATCCAAATTATATAATCAATAAAACCAACGGAACATATACCGTTGGTTTTATTTTGCTTATATATCCCCTATTTTCTGACTTTAACCCTCTTTACTTTTATCTGATAATAAATTATAATAATTAATAATGATTATTATAAGGATTGGTAAATTTATGGTACAATTTGAAGAGTTAAGACTTGAGCTTGAAAGAACCAAGCCGGAAATAGATGATTTGGCTGATGCACTTGGTCTAAAGGCAATGGAGTCTGAGATAGAACAGCTTGAAAACAAGGCTACAGAACCCGGATTTTGGGACGATATGGAAAAATCTCAGGTTATTTTACAACGTACAAGCACCCTTAAAGGCAAGGTTGAGGGTTATAATAACCTTGTAACAAAATATGAAGATGCAATGGCTTTGATAGAGCTTGCAAATGAAGACGAAGATTTATCCTTGCTTGAAGAAGCACAAAGCGAAGTTACAGGTATTAAAGAAGAACTCGAAAAACAGCGTTTGCAAACATTGCTTACAGGCGAATATGACAACAGAAATGCTATTCTTACTTTCCACGCAGGTTCGGGTGGTACAGAGGCACAGGACTGGGCAGAAATGCTTTATCGTATGTATAACCGCTGGGCTGAAAAGATGAATTTCAAGGTTAAAACTCTTGATTACCTTGACGGTGATGAAGCCGGTCTTAAAAGTGCTGTTATTCTTGTAGAAGGTATTAACGCTTATGGTTATTTAAAGAGCGAGGCAGGTGTGCATAGACTTGTAAGAGTATCACCATTTGACTCATCAGGCAGAAGACATACATCATTTGCATCTCTTGAAGTTATGCCTGAAATTGATGACAACATTCAGGTAGATATAAACCCCGAAGATATTAAAATGGATGTTTATCGTGCCAGCGGTGCAGGTGGACAGAAGGTAAATAAAACTTCTTCGGCTGTACGTTTAACACATATTCCTACAGGTATTGTTGTAGCTTGTCAGGTAGAACGTAGCCAGCACCAGAACCGTGAAGTTGCTATGAAAATGCTTATGTCAAAGCTTATGGAAATCAAAGAGCGTGAACATCTGGATAAGATTGAGGATATTAAGGGTGTACAAAAAGAAATTACATGGGGTTCTCAAATACGTTCTTATGTATTTATGCCCTATACCCTTGTTAAAGACCACCGTACAAGCTACGAAACAGGTAACATAAGTGCTGTAATGGATGGTGACATAGATGGTTTTATTAACGCTTACCTAAAAGCATTAAGTCAGAACGCACTCGAAAACAACAGTGATATGTAACACTATTATTTAAACAGAAAATAGTATAAAATTTAAGAAAAAAATATAATAACCCGACATCTGAGCTGTTAAGCTGTTCAGGTGTCGGGTTTGTTCATATTAACAAAAAACAGGTTGTGTTAAATTACACAACCTGTGATATTCGTTTTTAATTATCGAGCATACTCAATAGCACGACTTTCTCTTATAATATTTACTTTTATCTGACCGGGATATTCCAAATCAGATTCAATTTTATCGCAGATTTCACGAGCAAGAAGAACCATTCTGTCGTCACTTATAACATCAGGCTTAACCATAATTCTTATCTCTCTGCCTGCCTGTATAGCGTAACAGCCTTCAACACCTTCAAAAGAAGATGCAACTTCTTCAAGCTTTTGCAATCTTTTTATGTAGTTCTCAAGATTCTCACGTCTTGCACCCGGTCTTGCAGCAGATATTGCATCAGCCGCTTGTACAATACAGGCAACAACTGTTTTTGCCTCTATATCTCCGTGGTGTGCTGCAATAGCATGAACCACAGCCTCGCTCTCTTTATATTTTTTGGCAACCTCAACACCAATTTCAATGTGTGAGCCTTCCATTTCGTGGTCAAGAGCCTTACCAATATCGTGAAGTAAACCTGCACGTTTTGCAATAGTAGGGTTAAGACCCAGTTCCTCGGCTATCATACCTGACAGGTAACAAACCTCTATAGAGTGTTGCAATACATTCTGGCCGTAACTGGTTCTGTAGCGAAGTCTTCCTAACAGTTTAATCAGTTCAGGGTGAATACCGTTAACTCCGGCTTCCATAACAGTGCGTTCACCCTCCTGCTTGATTGTGGCTTCAACTTCTCGTCTTGCTTTTTCTACCATTTCTTCAATCTTAGCAGGGTGGATTCTGCCATCTGACACAAGCTTTTCAAGTGCTACTCGTGCAATTTCACGACGAACAGGCTCAAAACAAGATACTGTAATTGCCTCAGGTGTATCATCAATAATAAGGTCTACACCTGTAATTGTTTCGATAGAGCGTATATTTCTGCCCTCTCTGCCAATAATACGACCCTTCATTTCATCATTAGGCAACGGTACAACCGAAACAGTTGCTTCTGCAACATGGTCAGCCGCACAACGCTGTATAGCAAGTGAAATAATATTTCTGGCTTTTTTGTCACAGTCATCTTTCAACTGCTGTTCAAACTCCAGAATCTTTGTTGCCTTCTCGTGTGCAAGCTTTTGGTCAACCTTTTCCAAAAGCTCATTCTTAGCTTGCTCCTGAGTATATTTAGAGATATTTTCAAGCACCTCTAAATGGCTGTTTTTGATACGTTCAGCCTCTGCCAGTTCATTTTCTACAGCTTTTTGCTTACGAGCAATTTTTTCTTCTTTCTTTTCAAGATTTTCAATCTTTTTGTCAAGAGTTTCTTCTTTAGACTGAATTCGTCTTTCCTGACGCTGAATTTCACGTCTTCTTTCGTTTACTTCCTTTTCGGATACATCTCTTAGACGGTGAATTTCGTCTTTAGCCTCAAGAATGGACTCTTTTTTCTTAGCCTCAGCATCCTTATAAGCATTGTTTACAATACGTTTTGCTTCTTCTTCGGCAGAACCTATCTCTGCTTCAGCAATTTTTTTACGGTGATTTACGCCCATAAAAAAAGCAACTACACCCGCAATCGCACCAACAGCTATAATAAGCACAATGGCTAATACTAAATCCATAGTAATGGCACCTCCTTGTTCGATTTTTAAGATAAATTAATTCTTAGTTAATTATAAACTCGATAAACTCGTGGTGCCCGTTATCAGGGATACAATATTCAATTTTAAAAAATATAAGCAAAGGGTTAATTCCCAAAACAAATAATTTAAGATGTATTCGTAATATTCAAATAAAAATGCTTTTAGTATAAAAATTTTACACAGTTATTACACAATTAAGTATAAATTTATCGAATAAAGATTTAAAATTAAAACATATCTCATATATAATAACGGCCCATAAGAGTCGAATTTAATAATAAAACAGACGGTATGTCTGCTGTGTGTAACCAATACAGTTACGGTTACAACCAATAAAATGATACCATTTTTAGCCGTGCTTGTCAACACAGGTATTATAAAACCAAGGATAATTTTAACAATAAATTTGAATATTTTTTATTTTTTTGTCAATACTGTATATGCTGTTGATAATAAAATTATAAATTAAGCTTTAAACTAAAAAAATTCTCGGAATTTTCTGTTAAATTTTTGTCAAAGACTTGTATTTATCAGCAAAATGCTTTAAAATAAAAGTGCTGATTGATATTAATATAACTAACAGTAAAGTAAAATTTCAGGAGGTAAAATATCATGGCAATTAAAGTTGGTATTAACGGTTTCGGCCGTATCGGTCGTCTTGCATTCAGACAGATGTTCGCAGCAGAGGGTTACGAGGTTGTAGCTATCAACGACCTAACAGACCCTAAGATGCTTGCTCATCTTCTAAAGTACGATTCAGCTCAGGGTCGTTACGAGCTAGCTGACAAGGTTTCTTGCTCAGACAACTCAATCACAGTTGACGGCAAAGAAATTACAATCTACTCAGAGAAAGACGCTAAGAACATTCCTTGGGGCGAGCTTGGCGTAGACGTTGTACTAGAGTGTACAGGTTTCTACTGCTCAAAAGAGAAGGCTTCTGCTCACCTAGAGGCTGGTGCTAAGAAGGTTGTTATTTCTGCTCCTGCAGGCAACGACCTAAAGACAATCGTATTCAGCGTTAACGAGAACACACTAACAGCTGATGACAAAATCATCTCTGCTGCTTCTTGTACAACAAACTGCCTAGCTCCTATGGCTAAGGCTCTTAACGATTATGCTCCTATTAAGAGCGGTATTATGGCTACAATCCACGCTTATACAGGCGATCAGATGATTCTTGACGGTCCTCACAGAAAGGGTGACCTAAGAAGAGCAAGAGCTGGTGCTGTAAACATCGTTCCTAACTCAACAGGTGCTGCTAAGGCTATCGGTCTTGTTATTCCTGAGCTAAACGGCAAGCTAATCGGTGCTGCTCAGAGAGTTCCTGTTCCAACAGGTTCAACAACAATTCTAACAGCTGTTGTTGAGGGTACAGTTACAGTTGAAGGCATTAACGCTGCTATGAAGGCTGCTGCTTCTGAAAGCTTCGGCTACAACGAGGACCAGATCGTTTCTTCTGACATCGTTGGTATCAGATACGGTTCACTATTTGACTCAACACAGACAATGGTTACTAACCTTGACAATGGCACATCTCAGGTACAGGTTGTTTCTTGGTATGATAACGAGAACAGCTACACAAGCCAGATGGTTAGAACAATTAAGTACTTTGCTGAGCTTTAATTTTACGCTTAGTTATTAAGTTATCTTAAATTAGCTATTAGAATCACCAATGGTATGTTTTTACTGTTGGTGATTTTGCTATACAATAAAGAATTTTTGTATAGCAAATAATATTTATGGTAAAGATAAAATTATAATTTAGTTTATCATTTATATCTGTTACCTTTACAAAGCAAAATGCAACCGAATTTAAATAATTATTCACAAGTTCCTTTTTGAAGGTAGTTTTTTCTTGCAAAATGCACTTAAAACGCACCCAAAACCTTCAAATTATTCAAATTTCTGAATAATTTATTAATTTAACCTGCCTAATGCTTGACAAACATATAAATGAGTGTCATAATACTAATATCAGGAGTTTTTTATGGCGTATTTGCGTTCATAATGCTCAAAAGGAGGAAAATTTTAAAATGGAAACATACGGACTAGAAAAACTAGGAATTATTAACCCATCAGCAGTTTATCGTAACCTAACACCTGCTCAGTTAACTGAAGCAGCTCTTCGTCGTGGCGAAGGTACACTAAGCAACACAGGTGCTCTTGTTGTTAAAACAGGTAAGTACACAGGTCGTTCAGCTAACGATAAGTTTATCGTTGACTCTGAAGGCGTTCACAACGAAATCGCTTGGGGTAAGGTAAACAAGCCTATCTCACAGGCAGATTTTGACGCACTTTACGAGAAGGTTATTGCTTACCTTCAGAATCGTGAAATCTTCATTTTTGATGGTTTCGCAGGTGCAGACCCTAAGTATACACAGTCATTCAGAATTGTAAATGAATTGGCTTCTCAGAATATGTTTATTCATCAGCTTCTTCGCCGTCCTACAGCTGAACAGCTTGCTGACTTCAAAGAAGATTACACAATCATTGCTGCTCCAGGCTTCAAGTGTATTCCTGAGCGTGACAAGACTCGTAGCGAGGCTGCTATCATCATCGACTACGAAAAGCACATTGTTCTTATCTGTGGTTCTCAGTATTCAGGCGAAATCAAGAAGTCTGTATTCTCAGTAATGAACTACATTCTACCTAAGAAGGGTGTATTCCCAATGCACTGCTCTGCTAACATCGGTCACGATGGTGACGCAGCTGTATTCTTTGGTCTTTCAGGTACAGGTAAAACTACTCTTTCTGCTGACCCTAACCGTATGCTAATCGGTGACGATGAGCACGGCTGGGCTGACGACTCAGTATTTAACTTTGAGGGTGGTTGCTACGCTAAGTGTATCAACCTTTCACCAGAAGGCGAGCCAGAAATCTACAACGCTATCAAGTTTGGTTCTCTTGTAGAGAACGTAGTTATGGACCCTGAAACAAGAGAGTTCGACTTTGATGATGATTCACTTGCAGTAAACAGCCGTGTTGGTTATCCTGTAGAGTACATTCCAAATGCAGAGCTTTCAGGTATGTCATCAAGCGTTCCTAAGACAGTTATCTTCTTGACAGCTGATGCTTACGGTGTTCTTCCTCCAATCTCTAAGTTGGACAAGAATCAGGCTATGTACTACTTTGTATCAGGCTTTACATCAAAGCTAGCTGGTACAGAAATTGGCGTTAAAGAGCCTGTTCCTACATTCTCAACTTGCTTCGGTGAACCATTCCTACCACTAGACCCATCAATCTATGCTGAGATGTTGGCTGATAAGGTAGAGAAGGCTGGTGCTTCTGTTTACCTTGTAAACACAGGTTGGAACGGTACAGGTAAGAGAACAAAGCTTGCTTATACTCGTGCAATGGTTACAGCTGCTCTTAACGGCGAAATCCTAAAGAGTGAGTTTGAAGCAGACCCTTACTTTGGTGTTTCTGTTCCTAAGACTTGCCCAGGTGTACCTGATGAACTAATGATTCCTGCTAACACATGGGAAGACAAAGAGAAATATGCTGCAACAGCTAAGAAGCTTGCTGAGTCTTTTGTTGAGAACTTTAAGAAGTATACTCATATGTCAGAGGACGTTGTAAACGCAGGTCCTAAGGCATAATTCCCTTAAATAGATAATATTATTTATAAATATCACCCTTACAGATATTCTGTAAGGGTGATATGCTTACTTATATTGTGCAATATAGATAAAAATTCATAAAATGATTTTATATTTATTTTCAATAAAATATTTGAATTTCTTTAACTTTTGTGATAACATATTAAAGATGTATTTTTAATGCTGATATAGCTCAGGTGGTAGAGCGCAGTCTTGGTAAGGCTGAGGTCACGGGTTCAAATCCCGTTATTAGCTCCAACAGCAACTCACATATGTGGGTTGCTGTTTTTTATTTTAATTTTTAGAGCAAAATAAAAAACTACAGCAAAACTGTAGTTTTTTATGGAGGAGTCCAAATATATAAAGTTAACAAAGTTATATTCCTATTAAAACATTATCGTTACTTGTTACGATAGTTAGATTTTAGCATTACCTTCCATATTTTGCAACTACAAAACAATAACAAAAATATTTCAGCATTGTTACATCTTGTGTTTTCTGACAACAACACTACATTATAAGCGAATATATAAGCATTTTTTCGATTTTAGAATATATAGGTACAAGCTGAGAAATATCAAGCGGATTTACGCCCTTCCCTACCTCTACTGTAAAAGCAGGAATATGCAGTTCCTCAATCAACCAGTCTTTAAATCCTCCACCTGTTGCAATATCTTCAGGAAAGCTTACTGTATAACCACTCAACTGCGACATTTTTTCAGCCATTTCTCTGCTTTTATAAGGTGTATTACTGCCATAATTCCAGTATATTTCCTCACCTTGACTATGAAAAGCTATTGCAGAATAAATATCATTATTTCTGCAAAATTCAGTTAATGTTATGGTTTCGGGCTGATTTTCGGGCATTTCACCACCATATCTTGTCTTTGACGGTGAGGTAATTCCAAATGCTGTTTCTTTTTCTTTCAATTTAAGCCATCCTGCATTAAAATTATGGTTCAAATCCACACCCAATGCGTTACTCTGCCAATGACGAGTATCTCCATTGCTTACAGCCTCAACAAACTCAGCCAAATCTTTTGCAGACTTACTACCCTTTAAGCTTATTTCTACTCCGTCAGGATTAACACAAGGTACAACAACAAGCGACCTGTCTGTAAAATATTCCCATAAATTTTCATTTGACAGCGGTTTGTGGTTGATTATTGAGTCACTAATATTTATAATAAACATATAGAGTATGAGCGAGGTTATCCATTCCATACCGTGAAATGCACCGCACAGCAAAACCTTCTTGGATTTATTCCCTATAGTATAGCAATCTATTGGGCGGTTAAGCACACTTCTACCAATAACAGAGTGCCTTACAAAAAAGAATTTATCAATAATTTCTTTTTTCAGAATTTCACGCAATCTTTCGTCACATTCCTTTGAAGTATATTCTTCAAAGATACTCATAAAATCGCTCCTTGCTTTATTAATAACATTCTATATCTATGTACAAAAAAATCAATTTATAAATAACAGGAGAAATAAAATGGAACTATTTGAGAAAACACTTAACAGTAAAAACATTTTTGACGGTAGAGTAATTCACGTTACACTTGATGATATAGAACTGCCAAACGGTCATACCTCAACCAGAGAGGTTGTTGGTCATCCGGGCGGTGTGTGTATTGCTGCACTTAATGACAAAAATGAACTTTATTTTGTTCGCCAGTACAGATATCCTTATCACGAAGTTGTACTTGAATTACCGGCAGGTAAGCTGGAAAAAGGCTCAACACCTCTCGAAAACGGAATAAGAGAGCTTAAAGAGGAAGTTGGTGCTATAGGTAAAGATTATAAATTCTTGGGTGAACTGTATCCGTCACCGGGATATTGTGCAGAAATTATTTATCTTTATTTCTGCCGTATTGATACATTAGGAGAGGACAACCCTGACGAGGACGAATTTTTAAAGGTAGAAACTATACACATTGACAAAGCAGTAGAAATGGTACTCAATAACAAAATTAAAGACAGCAAAACACAAACAGCCGTACTAAAAACCGCAATGCTTTTGAAACAGGGTATTTTATAAAAGTCGATTTTGTGTTATAATATATATTATTTTCACGAAAGCAGGTATAACTGTTATGGCTGTTAGTCCCATACTTATAATAATTGTGTCTGCTGTACTTATTGCAACAGCATTCTTATATATAATAAACAGACCTAAAAAACCGATATTTACCGGTGTATTCCTTTTTTTACTGCTTATCAGCGTATTATTTACTTTTATTATTAATATTGAGTTGTCATCTTCAAGCAGTATGCTGAATACGGGTAATGATTTTGTAAAGGCATTTACTACCTTTATAACATTTGAGAGTGAACCCTCGCAACAACTTTTACAGAACAGCTTTAATGTTTTCTGTATAGTGGACATAGCTTTAATAATTTTGACAATTATAGCGTTTGTACTTGAAATGCGGGTTCTGTTCAAAACCAATACTAATAATGTATAATCAAGAGGCAGGAATTATGAACATATATGATAACATAGAACAACTTGAAATGCCCACGTCTGTGGCTTTAGGGCATTTTGACGGCTTACACACAGGACATCAGCTTGTAATAAACAACGCTGTAAAATGCAAAAGACAAGGACTTTCTCCTGTTGTATTCACCTTCAAACAAAATCCTTCCTGTGTGCTTACACCCAAAAAAATTCCATATTTATATGATAACTCAGTTAAATGCGAATATATAGAAAAACTTGGTGTTGAGCATTTATTCAATATTGATTTCACTACAGTTATGAATATGTCAGCCAATGACTTTGTTACTGAGATTTTGCATAAAAAGCTGAATGCAAAGCGTGTTTATTGTGGCTTTAACTATCATTTTGGCAGTGGTGGTATAGCCAACTGCGAAACACTTAGAGATTTATGCTCTGACCTAGATATAGAGGTTGTTGCTCTGCCACCTGCAATGTTCAACGATGAGCCTATAAGTTCTACAAGAATACGTCACTACATTAAGCAGGGCAGAATTGCGGATGTTACTAAAATGCTTGGCAGAGAATATTCATACCGACTGCCGGTATGCAAAGGCAACCAGCTTGGCAGACGTATGGGAACTCCTACATTTAATCAACCAATACCCGAGCATCTCATTTTACCACGCTTTGGTGCATATGTTACCGCAGTTAAAATTGATGATAACACTAAAGTATGCGGTGTAACAAACATAGGTATAAAGCCCACAGTAGGTACAGAAGCACCTCTTGCTGAAACATGGATGCCTAAATATAATTGCGGAGAACTCTATGGTAAGGTTATAGAAATTGAACTTTTGGACTTTATAAGAGGTGAAAATAAATTCAACAGTATATTTGAACTTAAAGCGGCAATTTTATCAGACGGAGAAACCGCAACAAAGCTTTTTCACAGCTACTATCAAAAATAATAATACTGAATAATCAATAAAAGCACACATTACAAACTGTATCATTCAGTCTGTGATGTGTGCTTTATTATATCGCTTTCAAAAACAGCTTTTAAGTAATAATGAACACAAAAGTTTATAGTTCTACTTATGCTATCATAGAAAAACTCCCACACTTTAATTGTGTGAGAGCTTTTCGTTATGTGAATTAAAAAGGATAGGGCTTAATCATCTTCACCTTGTAAAGCGTCGTAACCTCTTTCGCCTGTACGAACCTTTACAACGTCCTGAACATCGTAAATAAATATCTTACCATCACCTATGTGACCTGTATACAACGCCTTAACGGCTGCGTCTATAACATCCTGAACAGGAACTTTACTTACTACAATTTCTACCTGCATTTTTGGCAACAGGTTCATCTCTACAGGAACACCACGGTAATACTCTGCTTTACCCTTCTGAACACCACAGCCCAGAACCTGTGTTACTGTCATACCTGTAATACCAATTTCATCCATAGCGTTCTTGAGGTCTTCAAGTTTACTCTGCTTGAGGATAATATCTACCTTAGAAATCTTAACATCAGAAGCAGGTGTAGCAGCACCCTGTACAACCTGAACAGGTACAGCCTGTGCAACAGGAACTTCGCCTGTAACTGATGGTGTTGGCTCATCAAGAGAAGCATTTGAAACAATAGCTGGCATAAAGTCTGCATAAGAGCTTACCAAGCCATGCTCTGTTACATCCAAACCAACCATTTCTTCCTCTTTTGAAGCACGAAGTCCGATTGTATTTTTGATTATAAAGAACAAAATAGTTACTGTTACTGCTGTCCATACAGCTACAGCCAAAAGACCTACAGCCTGAATACCAAGTTGCTTAAAGCCACCGCCGTAGAACAAGCCTGTGATACCGTTCTGACCATTACCTGTTGCGAACAAACCAACTGCAAGTGTACCCCAAACACCGTTAAAACCATGAACTGCAACTGCACCAACAGGGTCATCAACCTTCAGAACATAATCTAAGAACCATACACCAAATACTACAAGTAAGCCTGCAACTGCACCAATGATAATAGCACCAAGAGCATCTACATCTGCACAAGGAGCTGTAATAGCAACCAAGCCTGCAAGAGAAGCGTTAAGTGACATTGAAATATCCGGCTTACCGTGCTTTAACCATGTAAATGTCATTGTTACAACTGTAGCAACAGCAGGTGCGATTGTTGTTGTAAGGAATATCTGACCAAGATAGTCAGTAGATGATGCAGCAGCACCGTTAAATCCGTACCAACCAAACCAAAGAATAAATACACCTAAAGCACCAAGTGTTAAGCTGTGTCCCGGAATAGCCTTTGGAACAACCTTACCTGTTTTCTTATCTTTAACAAATTTACCTATACGAGGACCAAGAATAGCTGCACCAATAAGTGCCGAGATACCGCCAACCATATGTATTGCACAAGAACCTGCAAAATCTACAAAGCCTAGCTGTACCAGCCAACCGCCACCCCAAATCCAGTGTGCCTCTATTGGATAGATAACTGCTGAAATAACGCCTGAATAAACACAATAAGAAATAAACTTTGTTCTTTCTGCCATAGCACCTGAAACAATAGTTGCTGCCGTAGCACAGAAAACTAAGTTAAATACAAAATTGTGCCATGGAAAATCTGAAAAGTTTGTGAAAATCTGTAGGTCTGGTCTGCCTATAAGACCAAAAAACATATTTTCACCGCAAAGCAAACTAAAACCAATTAAAATGAAAACTATTGTACCAATACAAAAGTCCATCAGGTTTTTCATTATGATGTTACCTGCATTTTTAGCTCTTGTAAAGCCAGTTTCCACCATTGCAAAACCGCATTGCATAAAGAAAACTAATGCTGCACCAATAAGGAACCAAACACCCTCTGTTCCGAATATAGTCGAAGTCAAAGCCTCATTTACAGCTTCGTGAACACCGTTTGCGTCCATAATACTCTCTCCCCTTTTTTGAAAAGTAAAAGACGTGTACATAAAAATCAAGTAAACTTAAACTTAATCTTTATATATACACGTCTTTGTGTTTTATACTATATTAATAATATACAAACTTAAAATTTAAACTTTTAGCATACGCCGAACAGTAACTCGCCATATGAAGGATAAGGCCAGTATTCAGCAGATGTTGAAATCTCCATTTCATCACCAACTGCTCTTAGCTCGCCCATAGCACCGAATACTTCACTGCCGTAGAACATAGCCTGTTCTGCAACATCTTCAATGCCCTTAGCCTCGTTAACCTTAGACTCAAGAACTTCAATCTTGTTCTGGAAACAGTTTAGCAACTTAGAAAGATTTTCAATAATCTTCAATTCAGCGTCACAAGGAATTGAAGCACTAAGTGACTTCTTAGCGTTGCAAGCCTCAACAAGCTCGTGAACATAAGCTGAAACAGCTGGGAAAATATCTTTTCTTGCCATATCAAGCATTGTAAGAGCCTCAATGTTAATAACCTTGCTGTACTCCTCCTGCTGAATTTCATATCTTGAGTGCATTTCTCTCTCTGTATGTACCTTATGCTTTGTAAACAAATCAATATTCTTCTGGTCGATAAAGTGTGGCATAGCAACAGGCATTGAACGTAGGTTCAACAAACCTCTTCTTTCAGCCTCAACAACCCACTCAGGTGAGTAGTTATCGCCGTTGAATACGATATCCTGATACTCTGTAAACACTCTCTTAATAAGAGCCTTAATAGCTTTATCCATATCCTCAGAGCCTTCAAGTTCATCAGCAAACTGACTTAACTCCTCAGCAACGATTGTATTAAGCATAATGTTAGGGCAAGCAATGTTAAGTGAAGAACCAAGTGAACGGAACTCAAACTTGTTACCTGTAAATGCGAAAGGTGATGTACGGTTACGGTCTGTAGTATCTTTCTTGAAATCAGGAAGAACATCTACACCAAGCTCAAGCTTTTTAGCCTCAGAAGAAACCATTTCTGTACCTTGAATGATTGAATCCATAACAGCCTTCAGGTCATCACCAATAAACATTGAAATGATTGCAGGAGGTGCTTCGTTTGCACCCAAACGATGGTCATTACCTGGGCTTGCAACTGAAACTCTCAGCAAATCCTGATACTCATAAACACCCTTGATAATAGCTGCAAGGAACAGTAAAAATTCTGTATTTTCAGCAGGTTTTTTGCCTGGTGAAAGTAGGTTTTTGCCTGTGTTAGTAGAAAGTGACCAGTTGTTGTGCTTACCGCTACCATTAACACCTGCAAATGGCTTTTCGTGTAACAGACAAACCAAACCGTGCTTCTGAGCAACCTTCTTCATAACCTCCATTGTCAACTGGTTGTGGTCTGTTGCAAGGTTAGTTGTTGTAAAGATAGGTGCCATTTCGTGCTGTGCAGGAGCAACCTCGTTATGTCTTGTTTTTGAATAAATACCAAGCTTCCATAACTCCTCGTCAAGGTCTTGCATATAAGCCATAACTCTTGGCTTAATTGAACCAAAGTAATGGTCCTCCAGCTCCTGACCCTTTGGTGCCTTTGCACCAAATAAAGTTCTGCCTGTGTAGATAAGGTCTTTTCTCTGTTCGTAAAGCTCTCTGTCAATTAGGAAATATTCCTGCTCAGGACCAACTGTTGTAACAACTCTTGTTGTTTCTGTATCACCCAACAGTCTAAGAACTCTTACTGCCTCTGTGCTGATTGCCTCCATAGAACGTAGCAAAGGAGTTTTCTTATCCAAAGCCTCACCTGTATATGAACAGAATGCTGTAGGAATACAAAGTGTTTCATCTTTAACAAACGCATAAGATGTAGGGTCCCATGCTGTATATCCTCTTGCCTCAAAAGTAGCTCTGATACCACCTGATGGGAATGAAGAAGCGTCAGGCTCACCTTTGATAAGCTCTTTACCTGAGAACTCCATAATAACTTTACCGTCATCTGTAGGGTTAATAAAGCTGTCATGCTTTTCAGCTGTAACACCTGTCATAGGCTGGAACCAGTGTGTATAGTGTGTAGCACCTTTTTCCAATGCCCAGTCCTTCATAGCATTTGCTACGATATTAGCTACGTTAATATCAAGAGGGTCACCGTTTCTCATTGTATTTTTAAGTGCCTTATAAGTTTCCTTTGGAAGTCTTTCTTTCATTGTAGCATCATCAAATACCATGCTACCAAACAGTTCGGGTACGTTTGCCATGTTAAAACTCTCCTATCCATTTTAGTTTTTATATTTATAAAATTCACACAAACAACGAAAAAGACGCAGTAGGTATGACAACTTCAGTCAACCTACAGCGTCTTTGCTGTGTTGTGACTATAGTATATACTCTTGAAGCAGTTTTGTCAACACTAAACTTGCAAATTTATTATATTCAACAATCATTACTTATAAATTTAACCCTGCAACATATTTTATAGCAATTATGCTTAAAACACCACTTATATGCTGTGCTTTGATTTACATAATATGGCACTTTTTGTTTATTTTTACAACAATTCAGCTTATGTATTGTGCTGTAATTTAAATATAAAATAATTTTACATTTTATTTTTTCAATATGTTTTGTGTGACAAGGTTAATTTTGTCATATTTTTTGCAAGTAATCTAAATCCAACTTGCATTTGCAAATTAAACTTACAGCTTTATGCGAACTGTGGCATATTCGTCCACTATAGGGTCGTGTGTTACAACTATTACTGTACTTCCGTTTTGATTAATTTCATTTAAAAGCTCCAGTACATCCTTACGGTTTGCAGAATCTAAACTTCCTGTTGGTTCATCGGCAAGTATCAGTTTTGATGATTTTAAAATAATTTTAGCCATCGCAACTCTTTGCTGTTCACCGCCACTTAGCTGATATACCTTTTTCTTTTCAAAGCCACTTAACCCTACCTTCTCCAGAGCCTTGGCAATTTTTATTTTTTCTTCCGCTTTACTACACTTCAGGTATTTAGTAGCTATTTTAAGATTATACAAAACACTTTCTGATTCCACTAAGCCATAATTTTGAAACAAATATGATATATTGTGCCTTAACAGCTTAACTCCGCTTGAAGAATTAAAGGTTGGATTCTTTATTCCGAAAATCTCAATATCTCCCGAATCGGCTTTTTCCAGCATACCTATTATATTCAGCAATGTACTTTTGCCTGCACCGCTGACACCCATTATAGAAACAAAGTCACCTTCTTCAACTGTAAGATTAAAATTCTTGAATATTTCTTTGTCCCCATATTTTTTACATATGTTTTTTAATTCTACCGCACTCATACTTCCCCGCCTTTCAAAGCCTTCAATATATTGTTATGCACCAGCCTGTTTGTATATAATGCAAATATTAAAATTTCTATTATCCACAATGCCAACGGTACAGCTATTATTGCAAATGAAAATCCTACAGCTACAATATAATCCTTTTGATTAATAAATACCCCTATCAAGGTTACTGCTATCATAACTGCAACTGCTGAAAAGTATCTGCTGTGTAATTTAAAAAATCCTTCTCCTGAAAGCTTGCGAACAGCAATATCATTTCTGTAATTTTCTGCGTATATTCTGATAAAATATATCATTAAAAATACATACAAGCTACTATACAATAATACCTGTATCAGATTTTTTACAACAAAGTCACGAGTATTTGCAAGTTCTTCTGCATAACTGTCGTTAGCATATATAACACCATACACCACATTTTTTAAGCCTGTTTCTTCAATTAATGGTAAAAGTGCTTCATACAAATCATCTGTTGCTGTGTTCGGATTCAACAATATAAAGCTTGCATCAGAATTTTCCATACTTAATATACAATCATCATAAAGCTCTTGGTTCAAACCGTCCGTTACTGTTACATAAGGATTTTTAGCATACATTTGAGTTGATTTTGAATTAATCATCAAAAATTTTTCATCACTTTTATAATATACAATATTGATGGGAAGCTCCTCATTCGGTTTGTAATCACTGTACATTTTATGATATACCTGAATATATTTTACAAAAGCATCTGTATGTTCTGCATCCTCCGAAACCAATATATTGTACTTGTTATCCGGAAAATCCTCTTTTGTAATCAACTCACCATCGGGTTTATGTAAAGGATTAAGCTTTAAATAATTTGAGTTTATCGTTAATTTATAAGACTGTACATATCTTTGATAATCATAGGTATTCAACTCAGGTGCAGAATTGTAGTTTTGCTCAAAATACTGACTGTAATATTCAAGATTTTCAGGCTGATATTCGTCTGAAAACAAAACCGCACCGTATTCTTCTACCGCTTTATTATAAAACTCTTTTATATTTACACTGTTTTCAGTAACACTCAATAAAGGTTCTACATAGCTACTCAACATACTATTAACCTGTACTGAAAGCCGATAGGTGTTAATATAGCCGGGTAAAGTTACAACAGCTGTTATAAATGGAGCACACATAAAAACAAAAGCAACTGTTTTTACTGTAGCCGTAGCATACATAATAAATGTTTTATTTACCTTACCCTTAATATACAGGTTATTACTGTGTTGCATAACTGTAAGCGATGACAGCAAAACCACAAAAACTATTACAGGCAGATACATTTTTAGTAATGAGTTGATATTAAATAAAATAAATTCATTCAATATTTTAATATTGTGTACAGCAAACACAGCTATACTTACAGCCTCTACCGTAACAAATATTATTAACAGCACAAAAAGCATACCCATAGCTTCTTCTGCCATTATCCTTGAAGCAGAATATCCCTCCAAGCGTTTTAATGTGTGAGTTTTAGCATTATCAACAAAGGAAATAAATATTGCCCATAAAACCACTAAAAGCAGGCAAAAGCTATAATCGAACTCATTATATTTATTAGATGTATAGACTAAAGGATTTACACTCAACTCTGCGTTAACACCAATATCATTAAGTGCATTAACAAACGCATCTGCATCTTCACTTTTCACCATAAAGCTTGTCGAAAGATTATGGTTTACACATTTATCAAACGTATAAATGGTGGTATCACGCACAAATGTGGATATATACAGTGGTATAACCTGATAACCTTCAACTGACGAAAGGGTTGAAATGCACTGCTTGTCAGAAATTTGCTGAATATTATTATAGCTGTTAATATTCATAAAGTCGCTTGTGTTATTAGTTTTGTATATATTTATACTCTTTGCGTCATTGCTTAAATGCTGATAGCCTATATCTGTATTCAGTTTTTCGGCTGTGTTTTTCAACAATTTAACAAAATCATTGTTAGACATATCATCAGGTTGCTTAATATATACATTAGACAATCCATCAAAAACAGAAATTGTACTACTATCTGAAAAATTAAGAAAATTTACTACTGTCATAATAACCATAAGCACAGAAAAGCTTATATACACTATCTTTTTCAATTTTTTACCTCCTATATAAAAAGCACATACTAATAATCAGCAAAACAAACACTTTTATCTCTGATAACAGCTTATATTATAGTTAAAGTATACATACAGTTTTTTATTTGTCAATAGCACTTAAAATAAATTGTATAAATAAAAACTTTCTGTCACCAACAGGTTGGTTTTGTAATATTATGTAGTGTAATTAGTTGAAAGGAGGAAAAATGTATGTGCTTAAACAATGTTTTTGGTAACAACAGCTGCTGCTGGATTATCATCCTAATCATAATCCTTTTAGTATGCTGTAACGGTGAGGACAATAACAATAGCTGTGGTTGCGGTTGCTAAAACCAACGCTCTGGTTTAAAATGAAATAAGTTTAATTATTCAACCAATTTGCAAAATAAATTGATTGTTTAATAAAAAACCGATGGTTCACTGTTATAGTAAACCATCGGTTAATTTTATGCACCTGTTGCTATAAATATTTCATAAATTATTGGAACAATGTAAATTACAAGCGTAGCACCTATTAAAATCAAATAAAGTAAAGCCTGTGACGCAACAGCTACAGCTTTTGGCGGTTGTGCATTATCAAATTTCTTTTTTAAATAAATATACAACATAAGCAAAACAACAAAAATCAATGTAATAATTGTGCCTGCAACCATATTTTTGGGTGTAAACTTCATTTCAACCTCATTTACACCTTCTTCAAGCGGAACAGCCATAAAGCCATCATTAACAGCAGATGATATTTCAACCGCTTTTCCGTTAACCTTTGCACTCCAGCCCTCGTCATAACAAACAGGTATAAAAAGCATTTGACCGCTCTCGTCAGCTGTTACAGTTGTGCTGAGTGAATTTGAAGCAGTTGTTGCATTATCTTCACAATAGCTATAATATTCACATAAAGCACTCAGCTTTTCTATATCAAATACATACAAATGGAACTGACTTTCGGTAATCTCTCTGCCTGCCGTCAATTCAACAGTAATAACCTCATTTTCAAACACACCAAGCGATAACAGGTTATTGTTAAATTCTGAAGGATAAGTGGTCTTATCCTCACTCAGATATGTAGGTACTTTTACAGTTTGACCGTTTACATAAATGTTTATATTCTTCTCAGTTGTTTTAAAGTATAACATTTTTTTGCCTGTAATTTTAACTGTGTAAGAAAGAATACCATTCTCATATTTTGCATTGTAAAAACAGCCAAGCTTAGATGTAGCAGACAGTTCTTCCATTATGTTTTCACTGTCATCTGACAAGCTGTGATATATTGCATTATTCACTCTTGCATTTTCTGTAGAAACCGTTTTTATTTCTGTTATGCTACTGTCTGCAACCAGACAAGTCGGCAAAGTATAATTGTTATTATAATAATTATACTCACCTACAGTAGTATTCAGCGTATATGCCTCACTTGGCAATATTTCTTTAGTAAGTGTATTTTTAATGCCCATTACAGCATCGGTAAGCAATGTACCGCCAGTGTCAAGCATACGAGTATAAGCACCACTGTAACCCATACTTTTCATAGCCTTTATAGTGTCAGCCGAAACAGTATGTGTCCAGTTGCTTAAAGCACCACGCTGTAGAATATAAGGGTAATTGGTGTTAAGCGAATTATCCGAATTTTTCACCCTGTTCAAAACGTTATCTTCAACCGGCAAACTGTCATTAAGCGTTTCGGCATCATAGATAAATTGTGATTGTTGTTCAGGATAAACATACTTATCAACACCAATAAACGAATAAGCACTTACTAAAAGAGGAATAACCACAGCCATAACAATAAGCACACTTTTGAATTTCATATTTTTCATAGCAAGTATAAACAATGCACCTGCTATTACAAAAGCTGTTGCTTTAAGGTAATCAAATGCTATGACATAATCCTTTGTATTCAAAAAATAACAACCATATCTTTTTATAAGCTCGCTTGCACTCAGCAAAAACGGTATTGTAAAACAGACAAGTATAATACCTATTATTCCCATAACAATAGAAACTGCGGTTTTGTTTCTTAGCCTGTCAAGCGTTAATAAAAGATTGCCGGATTTATGTTCTTCCAAATTTTCTGCAACATTGCTGTTCTTGTTGATTTGTTCTATTTTCTGTTTTTCGATTTTTTGTTCTGCATATGCCCTTTCTCTCAGCCTGTATTTATTTTCAAAACTCAAACAATAGCAAGCACCCATAATAAATACAAACGAAATCGTGAAGCCACTACGCATAGGAAATCCCGCATAAGAACCTGTGTGCCATAGCTTGTTTGCACCTTCAAAAATTATTGGTAAACAAACAACCAGCATTTCACCAACAAAAAACAGTGTAGCCCGCTTATGCTTAACAAACCTCGCAATTAAAATAATGCAAAGTACAATGGCAATTTGAAGTCCCATAAGCATAAACCATTTGTTCATATCGTTGCCCGAAAGCTTATCCTTAAATATAACATTGATTATAGTAAAATAATTTCTGTTAGCATTGCCCTCTCCTCTTGACGAACCCATAAGTGTTGTAAATGTGGGCAATGATTTGAATAAGGATAATCCTATACCAAACACTGTGCCAACCGCAAGCAAAAATGACTTATATCCTTTTTCCTTTTTATTTACCATAAAAACTATATATAATCCACCTGTAAAGAGCAAGAATATAAGCACCTGTGTACTTACATAGAAATTTTCGAGCATAATAACAGTTAGACTTATAGCATACAATAATATTTTTTCCTTTTTCATCAGGTAATAAAAGCCAAGCATTAAAATAGGAAAAACAGCAACAATATCAAGCCATTTAATATTGCTGTAATATTGCAACACATAACCACTCATTGAATATAAAACAGAAAAACCTATTTTATAGCCAATATCAATGTTTTTAAACACCTTATTTATAAAAATATAACAGGTTATGGCGGACACAACTACCTTTAACGCAAGGAAAAACGACATACTATTCAAAATAGCCTCTCTTGGAATAAACAAGAAAAACAGATTGAACGGTGACAGCATATCTGTAGAAACCATACTTATGCCTGTACCCGAATACCAGTCAAAAAACGGATTTTTATTGCCGTTAAGTACATCCCAGTAATGATAAAACTGCGGAACATACGACTGTGCAAAATCTGCATATGTTATAGATTTATCGCCAAACGGAAAAACCCCTTTAATTGCATACACAGTAAACAGAATTGCAGTAGTCATAAGAAAAAGCACTATATAAGGTGCAAGCTCCAGCAATCTGCTTTTATATTCTTTTTTCATATAAAGTGAATCACCCTCTTAATAAATTATTACTTTACATTATACTACTATAAGTAAAAATACGCAACAAACCTTATATAACACATTTCTATGATAAATTTTACAACCAATACAAAAATCCCCAACACTGCATATTTAAAGCAATGTCGGGGATTAATTTAATTCAATTAATATTGTTAATTATAACAATAATCATTCAGTAGCAGCGTACTCTGTTTCGTAAATAACAGAACCGTCACTGTTCAAATATCTTACAGCTACAGCAGGCTCTTTAACATTAGTAACATCGTCAAGTGAATTTGCAATGTCTACAAAAGTTGACTCAGTGCTTTTTAGATATGATTCAAAAGTATCGTGGTAATATTCCAAATCCTCTTCTTCTATAGTTTCTTTAAGAGTGTACTCATAAACAAGTGTATCACCCTCGGCTTTAATTACCATTACTGCCTCATCGCCGTTTTCCTCATTGATTGACTTAACTTCAGACTGAATAGTGTCAGAATTTATATAGTCCTCCAATGAAGCATAAGGCTTACAGCCTGCTACACAAAATGCCATTGTTGCAGTAACTGCGATTGTTACTAAAGATTTTAATAGTTTTTTCATATTGTTGTTCTCCCTTTAAATAATTTTAAAATATATACCTGTACGATTCAAAAAACACATCAGCCGATGTATTTTCTGCACGAACTTATGTAAAAATATTGCAGACAACTGATAAAATTGTTGTAAAACAAGCTCTCCCAAAATTTACAGCAATTCATACCTCTAAAAGCTTTAATATCGCCTACAAAATATTCCCATTATAAAATATTAACATATTATTAATACAAATTCAAACAATTATAAACAAATCTAGGTTTTGTCCAATTTATTCATATGGCACAAATAAAAAAGTGTGTAAAACAGCTTAATGAACATATTAAAAATCCCTGTTACTGCACATAAAAGCAATAACAGGGATTAGTTGAATCCATATAAGAAAATTACATTAAAATAAGTTTATATTAATTATTCGGCGTCAGCAGTAAATTCTATTTCATAAATAACTGAACCATCTGTATTAAGATATCTTACAACTACTGCAGGATTTTCAACATCAATTACATCGCTCATTGAATCTACAAGACCTGTAAATACAGACTTGTTCTGCTCTATAGAAGACTCAAGTGCTTCTTTAGCCACGTCCAAACCGTCTTCTTCTATAGTTTCAGAGAAAGTATATTCATAAATAAGTTTATCTCCGTCAGCCTTAATTTTCATTACAGTGTCGCTCTGTGACTCATTGATTGAATCAATATATTCCTGTACTGCGTCTGAGCTTATATATTCTTC
This sequence comes from Acutalibacteraceae bacterium, assembly GCA_036306965.1. GTDB lineage: Bacteria > Bacillota > Clostridia > Oscillospirales > Acutalibacteraceae > CAG-964. The sequence continues at coordinate 54,727 of JAXJYN010000004.1, forward strand.
AAGTGTTACCTTGCCACTGTTACTCTCACTTTCGGCATTCTCCTCTGTTGCTTCTTCTGTTGCTTCTTCTGTTGCTTCTTCTGCATCAGTTTCATCTTCAATATCAGATACTTCTGATACGCTTGATGTCTGTGAAACATCTGAACTTTCTGCCTTATTGCCTGTAGAGCCACAGCCTGTTACACAAAATGTCATTGTTGCAAGAATTGAAACTGCAACTAAAGATGTTAGTAGTTTTTTCATTTTAATTTTCTCCCTTTAATAATTTTTTAAAATATATACCTGTTACAAAGCAAAAGAATACACCACTAATGTAATTCTTATGCACAAACCTATGTAAAGAATACTAATGTAAGCAACCATTAAAAATTACTGTTACAGACAATTTTATGTCTATGCAAAAATCAATTATTACTCACAAGATATATCTTCTATAAGATATTAACATACTATTGATGTAAAATCAAACAGTTATAAAACAATTTAGTTTTTACCTAATTTACACATACACTAAAAGCAAAAAAGTGTGCAAAGCAACACAGCTTCACACACCTACTTTTTAATATAACTAATTACAACTGAAAAGAGATAATAGCCTTGTCTAGTATAGACATTGCATATCTTATGCCCTTACCCGAAGGTCTTCGTTCAATAATCCATTCTCTTTTTATAATACCCTTTTCTTCCAATTTGTTTGCAACAATCTTTAAGATTGCCAACACACCTATAATAGCAACAGCTATTGCCAAAATTTTTCTTATCACCTTTAAAACAGTACCCACAAGCATCACTCCTTTTCTGTATTATAACATAAATTATAAAACAATCAAATATATCCTCTTACCTTCAACGCTCCTGTAAGAAATGTTTTTGCAAGGCTGTTGGGCTTTACATATTTTACTGCATCTTCAACCGTATACCAGCTTGCATAGTCAACTTCATTTTCTTTTATTCTAAATTTTTCATCGTCAACAACCACAACAAAATTATGAATAAGTGTATTACTCTTTTCAAAATATATACTATTATTATAATCCCACGAAACAGCTTTAAGGTTTACTTCTTCTTTAACCTCACGCTGTAAAGCTTCTTGTGGTGTTTCACCCTTGTTTATATAACCAGCTACCAAAATATTATCCTTTTTGCCATACTGCTGAATAAGCAATATTTTATCCTTATCTTTATTAAAAATAACTGTACTTACCGCACTGCTGTACATAGGAAATTTAAAGGTATTGCATTTTTCGCAAAACTGCACATACCCTTCATCACCACATTCTTTTTTATGCAGTTTAGTACCACACACAGAGCAATAGTTCAATTCATCCATTTATCTTACCCCTTTTAAGCAATATAATTAACTTAAATATTGTACTTTTATCAACTTAAAAACACTGTTAAATTATAATTATCCGAATAAAGCTGAAAGTTATACATAAGTAAAATTTATATTTTAAAATCTTATATTTGTTTTAAATTTTTCGTTACAGCGTGGACATCTTACCGTATGCTTACCTTTTGAAAAAGGCACACGGATTGTCGCTTTGCAATAGGTGCATTTTATATAACGGTGTGTTTTTCTGTCTTTAAATTTTCGTGACTGCAAGCTAAACCAGTCTGCAATTTTATGAAAAAACGGTTTTACTTTACCATAGTAAAACGGCTGAAGCTTTTCACAAAAACGCATAAAAGCTTGATTTTCCTTACTTCTTTGCGGTATATTTCTAGAAAAACACCTGAAAAGAATAAGCACAATAATTAAATTATCAACCATATGCACCCAGAAATTTCGCAGAAAAACAGTGTTTATAATATTAACAATAAGCCACAAAACAAACAACCCAAAATTGAGCTTATCGTTACCATTTCTGCCATACATAAATCGTGCTACTCTTTCAAAAAAGTTACTCATACAAAATCACCTCGTGGAAATATTATATACCGCCACTCAATTCAATGCTTGAATAAACAATTAATTTTTACAAATAATTCAGTTTGTAATACTCACTCAACTACATTATAAAACATAATGCAAAATTAAGCTTTACTATATATTAGTATTAATATTGCTAATCTTTTTTAACGCTACAATTTTTCTTGAAAACCTATTAAGTATATGTTATTATAGGGTTAATATTTAAAGTGAGGTAATTGCTATGAAAATTTCAACAAAAGGACGTTACGCACTGCGTATGCTTTTAGACCTTGCTGAACACCAGAATGACGGTTATATTGCATTAAAGGATATTGCATTACGCCAGAACGTATCTAAAAAATATCTTGAACAAATTGTACCTGTTCTTAACAGGTCTGATATTTTAAACACAAACAGAGGATATCAGGGTGGATATAAGCTTGCTAAATCTCCCGACAAATACACTGTTGGAGATATTCTGCGTTTAACAGAGGGCAGTTTGTCACCTGTTGCCTGCCTTGACCACGACCCTATTGAATGTGAACGTAGTGGAGAATGTGCAACACTACCAGTATGGCAGGGACTATATAAAGTAATAAACGAATATCTTGACAGCATTACACTACAGGATATTCTGGACAAACAGCAAGAAAGATATGCAAACGATTATACAATCTAAAAACAAAATCAGGGCAATATCGCAAAAATAGCGGTGTTGCCCTGTAATTCTATAAAATAGGAGAAGTTTTATATGTTTGAAACAAACAGATTTATCATACGCCCTTACAATCAATCTGACGATAAAGATTTGCTAAACACCATAGGAAAATATGATATCTATAAAACTACATACGGCATTCCACACCCTTGCAGTATAAAATATGCAAGAAAGTGGATTAAAAACGTAGTTGACAATGCCCTTGCTAACAGAGCATACGAATATGCAATTATAAATAAGAGTGATAATGTCTATCTTGGCAATGTGGGACTTATCAACATAGACATAGCCAACCGTAAGTGCGATATTTCATACTTTGTTGACCCTTGCTATTGGGGTTGTGGTGTGGCAACGGAAGTATCTGCCGAGCTGATAAAATACGCCTTTTATAATCTTAATATGAACAGAATTGGCGGTATGTGTATGGAGCATAATACAGCTTCAGCAAGAGTTATGGAAAAGCTTCTTATGGAATATGAAGGCACTATGCGAGGTTATTTTATAAAGGATAACGAACTTATTAATGTTAAAATTTATTCAATATTAAAAGATGAATTTTTCAAATATGCAACCGGACAGTAATCAACGGTGAGTTTTCAACATAGTATAAAATATCCAAAATTTCTGCGTTAAATTATTAACATTGTTTTAATAACTTTTCAACATTTTCAACATTTCAATGTTGAAAACTCAGTTCTATTCGTTAAATAGCCTTTTACACACCAAATATAGCGTTTTTTACATCAGCTTGTACACAGTATATAGTACAAGCTAATTTATGAATTTATCATTATATGTGGATAAGTTGTTAAATTCCTAAACAAACACTGTATAGCAAACAAAAAATACAAGTAAACAGAAAACACAAGTAAACAGAAAAGACAAGTAAACAGAAAACAAAAGTAAACAGAAAACAAAAGTAAATAGAAAACACAAGTAAACAGAAAAGACAAGTAAATAGAAAACACAAGTAAACATATAACTTGATAGCCGATAATATTATCAACTCATATCATCACAATTTATGCTACACATTAAAATCACTTTGTAGGTTATTTTTTGATATACAGATATACAAATTTTCAAATTTGGAAATTTTATTTGTAATATTTATTGACAATTTGAATATGTATGTGTTATAATCATTATTACAATGCTGGTGTGGCGGAATAGGCAGACGCAAGGGACTTAAAATCCCTCGGTGGCAACACCGTACCGGTTCAAGTCCGGTCACCAGCACCAACAAAAGCCGTTATCGTAAGATAACGGCTTTTGTTTATATTATTTGTATTTTATAATTTTCAGCTTTTTATAAAAATTTTATATTCAAACATATTATGTAATTAAATCCTTTTTCCCTAAAATAGACAATATAACTTTTTAATTGCAATTATTTTATTTCTCAAATTCTTTAATAGCATTTTCTATAAACTCTACTGTTTGCTCGTTTGAAAGAACTAAATCTGTATCTATTAAACTGTTGACAAAATCGAAAAAGGGCTTTGAAAAACCACATTCATTAAGTTGAAACATAGAGTTATTATTAGCTTCTTTGGACATAAGAATAAAGAAATCATCTATTTGCCCTGTACCACAGTATCTGAGATTATGCGGAATGTGCATTTTCTTTTCGTCTATTAAATGGAGTTCTATTTTTCCATAGTTTCGTGCAAATTGGCACACACTTCTTAAAATTGATATTCTGTCTTTTACAGAAACAGGTGAATATAAATAATCGGGAATTTCAGATATTTTTCCTGTATGTAAAAAAGACTTTAAACCATTTTCTGTAAAAATTGAAATTTTAATATCATAATTACCATAGAGTGAAAAAATGCTAAGTGCTTTTTTATAAATTTCATCGTTGTTTAAAAAATCATTATGAATATATTTTTGCAATAATTCATTACTCACAAATGGTAATATACAGGGTTCATATTCAAGAGTTATCAGCTTATTTTCGTTTTTAGATAACTCTCTTATACGTTTCGTATAATAATCAATATAATCTTCAAATAAATTTATCTTTATAATAAGCGGATATGACTGCTTCTTTTTTAACTCACACAATCTTTTGTGAACAGCTATAACATCTTTATTTTTTGTGATTACTGCAGATTTGAAATCATATGATATACTTACAGATATATTATTAGTTATTATATATGATGAAAATAAAAAATCATCTGTTGGGTTACTGTAATAATAGTAGGCTGTATAATCCGTCTGGCTAAGAAATATAGGATATATAGTGGTTATAAATTTTATATTGCTGTAATAAGAATTATAGCACTCATTATGAGGTTTAAGTGCAAACACGTGCCTTAACTTTATTTTAGGATTATTCGATAAATCGTAATAAATAGCGTTAAGTATAGGATTATCTTCATCATTTGTAAGAATAAAAATATCATTTTCTATACTGGCTTCACCTTTAACAATCCAATTTACAAGTTTTTGGGTTTCAAGCAAACCATTAACAGTAATTGTTTCGTCTTTGAGTGTTATTGAATTATTTGAGATAAAATTAATTTTTTAATCGGTACTATTTTGAAAAACATAAAATAAATCTTCAAGAAATTGTTTTGTACAACCACGACTTTTATATTTATCCTCTCCGATAGTTTCAATTTCTAGTGCCTGATACAATCTTTTCTTTTCAAAAACTGTAAGAGATAATGCACGAGAGATTTTTTCAATATCTTCATTTGAAGGTAATCTTTGTCCATTTTTGATACGTTGCAGTTTTGTTCTTTCTATACCTGTTATTTTATATAAACTGTAAATTGACGTATCACCCAAAATTTTAATAAATTCATCTTTAAACGACATACAATCACCCTCATATAATACATAATACATTATACAATATTATATCTAATTTTATATTATTATGTCAACATAATTTTAAATACGGCTGTGCAAGCAAATATAAAAAGTCTTGCACAAAATTTTGCACATATAGAAATAATTTCCTTTTTGTATTAAAATTATTAGCACATAATATTAATATTCTTATTTCCGTATCAGCTTGCTGAATATATTGAGGTACTTTAATCAAAAGCATTTTGTATAATACCGCTTTATAAGATGTCTTGCTGTATCATTACAAAACGTAGGAGGTATTATAGACTATGGTAAAAAATGATATTTTTGCGTTACTTAACGAACACGCAGGTACGGATGATTTTGTAGAAGTTTCTTATAAAGCTGTTCAGGAAATGATGGCGTCAAATTCCCCAAAAGAATATATCAGCCATATTTTCACTTTTATAGAACAACATCCTAATTGTGTACTTGGTATGCCCGGTCCACTTGTACAGTTCGCAGAAAGCTTTGAGGGTAACGGTTACGAGGAGCTTTTAATTGAGTCAGTTAAGAGATGTCCTGTATATTACAACCTATGGATGATGCAACGTGCAATAAATCATCAGAACGACCCCAGACATTGTATTTACATAGACATATTCAACACCTTGCTTGAGCAAGAGAATATTGACGAAGAAGTAAAAAGTATTGTCAGGGAATTTTTAACATAAAAACAAGTTACAGAAAATGTTTTTCCTTTAGATGCAAAACAGCCTGTGCAGGTTATTTAGCTTGCACGGGCTGTTTTGTTTGTGGTGTTAGTATTTTAATTTTATCTACATTTTAATTAGAGATTAGTGTAAAACGTTGTTTTATCTCTAACACAACAATCCCCCATAATCCAAGCTTTACAAAGCCTGACTATAGGGGATTAATAGCTTTATTTATGCTTTATTAAAAATCTGTTTAATCAGTTTTCAATAAGGCTTACACCTGTCATTTCCTTTGGCTGAGGAATGTTCATCATTTGTAGCATTGTAGGAGCAATGTCAGCCAGCTTGCCACCTTCTTGCTTTAGTTTACAATCATAACCAACTACGCAAAGAGGAACAAGGTTTGTTGTATGAGCTGTGAATGGTTCACCATCTGTGTCTACCATCTTATCTGCGTTACCGTGGTCGGCAGTGATAATAGCAATACCCCCCATTTCATTAACGGCATCTACTACCTTACCAACACAAGTATCTACAGTTTCAACAGCCTTAACAGCTGCCTCGAATACACCTGTATGTCCAACCATATCACAGTTAGCAAAGTTAAGAATAACAGCGTCATATTTACCGCTTTTAATTCTTTCAACAACCTTTTCGCAAACTTCCGGAGCACTCATTTCAGGCTGTAGGTCATATGTTGCAACCTTTGGTGATGCAACCAATACTCTGTCCTCACCCTCATATGGAGCTTCTACACCACCGTTAAAGAAGAATGTTACATGAGCATATTTTTCTGTTTCTGCAATTCTCAACTGAGTTTTACCCTGAGAAGCAAGGTACTCACCAAAAGTATTGTTAAGCTCCTGTGCCTTGAATGCAATTTCTACATTTGGCATTGTAGCATCATACTCTGTCATACAAACAAAAGTTACAGGGAACATTCCGTTCTTTCTCTCAAAGCCCTTAAATTCAGGGTCTACAAATGTTCTTGTAATCTCTCTTGCTCTGTCAGGACGGAAGTTGATAAATACAACTGAGTCATTCTGCTTAATTGGCTCTGCACCGTCAATAACTGTAGGAATAACAAACTCGTCTGTTACACCGTCAGCATACGAATTTTCCATAGCCTTTACAGCACAACAAGCTTTATTGCCCTCGCCATAAACCATAGCAGCATATGCCTTTTCTACTCTGTCCCAGTTTGTATCTCTGTCCATTGCGTAGTATCTGCCCTCTACTGTAGCAATTTTGCCTACACCTATTTCTTCCATCTTAGAAACACATTCAGCAACAAAATCCTTACCACTTGAAGGAGGAACGTCACGACCGTCCATAAATGCGTGAACATAAACTTTTTCTACACCCTGCTGTTTTGCCATTTCAAGCAAAGCATAAAGGTGACCGTTAAAGCTGTGTACGCCACCGTCTGAAAGCAAGCCCATAATATGAAGAGCTGTACCGTTTTTCTTTACATTTTCAATAGCGTTTAAAAGAACTTCGTTCTTGTAGAAGTCGCCATCTTCAATAGCCTTTGTAATTCTTGTCAAATCCTGATAAACAATTCTGCCGGCACCCATATTTGTGTGACCAACCTCACTGTTACCCATCTGTCCGTCAGGCAAACCAACTGATAAGCCTGAAGCACCGATTGTTGTGTATGGGTTTTCTGCAAAAATCTTGTCAAGGTTTGGAGTTTTTGCAGTTGTTACAGCGTTGCCACTACTAACAGGAGCAATACCATAACCGTCCATAATAACTAAAACTGTAGGTTTTTTCATTTCATAATCTCCTTAAACTTGAGCCTTGATATAGTCCATAGTAAATGCAGGAACAAGCTTTAAGCCTTCCTCTGCAAGAATATCTGTAGCCTTGTCTGCTCTCTGGATAACACACAGTACAGTGTCAACAATAGCACCCTTTTTTCTCAATTCTCTAACACCGTCAATAATAGCACCGCCTGTTGTAACAACGTCCTCAATAATAAGAACCTTTTTGCCCTCAACGTCAGCACCCTCGGCAAGCTTACAAGTACCATACTCTTTTGCTTTCTTTCTTACAAAAGCTGCCTGCATACCTGTATTTAGTGAAATTGCTGTAACTACTGGGATACCACCCATTTCAAGACCTGCGATAACCTCTGTATCCTCAGGAATAAGACCTGACATAATCTTTGCAATCTCGTTTAAAACCTCTGGGTTAGCCTCAAAAAGATATTTATCAAAATACTCGTTTGAAATCTGACCTGATCTTAGCAAAAATTCGCCAGTAATATGTGAAAGCTCGTAAATCTTCTTAGCTACCTGCTCTTTTGTCATTTTAATCACTCCGTTATTAAATTATTTGCTTGCTGCCTTTACAATAGTTGCAAACTTCTCTGCAACAAGTGAAGCACCACCAATAAGACCACCGTCTACATTTTCTTTGCTTAGTAGTTCGTCACAGTTGCCGTCATTCATAGAACCACCGTACTGAATTGTAACAGCGTTAGCAACTTCTTCGTTATATAGCTTTGCAAGTGTAGCACGAATAAATGCACAAACATCTTCAGCCTGGTCAGCTGTAGCTGTTTTGCCTGTACCGATAGCCCAAACTGGCTCGTAAGCAATAATAACCTTCTTAACGTCTTCAGCAGATACATCAAACAGGTCAAGCTTAATCTGTCTTGCAATAACCTCTTCTGTAATGTCGCACTCACGCTCCCACAAAAGCTCACCAACACAAACGATTGGCTTTAAACCTGCAGCAAGAGCAGCCTTTGTTCTCTTGTTTACAGTTTCGTCTGTTTCGCCAAAATACTGTCTTCTTTCGCTGTGGCCAAGAACAACATACTCAACGCCCATTTCTGTAAGCATACCTGTTGAAATTTCGCCTGTAAAAGCACCGCTCTCTGCCCAGTGACAGTTTTCAGCACCAATTTTAATATTTGTACCCTTTGTAGCCTCAATAGCTGTGCAAAGGTCAACATAAGGAACACAAGCGATAACCTCACAATCAGCGTCCTTTACAAGTGGAGCCATCTCATCAAGAAGAACCTTAGCTTCCTTTGGTGTTTTATTCATTTTCCAGTTACCTGCGATAACTGCTTTTCTTAACTGCTTATTCATTTTAAATCGTCCTTTCAGATTATAATTCTATAATAAATATTATTATTTCACATTTTGACCATTTGAGTTGATATAAGGATTGCCCTGTACTTGTGGTGGTACACTCTGGTTAGCATAAGGATTACCCTGTGCCTGTGGTGGTACACTCTGGTTAGCATAAGGATTACCCTGTATCTGTGGTGGTACATTCTGGTTAGTGTACGGATTGCCCTGTGCCTGTGGTACATTCTGGTTAGTGTACGGATTACCCTGTGCCTGTGGTACACTCTGGTTAGCATAAGGATTACCCTGTGCCTGTGGTACACTTTGGTTAGCATAAGGATTGCCCTGTGCCTGTGGTGGTATATTTGGATTGTTATAATACATACCCTGCATTTTTACTGCAGGCTGTATAAATCTTGCCTGCAACTTCATCAGTATATAATCTACTTTTGATTTAAGTATAGATTTTGGTATACAACCAATAAATCCATCCAAATCCATTTCACTGACATATACGCCCGGCAATATGGCAAATTTCAACCACGCTTCAAGAATATAAACATTATTTTGGTATGAAAGCTTTATACATTGTGGTGCTGTTAAAAGACCTACACCCTTTTTCCAGATATTTTCACCGTCAATAGTTTTAGGCTCAAAGCCTTCACTTGTCAGATAAGACGCAAAAATATTATTTACCTGCTGTGGTGGATATGGGGTAGTAAACATTTGAATATATCTTGACATATTATCACCAATGTGTTTTATAAACAAAATTCTAACAACAAGGGCGGAAAATTTCCGCCCTCATATTTTTTATTTTGTTTAAATAATTATTTCTTGTCAGCAATAGCAGCAATACCTGGTAGAACCTTACCCTCAAGATACTCAAGAGAAGCACCGCCACCTGTTGAAATATGACTCATCTTATCTGCAAAACCAAGCTGAATTACAGCAGCAGCTGAGTCACCACCACCGATGATTGTTGTAGCGTCTGTTTCAGCAAGAGCCTTAGCAACAGCGATTGTACCGGCAGCCAATGTAGGGTTCTCAAATACGCCCATAGGACCGTTCCAAACAACTGTCTTAGCTGACTTAACAGCATCGCCAAATAGCTCCTGAGTCTTTGTACCAATGTCAAGACCTTCCTTGTCAGCAGGAATAGCTGTAGCATCAACAACCTGAACATCAATTGGTGCATCAATTGGATTAGGGAATGATTCTGCAATTGTTGTATCAACAGGAAGAAGTAGCTGTTTGCCAAGCTTCTCAGCCTTTTCCATCATTTCTTTACAGTAGTCAATTTTGCTGTCATCAACAAGTGACTTACCTACTTCGTAACCCTTAGCCTTAAGGAATGTGTAAGCCATACCACCACCGATAATTAGTGTGTCACACTTCTCTAACAGGTTAGAAATAACATTCAGCTTATCTGCAACCTTTGCACCGCCAAGAATAGCAACGAAAGGTCTAACAGGCTGTTCTACTGCATTACCAAGGTAGTTGATTTCTTTCTGCATCAAATAGCCAACAGCTGTTTCTTTAACATACTCTGTAACACCAACTGTTGAACAGTGAGCTCTGTGAGCTGAACCGAAAGCGTCCATTACAAATACATCTGCAAGAGAAGCAAGCTCTTTGCTGAATGTTTCAACATTCTTTGTTTCTTCCTTGCGGAAACGTGTATTCTGAAGAAGAACAACATCACCATCGTTCATAGCCTCTACAGCCTTCTTAGCGTTTTCGCCAACAACCTCGTCATCGTTAGCAAAAACTACATCTTTACCTAGTAGCTCGCTTAGTCTTACAGCAACAGGAGCAAGTGAGAACTTCTCCTCTGCACCGTTCTTTGGCTTACCAAGGTGTGAGCAAAGTACAACCTTACCACCGTCATTGATTAGCTTCTGAATTGTAGGAAGAGCAGCTGTAATTCTGTTGTCGTTTGTAATAACGCCATCTTTTAGAGGTACGTTAAAGTCGCAACGAACAAGAACTTTTTTGCCCTTTACGTTAATATCATCTACTGTAACTTTGTCTAGGAAACCCATTTTAAAAACATCCTTTCAAGTATACTTAAGTCCTTCACAAAATTTAAAAATCACCTGTGAAAGTATCTTAACACAAATATATTTTATAATAAAACGGCATATTTTTCAATACTTACTATGGTGAAATTACCCTATTTTATTTAAAAACAAGATTTTATTCACTATCCCAGCTGTAATTACGTAACTCACCCTTGCATAACAGCTGTGGATAATTCCACTGTCTTAGTGTTTCATACACAGCAACAGCAACCGAATTTGAAAGATTAAGACTTCGTGCGTCATTAATCATAGGGATACGCACCGTAGTTTCGGGATTATTGTGCAACAATTCTTCAGGTAAACCTGCGGTTTCTCTGCCAAAAAGCAAATATGCACCATCAGGATATTTTATATCTGAATGTATATGCTGTGCTTTTGTGGAAAAATAGTAGTATGGGCCATTGGTTTTGCTAAAAAAGTCATCTATGCTGTCATAAACCGTAATATCCAGTAAATCCCAATAATCCAAGCCTGCTCTCTTTACAGCTTTTTCTGAAATGCTGAATCCAAGTGGTCTTACAAGATGAAGTCTGGCACCTGTTGCGGCACAGGTACGTGCTATATTGCCTGTATTCTGAGGAATTTCAGGTGAAACAAGAACTACATTTAACTCTGCCATAAATTATATTGTCCTTTCTGTAATAAATTATTAGCCTATGTACAAAATAGTAACGGGGAGGGATTGTCATTACAAATAAAATTACACTTTTTAAAAATATTTTATCTCTCTATACCCTATATTGGAGGTGTAAAAAAATGACCAAGAATACAACCAACATTGCAAAAGGTGTTGCATTAGCTGTTGCAACAGGTGTTGCTGTGGGATATGTAAGCAATAAAGTTATGCAAAAAAATCCCAAAGCTGTAAAACGCAAGGCGAATGACGCAATGAGTGCAATGAGCCAGATTGTAAATGATATTTCATACTTGCTGAAATAACAAATTCAAGATTAACATTAACCCCAAAACAAAAAAGTAACCATAAAAATGCAGAAAGGCAAATTTTGCTTTTCTGCATTAATTCTATAATTATTTTCAGATTATAAACATTCTTATTACAATGTTAAAGAAGTCATACAGCCCGTGTGAAAGTGCAAGAGATAAATATGTACAATTTTTAAAATAATATCTTGAAAAAGCAAATACAAGTCCTATTAAGAAAGTGAAGATAACCTGCATTAATGAGCCATTAGTAAAATGCCACAATCCAAAAAGCAATGATGATAAAAGCGGTGCAAGCCACTTATGCTTTTCAAATACATTTTCTAATGTTTCCTGAACATATATTCTGAATATAAATTCCTCAATAGGTCCTACAAATAATATAAAGAAAACAGCATACAAAATTAATGTTTCAATATCAAATGCCAAAGAACCACCAATTATACTGTTTCCTAGAAGTGCAGGTACAAGTGCTATCGTAACCGAAAGAACAGCGAAAATTGCAAAAGCAAGCAGGTACTGCTTTTTATTACCCTTAATAAATAGCTCTTTTATTTTACCACCCTGTATTTTATAAGCTACAAGAGCGGGACAACCGACAATAAGGTATATAATACAATTCAGCAAAACTTTTATAAGTTGTGTATCAACCAGTTTTAAGAATAAAAACAAAGCTGTAAACGCAAACGTAAAAGATAAAACCAATATCAATATAATAACAGTTTTACCCTTTTTCATATTACACTGTGATAAATATAGTTTTCTCACGAAATTTCTCCCTTTTATTATAATTATATTAAATATATTTCAACTACATTCAACCAAATATCCTTATACATTCGTACAATATTATTGCCATTATACTCATAATGCTAACATCATTCCATCTTTATTTGTGTTATTTACTATAAAAAATCTTTGCTTCAATCAATTTCTCAGCAGGACTATATATTGTTTTACATTATGAATATCACAATAACCTACCCTAATGGAGATAAACCAAATATAATTATTTGTAATATCACCTTATAGTACCTCCACCAACAACATACTCACCATCGTAAAATACCACTGCCTGACCCTTTGTTATGGCACGTTGCTTTTCGTCAAACTCTACAGTAACCGTATCATCATCAACAATATGAATTACAGCAGGTGACTCCTTCTGGCTGTATCTTGTTTTTGCGGTTCCTCTCATATTTTCTGTTGGCTTGTCAACGGCTATCCAGTTAAGGCTAGTTGCTGTTAATCTGCTTGTAAACAAATCCTCGTTTTCTCCCAGTGTAACAATATTACTATACGGATTTTTGTCAAGCACAAAAATCGGGTAATATGTATTTGTATTGTTTCTTCCTGTAGGAGAAGTATCTCCCGAACCTCCATTGTTAAAGTCATAGGCATTACAACACATACCTATAAATCTTCCTTTAGTACAAGATGTACCTTTTTTGCCATTTAATTTTTTTGATACAAGAACAAAAATTATTGCTAAAAATAAAAACCATACTCCCATACCAAATAAAATCCATCCTGCAATCATCATATTTCACACAAACCCTCTAAGTTAATTTATTTTTTGTAATTATAATTGATTGTCCACTTTTTGTACATAACAAAACAGATTATTTTTCAACAATAATTGATGAACCCTTTGTTTTATCTCCATTAAGCCACTGCCACTGTTCGTGTAGTTCTATTTTTTTGTTTTCCAAAATATATGGTATGCTTGTACATTTACCTGCTCTCGGCAAGTTGTTGCTCCAACTTAAACTTTTTCATTTAAGTTTTATTTAAAATCTGCCGATATTTTACCTCATTTGCACATTTTATTTTGGCTTACTGATTTTCTGTTGCCAAAGCGTTGCCATGAGAATATTATAGTACAACTAGTAATTAAATCAATCAGCTTTTCGGTAAAAATAGAAGCTCCGTAGAACTGAAATTTTCAAGCGTTTGACAAATTGGAATTTGTCTGTCACCTTTTATATCAAGAAATCCGATACACATCATCTCCATAGAACATGATTTTATCAGTGCTTTTTGTTTGTTTTAATACTAAAATAACATTATATACATCTGGATATGGAGATACCATTCCCATGCATGCCATTCCAAACATCAACCCATTAAACACTGTTTCTTGAGGAGATGATAATATAAATAACATCAACGGTATAATCCCAAGTAAAAAAGGTAATAAACACATAAATATAAAACGAATTCTTTTTAACGGGTAAGATGCCAACGCTACAAATACCATTTTACCTTTCAATTTCCCAATCGTTACATTTGCTTCTTTAGGATAAACTATCGCATGTAACCATTCATGTACTATAATTAGTAAAAAACCTAGAAAACAGCCGCCTAATACCATTGGCGGAAAAATAACCCTGGATTTACTCATAAATATCTTAATGAACATTGTCAAAAACATAATCAGACATAATGCTATAGCAATAGGTATTGATTTCTTCATCATATCTTCTGTTGTGACAGGTGCATCAAGTTTCTCAGCAGTTGTAGAAAGTTCACCACATTGATATTCACCTATATTATCAATTGTTTTCACAAATTTTATCAACTCACTTCACCTCGTCAAATTCAAATTTTACGCTTTTCTTGCCACTACAACAGGCTGATAAAATCCTGTTTCGTCTGAGAACTTCCACTCTACTTTGCTACATCCATAAGCAAGTAATAATTTTGTCATTTCTTCTCTGCGAGTGGCTCTATATTCACATTCAAATTTACTAACTTGCAATGATTCCTCATCATCAGTTATTCAGCTTTATTGATATGCTGATAATAAAATTTCAGCCTTCCGTCTTTATCAACAGTACCCAACAAATTACCCTTACCTTATAGTACCTCCGCCTACAACATACTCACCGTCATAAAACACCACAGCCTGTCCTTTTGTAATGGCTCGTTGCTTTTCGTCAAACTCTACAGTAACCGTATCATCATCAACAATATGAATTACAGCAGGTGACTCCTTCTGGCTGTATCTTGTTTTTGCGGTTACTCTCATATTTTCTGTTGGCTTGTCAACGGCTATCCAGTTAAGGCTAGTTGCTGTTAATCTGCTTGTAAACAAATCCTCGTTTTCTCCCAGTGTAACAATATTACTATACGGATTTTTGTCAAGCACAAAAATTGGGTGTGAATAGCTTATTCCCAAGCCTTTTCTCTGACCTATTGTGTAGTGGATAATTCCTTTATGCTTGCCAAGCACTGTACCGTCTTTGTACATAAAATCACCCGGTACAGATTTTATGCCCATTGTGTTCTCTAAAAAGCCTGCATAATCGCCATCTTTTATAAAGCAAATATCCTGACTGTCAGGCTTACGGGCATTGATTAAATTATGCTTTTCTGCCAATGCTCGTGATTCCTCTTTTGTCACACCGCCAAGCGGAAAAAGAGTGTGTTTAAGCATATCCTGTGTAAGAACGTACAACACATAGGTCTGGTCTTTTGTGCTGTCAACTGCTTTTTTTATCAGCACCCTGCCGTTTACATCAACCTCTCGCTGAA
>JAXJYN010000005.1:0-17910 GCA_036306965.1 Acutalibacteraceae bacterium
ACATATTGTATTTTATTTTTCCTTGTTGTCTACTATCCTTTATTGTTTCAAAATATTTCTTCATCATGTTAAAACACCCCTTTGGGATATTTTAACATATTTTTCTTATTTTTATTATCTTTTCGTGCGGTTGCCCTGAGTCCTTACGGACTGACGGCAATTCATCCCCAACCTATAGAGTTTGGAGTCTTCTTGCCGAGGGAGGATAAAAACGGAATCTCGTTCAATCTTTTAGTTTTGCAATGCTGTAAATATGCACTTGATAATCTTGATGATAACGAAGATTATGCTACAGAAAAATAATCTGCTACAGTTTTCAACATATTAACAGGATAAATTTACGATTAAAAACAAAAACTCCCGAATCAAGCTTTAAAAGCCTGAGTTGGGAGTTTTACTATTCAATATCACTTTTAAATGCTCAGATTATGACGTACATAACCCCGAAATATGCAACTCTTGAAAATGTCAATTTTATGACTGGTTGCTCAGATTATGGCGTACATAACCCCGAACCCACATTTTTCTTTGAAAAATGTGGAGTGAGCTTAATGTTGAGTGAGCTTAAAAATTTATTTGTTTTTATTCTGGATATACTCGTCAATAGCTGCTGCGGCTGTTTTACCTGCACCCATTGCAAGAATAACTGTTGCGGCACCTGTTACAGCGTCACCACCTGCATAAACACCCTCACGAGATGTAAGACCGTTTTCATCTGCGATAATTCCGCCCCATTTTTGAGTATCCAAGCCCTTTGTAGTTGACTTAATAAGTGGGTTAGGTGATGTACCAATAGACATAATTACGCAGTCAACGTCAAGCTCAAACTCTGAACCCTCTTTTACTACAGGTCTTCTTCTGCCTGAAGCGTCAGGTTCACCAAGCTCCATTTCTACACATTTCATAGCACCAACCTTGTTTTCTTCGTTAGGAAGAATCTCAACAGGGTTTGTAAGAAGCTTGAAGATAATGCCTTCTTCTTTAGCGTGTTCAACCTCTTCTGCTCTTGCAGGAAGTTCGTCCTCACCACGTCTGTAAACTATATATACATCTTCAGCACCAAGACGCTTTGCACATCTTGCAGCGTCCATTGCTACGTTACCGCCACCAACAACTGCAACCTTTTTAGAGTTTGCAATAGGTGTAGTGCTGTTGTCTTTATATGCTTTCATCAGGTTAACTCTTGTAAGGAACTCATTTGCAGAATAAACACCCTTAAGGTTTTCACCCGGAATGTTCATAAAGCGTGGCAAGCCTGCACCTGAGCCAATATATACAGACTCAAAGCCATACTCGTCCATAAGCTCATCAATAGACAAAATCTTACCAATAACCATATTTGTTTCTACTTTAACACCAAGAGCCTTTAGTGTGTCAATTTCCTTTTGAACAATAGCCTTTGGCAGTCTAAATTCAGGAATACCATAAACAAGTACACCACCTGCAAGGTGAAGTGCCTCAAATACTGTTACCTCATAGCCCTTCTTAGCAAGGTCACCTGCACAAGTAAGACCTGATGGGCCTGAACCAATAACAGCTACCTTATGACCATTAGAAACCGGCTTTTCTACAGTAACATTTTCGTTGCTGTTGTGTCTGTCAGCAACAAAACGTTCAAGTCTGCCTATACCAACAGCTTCGCCCTTAATTCCACGAACACAGTTTTTCTCACACTGTGATTCCTGTGGACATACTCTACCGCATACAGCAGGCAATGAGCTTGATTCTGAGATAATGTTATATGCTTCGTCATAATTACCCTGTGCTACCTCGTGGATAAATGCAGGGATATTTATATGTACAGGACAACCGTTTACACAAGGCTTGTGTTTACAGTTAAGGCAACGCTGTGCCTCGTCCAGTGCCATTTCTTCTGTATAACCCAAAGCAACCTCAAGAAAGTTTTTATTTCTTACATCAGGCTCCTGTGAGGGCATAGGATTTTTCTTTAAAGACATATTAGGCATAATCATTTTACCTCCTTCTTGAACAGGTTGCAGGTTTCTTCGTGTGCGTGACGTTCAAATTCCTTATACATTGAACCACGTTCAATAGCCTCATCAAAGTCAACCAAATGACCGTCAAAGTCAGGGCCGTCCACACAGGCAAACTTTGTTTCTCCGCCAACTGTAAGTCTGCAACCACCGCACATACCTGTGCCGTCTATCATAATAGGGTTCATACTAACTACTGTCTTGATGTTGTACTCTTTTGTAAGCTTACATACAAATTTCATCATAACAAGAGGGCCGATTGTGATAACCTCGTCATACTGCTCTCCGCTTTCAATAAGAGCCTTCAAAGCGTCTGTAACAAGACCCTTTTCACCATGACTGCCGTCATCTGTCATCATCTTCATAACATCACTTACAGCATTGAACTCATTTTCAAGAATAACCAAATCTTTATTTCTAAAACCAACAATGCTATGAACTTCACAGCCAAGGTTATGTAGCTTTTTAGCGATTGGATATGCTATAGCACAACCTACGCCACCGCCAACAACAGCAACCTTTTTAAGACCATCTGTATGAGAAGCCACACCAAGAGGGCCAACAAAGTCAGCAATATACTCGCCTTCTTCTTTATGGTTAAGATTTTCTGTAGTAGCACCAACAATCTGGAAAATGATTGTTACAGTACCCTTTTCTCTGTCAAAGTCAGCTACAGTAAGAGGAATACGCTCGCCGTCCTCATCAACACGCAGAATAATAAACTGACCAGGCTCTGCCTTTTTTGCAATAAGAGGTGCGTCAATCTCCATAAGTGTAACGGTAGGATTAAGCACTTCCTTTTTTACTATTTTATACATAATAAAACTCACCTTTCAATAAGAATTTGAAAATGATTTTACACCAAAAAAGATTATACCACAAAATAAATTCAAAATCCAGTACAAATTTATACAATAACACAATCTATTTTTATGTATTCAACTAAATTTTTCCGTGTTATAGTTGAATATAATAAATAAATTCATACTGTATATTAAATTATAATATTGACAATATTATAATAGCGAACCAAAAGGGAATTTTTGAATATAATAAATACAGCAGACCTTTGAAAGGTGGTTATATTATGTGTGGAATAGCAGGCTGGCTTGACCGTTATACCGATTTAACCGAAAAGCAACCTATTGTAGAAAGTATGCTTGAAACTATGAAAAGCAGAGGCCCTGACCAAAAAGGTGTTTTTTTCAATCTGGAAAAAGATGTTTGCCTTATACACCGCAGACTTACGGTAATTGACCCCGAAGGCGGAATACAGCCTATGACAAAACAGGGTAAGTTTGGCAAATGTACCATTGTATATAACGGTGAACTTTATAACACTGCCGAGCTTACACAGGAATTAAAAAAAGCAGGATATAATTTTTCTACCCATTCAGACACCGAAGTAGTGCTTACAGCGTATCTTCACTGGGGTGAAAATTGTGTTGACAAGCTGAATGGTATTTTTGCCTTTGCAGTTTACGACAGGCAAAACCGTAAGCTGTTTATCGCAAGGGACAGAATAGGAGTTAAGCCGTTTTTCTATTATCAGTATAAAGGTGGTTTTCTGTTTGCGTCAGAAATTAAGACAATTTTAAAATGCCCTGTGGTTAATCCTGTAGTTGATGAACAGGGTTTAATGGATATTTTCTTTATTGGCCCGGGCAGAAGTGGCGGTATGGGAATTTTTAAGGATATATATGAACTTCTGCCGGGTGAATGTGGAACATATAAAGACGGTATTTTTAAAAAACGCAAATATTTTAAGCTTACCGCAAAGCCTCACCCACACAGCAAGGATGAAACTATTGAATACACACGCTATCTGCTGAAGGACGCAATAACCCGACAGCTTGTGTCAGATGTTCCGTTATGTACATTTCTTTCCGGTGGACTTGACTCCAGCATAATAAGCAAATTTTCATCGGATTATTTTAAGGATAACGCAAAAGGCAAGCTTACCACCTACTCGGTAGATTATGAGGACAACGCAAAATACTTTAAGAAAAGCACATTCCAACCAAACTCCGACAGCGATTATATTCAGCTGATGAGTGAATTTGCCGATACCAACCACAGGAACATTGTACTTGATAATCAAAGCGTATTTAATGCACTTTATGACTCTGTAAAAGCAAGAGATTTACCCGCAATGACAGATGTTGATTCATCACTTTTACTGTTCTGTAAAGAGGTAAAAAAAGATTTTACCGTTGCTTTATCAGGTGAATGTGCAGATGAACTTTTTGGCGGATACCCGTGGTATCACAATGAAAAAATACTTTTTGAGGATACCTTCCCTTGGTCACGAAGCTTAGATATAAGAAGAAGTGTACTAAAAAAAGACTTTTTACCAAAAGGCGAAGAATATGTGCGTGAAAGATACCTGTCTACTGTAAACTCCGTTGACAAATTGCCGGACGAAGGCAAGCTGGAAGGTCGTATGAAGGAAATGTTTGTGCTTAATTTCAACTGGTTTATGCAGGGCTTGCTTGACCGTAAGGACAGGTGCAGTATGTACAGTGGTTTGGAGGTAAGAGTACCATTCTGCGACTACCGACTAGTTGAATATGCTTACAATATGCCGTGGCAGTTAAAAGCACTTAACGGCAGAGAAAAAGGAATTATCCGTACAGCAATGGACGGCATACTACCAAATGAAATAGTATGGCGTAAGAAAAGTCCATACCCCAAAACTCACAACCCTGTTTATTTTAAATTGTGTGCAACAGCTATGAAAAATCTGATGAAAGAAAACAGCCCTATTATGCAGTTTCTTGACGCTGATGCAGTTAACAGAATTATAGAAAAGCCAAACGAAATAAGCTCACCTTGGTATGGTCAGCTTATGCAAGCACCACAAATACTTGCCTACCTTATACAAGTAGACTTTTGGCTGAAAGAGTATAATGTTAAGGTTGAGTTGAGTTAAGCATAATCATAGTTTTGTTATTTAATAAGTTATAGTTACTCTACAGGCTATATACTAAAATCAAGACTAAAAAAGAGTGTAGCAATTTTTGAACCGCTACACTCTTTTAATATTTATTGTAATTTTATTCAAATACTGTTTGTCAAGCTATAACTAAATTTCAACTCTACTTGCAGTATTCTATAAACGCTTTGTCCAGAAGCTCACCGTTGGCTTTGATATTTATTTTGGCAATATTATCGTGATAGTTCATAGTGTGAATTATTATGGGTAATTCCATACCGAATTTCTCTTTTATTATACCGCTTTTATGAATTTCACGTACAGTATAAATAACCTGTTGTACAAACAATTCTACAGACTCATATTCACGTATTTTCTGTTGCTTGAACCACGCTTTTACAAGTCCCCTTGACATACCATCCTCACCAAAACAAAAGGTTTCGTTCTGTAACCAAAAGTTATAGTTCCATCGTATGGTTTCATCGTCAAAATCCTTGCATTTTTCTTTTTCTACCTGACTTTCGGTATTATATCCAAAATAAAGACGCAGGTCACTCAGACTGTCAATGTCGTAATCCACATAAAACGAAAAAGCGTAAATATCAGGTTCATTCCATTTTATAATCTCTTGTGTAAAGGCAAGCCATATTTCATTACTTATATTTATTACAGGAAGTCCATCATATTCTGTTATATCCTCATCTTCAAAAATCCAGTCTAAAATGCCCATATTTTACACCTCTTTGTATAATCTTGTTTATATTATAACACTTTAAACATTAAAATAAAACAGCACACTGCATTAAATTACAGTGTGCTGTTTTGGAGTTATATTGGGGTTTAAGTTGTAATCATTATATAGCTGTTACGTCCTCGCCTTTAACAGCTTTAGGAGCGTCCTCTATAATCTTATTGACATAGGTTTCAAATACATCTCCCATTACAGTAGAACCATCAAACGAGAAGTTGCACTTACCTGCGTCACCCTTATAGAAGGTATATGTGTCTGCCTCTTTATCATTGTTATAAGTAAATTTAACTGTCAGCAGTGCATCTCCGCTTACATTGCCACTCTTAACACTGTTAACTGTTGCAGACTCCAGATTTTGGAAGAAAATATCAAACTTACTTGTATCAAGAGTTTTATCACCACTCTTTATAGTAGTTGTTGAAGTTTCGTTTCCTTCATCATCTGTACTTGTTTCTGTAGAAATATCAAATGAATATGTCTTTCCATCTGCTGTAACATCTATTGTTTTAATAGAAGCAAGGTCAGGCTTCATAACATATTCAAATACCATATCTTCATAAGAGGTTGTTACCCACGCAACACTTGATGTTGCTATAGAGTAAATCATATTCTTGTCAGGGCTGTAGATATATGTTGAACTTGTTGTGCTTGATGTATCTGAAGAATCGCTTTCTTCTTCAACAACAGGCTTTGACGCATAAAGATGAATTTTTCCGTCTGAAAATTCAGCATTCAACTCTGCATATGGATTCTCTGTATTGATACCGTACTTTGTAAGAGTTTCTGTGTCAGGCTTATATGCAATAACCTCGCTGGCTGTAACAGAATGCAAAGACTCAAGCACTGTCGAACCATTTGTTACATTTACAAAGCATTCTACAGGTGATGTCATTTTATAGTAAGCTGTAGACACTGTTTCGTCATCGTTAGGCACAAACACAAGTGTGTCTGCAAAGTTAGCACCGCTTATAGTTACTTTATCAGGTGTATTGCTTCCTTCTTCACTGGCTGTATCTGTAACTGTAGAATCCAACAAAGCCATTTTCTTATACAAGAAAGCGTCAACAGATTCTGTATCAACAAGGTAAATAGCCTCGTCACCGTCAACCTTAATATAAGCTCCTGCACTGTCAGGTGCTTCGTTACCTACTGTAATTGTTCTTGCGTTGCCATTTATAAATGTAACCTCTGCGGTTGCTCTTGGATTATCCAAGCCGTATTCCTCAGGGTTAGCACCTGTAATATCAACAACATTGGTTGTAGTAACAGCAGCAGCGTCATTTGCTACAGCGTCAGGCATACCTGTAGCCAAAGGTGCGTCTTCATAACCTTTAAGAGTATAAACCGTAGCGTCTGTTGTAACTGTTTCCTCGCCGTTTTCGTCTGTGGCTGTTTCGGTAGGAGTTTCAGCTGTTATTTCAAATGAACCGTATTCATTTGTTACCTTTACAGACTTAATATCAGCAGGTACGTGGTCAATAAGCTCCTCAACACCTGCACTTAAAATATTACCGTTATTGTCTTTTTGGGAGTCTATCTTATTTCCCTTTAAGTCTGTTGCATACTGCTCGCCGTTCTCGTCTGTAGGATATGTAGCAGTAGTTGCGTCACTGCTGTCAGGTACAAAATTCTGTACCAAAAAGTACACGCCCACAAAGGCTACAGCCACAAGTAAAACTATAATAACAATAATTATAGGCATTTTATTTTTGCCTGTTTTTCCGCTTTCCTCTTTCTTTTTGTTCTTTTTTGCTGTTTGCTTGGCAGATTTTGTACTGCCTGTTTCAGCGTCAGAGTCAGCAGAAAATATTGTTCCTGCGGTGTTGTCATAAAACAGAGAACCGTCATCTTCCTCAGGATTGTTGTCTACTTTTACTTCCTGTGTATCCACAGCCGAAGTATCGGCTGTGGGTTTATTAACATTATTTTTGTTTTTCTTCTTATTGTTTGCCATTATCTATTCCTCCTGCGAACCCAGATAACTATTGCAACAATAACAATTACTACAGGAATACCAGCCATACAAACTGCTGTCCATATATTAATTTGGTCAGTTGTAATACCAAGTGATGGCTGTGTAAGGTCTTTACCGTCAATAGTAATGCCCTCGTCTGTATTCTCTGTAAGCTTATTGCACATATTAACCAAATAAGCACCGTTGTTATATGATGACATCTTAATAGCATTTTCTTCAAACATCAAATATGAACCTATGGCAACAATATTTGATGTAGTTTCTTCACCTGATGTTTTTGTACCTATAGCAGCTGCGTTGAATTGCTGTGCTTCTGCGTCTTCAAGGCTGAAGCTTTCATCAGCGTCAAACGGATAAAGCTTAGCTGATGAAGATGTTGTCAGCAATGATGTTGCTGTGTTCTCGTTTGTAATCTCAACAGGAACTATATAACCGCCAACAAGAGGCAGTGAAGTATTTTTCAAACCGTCTGTATATTCAGCATTATTATAATCTAAAACAGAAATCAGGTAACTTGAAGTATTTAACAGCTTTGATGAATCTGTTTCAGCTACCAGACCGTCACCCATTGCCATACCCCATTCTTCAAGCAGTGCATCAAGGTTAGGTGTTTCAAATTTCTCAGGTGCAGCAACATAGATAAGGTCTTTGCCGTAATTTCCGTTGTTATTTAAAAATTCTTTAATCTTCTTGGCAGATGTTTCATCTAAATCGGCAGATGGTGTAAAGAGAATTAAAGCCTCTGTATCTGTGTCAATATCCTCTGTAAGTGTAGACACAGTGCCTACCTCGTAGTTGTTCTGCTCTAAAAGAGTTTTTAATGCACTTGCACTGTAGTCACCAAAGCCCTCAATAAACTGAACTTTTGTCTGATTTTCTGATGTTACATTAAGAATAGCAGTTGTTACGGCAGGCTCTACATTAAGACCTGTAACCTCTGTTTCATAGTAATCATTCACAGAAGTTTCAAACAAATCATCAGTAGTAAGAATACGATATTTTTCACCACATTTTACAATGTAGTTACCTGCTGACAAAGTATCATCAGGATAGTCATTGATATATGTAGGATTTGCAGTTAAGTCAACATACTCAATCTTTATTTTGTTGCTGAAGTTTTTGTACTGCTTAAGCAATGTGTTAGCTTTCAAAAAATATTCAGAAGAACTTGTATAATCGCTTTCTGAAGCAAGAACAGTAATTGTAACGTCCTTATCTACAGTAGCAAGAAAATCAATAGTGTCTTGTGTAAGCTCGTAAGTTTGTGATGCCGAAAGGTCAAATGTAAGTGCAGGCACTTTATTTGTAACAAGTCCGGCTACCATATTGATAACTATAATAAGAACAATAAATACTGCTGTAAAAGCAACAGACAAGCCACCCTTTCTCAGCTTTCTGCTTTTGAAAAATGCTTTTAGCTTTCCGTCCTCTTTTTTCTTCTTTTTGTTATCTTCATATTCAATTTCATCATCATCTTCTTCTGCATAATCAATATCATCTGTTGCAGAAGCTTCTTCATCCTCTGTGTCATTCAAAGCGTCAACAGTGTTTTCTTCAACGCTTATTTCTTCATTTAATTCTTCATTAAAATTATTTTTATCTTTACTCACTGTGGCACCTCCTTAATTCCAGCGTCTTCTCTCTAGTACCCTTACTGCAAGGAATATAAACAGTACAGGCACACTTAGGAAGAATATAACATCTGAGAATTTAATAATTCCTACTGCAAAGTTCTGATATGGTGTTGTAAATGAAATGGCAGACAGAATTGTTTGAATAAGCTCAACACCTATTGAGCTTGCAAAAGAATCTATGTAGCATATAAGCAAGCCTGCACCGATTGAAATAATAGCGGCAACAATCTGGCTTTCTGTAAGAGTTGATACAAAAATTCCTATAGAAATAAGAGCCATACCAAACAAGAATAAACCAAGAATGTTACTAAAAATAGTAATCCAAGAAGGTGTTACATATGTGCTGATGATAATACCATAAATAATAAACAACACCATTAAAACAGCATAAACTGTAACAGCAGCAAGGAACTTGCCCATAACTATTTGTAGCAGATTAACAGGTGCTGTAAGCAAACCCTGCTCGGTTTTTTTGTTCTTTTCTTCACTAAATAGCTTCATTGTAAGAATTGGAACAAGAATAATAACAACAGATGTCATATTAAGGAAAACATATGTCATATCAGATGTATCTGCCATCAATACATTTCCCATAAAATACACACCACCAAAAAAAGCGGCAACAGCATAAACCACATAAGCAATAGGAGATGTGTAATATGCGTTAAGCTCTCTTTTATAAATAGCAAACATTATTTTCTGCCTCCTTTTGCATTTACATCTACTCCGCTTGTAATTCTTAAGAATGCGTCCTCAAGTGACATTTCTGCATTTCTCATCATTACTATAGGGCAGTTTATTTCAGCCATAGCAAAAAATACTCCACGGCGTATATCTTTGTCAGGCTTAGATTCTATCAAATATTCACCAAAGCCTTCGGTTGTTCTCATAACCTTACGCACTCTTGAAACACCGTCAACCTTACGCAGTGCAGGCAAAACAACATCTTCTTTGCCGTCTATATGTAGCTGAATCCTTTTTACACCTGTAAGATTTGTAGTAATATTATTTGTGCTTTCATCAGCAACAAGCTGACCGTTATTTATAACCACAATTCTGTCACATACAGCCTGAATTTCTGACAAAACGTGTGATGACAAAATTACTGTATGCTTTTTACCCAAACCTCTTATCAAATTACGCATTTCTATAATCTGCTTAGGGTCAAGACCTACAGTAGGTTCATCAAGAATAATAACAGGTGGATTGCCTATTAGAGCCTGTGCCAGACCAACTCTTTGTCTGTAACCTTTTGAAAGGTTCTTGATAACTCTGTTGTAAACGTCTGTAATTTTTGTTACCTTACAAACCTCAGCAATATGCTCCTGTCTTGGCAGTGTAACCTTTTTAAGGTCATACACAAACTCAAGGTATCTTTTTACTGTCATATCCTGATACAACGGAGGAAGCTCAGGCAAGTAGCCTATTTTGGACTTTGCTCCCTTAGGGTCGTCAAGAATTTCACAGCCGTCAATCGTTACTGTACCAGATGTTGATGACAAATATCCTGTTATAATGTTCATAGTGGTTGATTTACCTGCACCGTTAGGGCCAAGAAAACCAAGAATTTCACCTTCGTTAACAGTAAAGCTAACATTATTAACAGCCAGCTTATCACCGTAACGCTTTACAAGGTTTTTAACCTCTACCATATCAAACAGTCACTCCTTCTTTATTTTAATAATTTCATCAGACATAAATATATACCAAACCGCACAATTTGTCAAATTTACGTTAATAAGTATAAATACCAGTTTATAAAATTGTGCATTTTGTACACATAACAAGTAAAGAAAACCTACTATGCCTTTATTAATTTATTTTAATAGTTATTCCTTGAATAAACCTTGAAAAATTTTAAGCTTTAATATTAATACTAACACCCATTTAAAGTTCACAACAAAAAATTTCATTTTACCAAACTATAAAATCTATATTTCATAGGGTATTTGTGATATACTTATATTTACCAACACAAAATAAAAACAGAGGAGATTGAAAATGAGTGAGAAAAAAGGCTTTGTAAGCTTTGTAAAATCAAACTGGTACGGTATTACACTATGCCTTGCCATTGCGGTGCTTGCAAACACATTAAGCAAAATTATACCTGTTGTAGGGCCTATTATCGGAGGGCCTGTGTTTGCAATAATATTTGGTATGATTATTACACTGTTTATCAAAAATAAAGAAAACCTACAGGCGGGTATTACATTTACAAGCAAAAAAATTTTACAGTATGCAGTTATTTTACTGGGATTTGGTCTTAACCTTTCTACAATTCTTCAAACAGGTGCAAAATCACTGCCCATTATAATGGCTACTATAACAACATCGCTGGTGGTTTCGTTTTTGCTTTATAAAATAATGAAAATGCCTGCTAAAATTTCTACACTGGTGGGTGTAGGTTCATCTATTTGCGGTGGTTCAGCTATTGCAGCTACAGCACCTGTAATTGAAGCTAATGACGAAGAAATTGCACAATCCATTTCTGTTATCTTTTTATTCAACGTTATTGCGGCAATCATCTTTCCTACGTTGGGTGGTGCTTTGGGTTTGTCTGACGAAGGCTTTGCACTGTTTGCAGGCACAGCCATTAACGACACATCATCAGTAACAGCGGCTGCTTCATCTTGGGACAGTATGCACGGTACAGGAACAGCAGTTCTTGACTCTGCAACAATAGTAAAACTTACACGCACACTTGCAATTATTCCAATAACTCTTGTACTTGCCCTTGTACGCTCCAGAAAAGCTAAAAAAGAAGAAAATGCTACAGGCACAAAATTCAGCCTTAAAAAGATTTTTCCGTTCTTTATACTATACTTTATAACTGCATCTATTATAACTACATTGTGTACAGCCCTTCTGCCCGAAAGCATACAGGTTTACACAACTGCTGTGTTCGGATTTTTAAAGCAGTTAAGTAAATTTTTCATTATTATGGCTATGGCAGGAATTGGACTTAACACAAACATTGTTAAGCTTGTAAAAACAGGTGGCAAACCAATATTTATGGGCTTGTGCTGTTGGGTAGGTATTGCAGGAGTAAGCCTGCTTATGCAACATATACTTGGAATATGGTAAACAGTAAAATTCATTCATAAATACAGTAAAAGCCACTGTTACAGGTAATTAAGCGTAACAGTGGCTTTTTTATTTCGATATATTCTCTTTTTCAGCATAACACATAATAAGCGATTTAAACTGTTCAAGCATATAGTGGCTATCTTCGTTGCTATATGCAAAATGACCTGAGCCTTCAAGCACTTTAACATTTATATTTTTGTTGACCTTTAAATATTTAATAGATTTTTTAGAAACCAACTCATCATACTTGGAATGAAAAGCGTAGCAAGGGTTTTGTATATGTGAAATTTTCTTTTTTGTTGCTCTTATTTCTTTAAAAAGTTCAAGATAACGTGGAATCCAACCCGCATATTGCCATAGCTTTTTGTCAAGCTGAATACTGCAAGCATTCTTTTGATTTTGTATTGCCATGTCATTATCTTTTTCTAATCCTAAAGCAAGCTTTGCCGAATTAACCGCTGTAGAAAGCTTTAAAGTGGCTTTTAACGGTACATTCAAAAGAAAAAGTAATTTTACTTTTTTTGAAAATTCAATTCCACAGTTAATTGCCAGAAGTGTACCCATAGAGTGAGCAACTATTATAATATTTTCGTATCTTTCCGCAAGCTGTTTTACAGTTGAATTAACCTGTTCTTTCCACTTTGTCATAGATGAACGGGCAAAATCCTTTACAGTTTTTCCGTGACCGTCAAGCAACAGATTATACACTGCATAATCATCGGGCAAAATATCAACAAAATTTTTAAAATGGTTAGGTGTGCCAATTATTCCGTGAATAAACAGTACAACTGTTTTACCGTTTGGCACATCATATATGTATTGCTTATGTGTCATATCATTCCTCGTGAACAGCTATGTAATTATTATATCAGCTTTGGTGTTACATAGATTGTTTTATTCTTTACATAAATTACCATACCCGGCTTTGCACCGGACGGTTTGCTTACATTCTTAACCAGTGTGTAATCAACAGGCACCTGAGAGCTGTTTCTTGCCTTGCTGTGGTAGGCTGTTATCTGTCCTGCCTCTAGCAAGGTTTGGTCATCAACCTCTTTGCCCTCTGTTACTATTATAGTATGTGTGCCGTGTATATCCTTGGTATGCAACCATATGTCGTTTTTAGACGCTGTTTTCAATGTAAGCTTATCATTCTGCTTGTTGTTTCGTCCTACTAAAATGGTAAAGCCTGTTGATGAAGTAAATTTCAGCGGTGGCAATGCTGAAGCCTTCTTTTGTTTTCCCCTTGGTGCTTTTACATAGCCCTGTTCGGTAAGCTCGGCACGAATTTCATTAAGCTCTGCCTCTGTTGTTGCTCGGTTTAAGCTTTCCTGAACTGTATCTATATATTCAAGCTCCTCTGTTGCCTTTTCAATCTGCACCTTCAACACCTGCTCGGCTGTTTTTGCCTTTCGGTAATTTTTATAATATCTCTGTGAATTTTGTGTAGGAGTAAGTGCAGGGTTAAGCTCTATTGTAATAGGCTTATTCTCATCATAAAAATTCTCAACAGTAACGCTTTTAGCACCCTTTTCAATTCTATACAAATTAGCCTGCAACAAATCGCCTTTTATTCTTAACGGTTCTCTGTCGGTACACTGTGCAAGCTCAGCATTTTGCGAATTAATTTTTCTTGAAAGTCGCTCGGTAGTATTTGACAAAAGTCTGTGCAAATCCTGTGACTTAACCTTCATTCTCTCTGCGGTGTCACGCTCTGTAAAGAAATCGTCCAACAGCTGACTAAAGGTTTCGGTACGTTTTATTCTGGCAACCTCACCATACTGGGTAATATCCATAAAAGCAAAGTCCATAGGCTTATTATTTACAACAGCCATACACGGTGTACCTGTACAGTCTTTAAGCTCTGTAATCATTCTATTAAGGAAAAATAAAAGTCTTTTCTTATGCTCATCTGTCAAAGACCCTGTTGTAAGCTCTGCACCCTTACCCGTTAAATATTCAATCTCACGACAAACCACAGGCGAAACACCCTGAATTACGTTTAAAAGAGCCTTGCTCAGCTTGGTATCTACCGTTAAGGCTTCAAGCTGTTCAATTACTTTTTCCGCACTACTCTCAAGCACATTTATTTTGTCCTGTGCAGGTGGCATATTATATTTAATGCCGGGCAAAACAAGACGTTGTGATGACATAGAAATATCAACACGCTTGAGTGCGTCTATAATTGTATTTTCTTCATCAATAAAAATAACATTACTGTACTTGCCCATTATTTCAACAGCAAGAGTAAGCTTTATATGGTCGCCCAAATCGTTTGTAGCGTCAAATTCAAGGAATATAATACGTTCCATATCAGGCTGACAGGCTCTGATAAGCTTAGCACCACAAAGCTTTTTTCTGAAAAGCATACACAGCATAGGCGGAACCTTTGGGTTTTCGGGAGCATACTGTGTAAAGTTAATTCGTGGACTATTTGCTCTTGATGACAGCAAAAGCTTGCTTGCACCGTTTAAGCCACGCAAGCCAAGCACAATTTCGTCTTTATTTGGCTGATACACCTTCTCTACCCTGCTGTTAACTGCCATAGTATTTATTTCGTTGCATATATGTCTTAAATATCCACCGTCAAGTGCCATTATTAACACCTCTTTCTTTTTTATATTGGTAAATTATAATTTATTTTATTTATGGTATTTTCCACCACTATTAATCTGAAAGCCTCTGTAAACCTGCTCGCAGAGCATTACTCTGGCAAGCTGATGAGGAAAGGTCATTTTAGACATAGAAAGCTTTATATCCGCAATTTTTTTTACTTCGTCAGAAAGTCCCCACGAGCCACCAATTATAAAAT
Organism: Acutalibacteraceae bacterium; assembly: GCA_036306965.1. Classification (GTDB taxonomy): domain Bacteria; phylum Bacillota; class Clostridia; order Oscillospirales; family Acutalibacteraceae; genus CAG-964. The sequence goes on from JAXJYN010000005.1 coordinate 15,186, forward strand.
CAATCTCGCTTATTCCACTCAGTGCCGTATCTGCAAAAACATCTGCAAGGTCTGTAGATGAAATTATTTTACCTTCAATACACAGTGCAACCACCTTTGCACCCTTTCCTACAGCTTTGATAATTCTTTTACCCTCTTTGTCAAGTGTGGTATCTATCTGGCTTTGGCTTGGATTGTCCGGTATTTTCTCCTCATCAACCTCAGTTATTTTAAATTTACAAAAAGCCTTCAGCCTTTTTTCATACTCAGAAACAGCCGAAGTCCAGAATTTTTCCTTTAACTTTCCAACACAAATAATATTAATAAAAAGCATATTCTACCTCAAAAAATTATGTAACTGCCATTTGTTGTTTCTCTTGCAACATCTATTGTATAATCTGTATTTTCTTTCATATTGTACTGCTGTAGAGAGCATCGGGCAGATTGGAGTGCAATTTGTGGCATATTATTTTCCTGACTTAAATGTGCAAGCAAAAATCTTGTACTGCCACTGCGAACCAGCTTTGGAAGGAACTCTGCACAGGTTTCGTTGGACAAATGCCCACAGTCAGATAAAATTCTTCTTTTCAGCATATAAGGATAAACACCATTCAACAGCATATTTACATCGTGATTTGACTCTATTACAACTACGTCACTACCCTTTAACGCAGTTGCCATTTCGTCTGTAATACAGCCTGTGTCAGTGGCAATAGCAAGCTTTCTATTGTCGGGTGTTTCTATTATATAACCAACACTCTCAGCACAGTCGTGAGAGGTTGCAAACGGTTTCACCGTCATTCCTGCAACATTTGCACCACTGTTTATAATATAACTGCTGTATTTTTCGGGTACAAGATGACCGCCCATATCCATTTTCTGCAATGTACCCTCTGTTGCGTAAACATTTATACCATAGCGAGAGGCAAACACACGCACACCCTTTATATGGTCTGTATGCTCGTGAGTGATAAAAATACCCTCAATATTTTTTGCGTCTATGCTGTTATCTTTAAGAGCCTGTTCAATCTGCTTTGCTGTTCGCCCTGCATCTATTAAAATTCCTTTACCACCTGTAGTAACATAATAACAATTACCCTTACTACCGCTGAACAATGGATACACCCTTGCCATAAAACCAAATCCTTTATACCTATTCTGTATATCGTAAAACAGGCAGACTTTCTCGGTCTGCCTGTCTGAAACTCCTATATTTTTAGCCAACTACCTTGACAATATCTCCGCCAAGTGCCTTGAACTTTTCTACAACTCTGTCGTAACCACGTTCAATATACTTAATGCTTGAAATAGTGCTTTCGCCGTCTGCACACAGTGCAGCAATAATCAAAGCAGCACCTGCACGCAAATCAGTTGCAACCACATCTGCCGGAATTAATTTTTTAACTCCGTCTATAATAGCAAGTCTGCCGTTAACCGAAATTTTTGCACCCATTTTTACAAGCTGGTCAACATATTGAAAACGACTTTCCCATACATTTTCATTCACAATGCTTGTGCCGTCTGCCACTGTCAAAAGTGCAACAATCTGTGGTTGCATATCTGTAGGGAATCCCGGATGTGGCATTGTTTTTATATTACAGCGTTTTATACCGTTAGTAGCGTCTATATAAACACTGTCGTCACCTTCTTCTACCTTTACTCCCATTTCTCTCAGCTTTGCTGTAATAGAGTCAAGGTGCTTTGGTGTTACGTTTTTAATAGTAGCTGTTCCACCTGTAGCCGCAACAGCCGCCATATAAGTACCTGCCTCTATCTGGTCAGGTATAATTGAATATGTTGTACCGTGCAGGCTTGAAACACCCTTTATCTTAATTACGTCTGTACCTGCACCCTTAATGTTTGCACCCATAGTAATAAGAAAATTTGCAAGGTCTACAATATGTGGCTCTTTAGCCGCATTTTCAATTATTGTTGTGCCGTCTGCCATTACAGCCGCCAGCATTACATTCATTGTAGCACCTACCGATACTACGTCCATATATACATAACCGCCAACAAGCTTTTCGGCACTTACTTCAATAGCATCACCACCGTTTATCATATGGTGTTCTGCCCCCATACTTGCAAAGCCTTTTAAATGCTGGTCTATAGGACGTACACCAAAAAAGCATCCGCCCGGCATAGCAACCTTTGCGTTACCCTTTTTACCTAAAAGAGCACCCAAAAGATAATAAGACGCACGCATATTTCGTGCAAGTTCAAAAACAGCCTCTGTTGTATTTAAAGTTGTAGCGTCTACAACGTAAGTATTTTCTTCAACCTTCTCTACTGTTGCTCCCATTTCCTGTAATATAGTGAACATTGCGGAAACATCGCTTATATCGGGAATATTCTCCAGCCTACAAGGGCCGTCGGCAAGTATAGTTGCAGGAATAATGGCAACAGCGGCATTTTTTGCACCGCATATTGTTACTTCACCCGACAATGGTTTGCCACCGTTTACGACAAATTTATCCAAGGATTAACACCCCTAAAATTCAATTTTTTCTGACGACTTTTTCATAATACTTCTTATACTTCTAACGAATTTCACATAACTTAAAATATACCTCACATAATAAAAAGTACGCACTTTTTAAACAAGCAACGCACCTTTTATCGTGACAGTAATCCTACTGTATATATTAATACAAAGCGTCAAAATTGTCAACTGAAAACATTCCAAGATATAACACAAGCAATATGTTTTTTTGTTTATTGTTCATATTTTGCAACTGATATATAT
>JAXJYN010000006.1:0-20558 GCA_036306965.1 Acutalibacteraceae bacterium
CCACCCAATTTGTTTTATTCACAATTATATCGTATCATTACATTTTTGTGATGTCAAGCCGTTTTCAGTCCTTACGGACTGACGGCAATTCATCCCCAACCTATAGAGGTCGGAGTCTTCTTGCCGAGGGAGGATAAATATAAATCTTTTTGAACCATAGACTATAATGTTATAGCAGATATATGAACAAACAAATAACAAAAAATGAACTTTATGTTGTAATTTATACCTGAAATAAGCCAAAGAAGCAAAGCATTTCTGCCTGGCTCTTTGGCTTATTGGTTCATCTTATATAGTGCTGAATTTACAGCAATTTAATTTTTAACTTTTAATTTTTACTTTTTCTTTCTACTACTTACTGCCACAGCAATAATAAGGATAATTACAACCACCACTGCAACCGAAAGAACTATAACTATTGTAAGATTACCGCTTTGGTCAAGCTTTGTAACTACATCATTAAGAGATGTTGTGCTATTGTCCTCTTTAACTGCTGTTGTTGCTTTTTCTGCAACAGACTGTGTGGATGCTTCTGTTGGTCTTGTTGTACCTGCATAAAGTAAGCCATCGCCCTTTTTGAATGCAAGCTGACTTGTATCCATTGTGCCGTCATCTCTTATTCTTGGAACATCTACAGGCAATGTACCATAAGGAGTTTTATAACCAAATGCAACTTCTATAGCAGATATAATATTAGGGCCGTATGTATAGCTTGCAGGCAATGAACCATCTGTATCGGAATAATCCATACCATTACAGCCATATGCAACAAGCAAAGCAGAAGCGTCTGTATAGTTTGCTGTATCATAGGGCTTGCCCACACTTATCATAGCACATTTTATGTTGTTCTCTTTAGTATAATTAAGTATTGCTTTTGGAACAGCTGTGCTTGTGCTGTCTGGGGTAATATCTGTACTTGAGTTCATCTCTGTAAGTGTAATTACAAAATCGGCAGTGCTTATTGCTGTAAGTATCTCGTCTTGTGTACTTCCACCATCGTTATAATAATATGTTTCGTATGTAACATTAGGCACAGCGTTTTTCGCTATAAGCTTACTCATAGCATACTCACAGTTTGGAGTTTCGTTGCCATAGGCAGTTACAAATACAACCTTCTGATTTTCCTGTGGCTTGAATGGCAATGTGTTGTTGTCATTTTTAAGAACAGTTATAGCCTTTGTTGCAATATCGTCCTCTGCCTCGTGATTTTCGGCACTGCCTACAACAGCAAGTGCGTTTTCAACTGTAGGTGCTGTATAATTAAGAATACCACGCTTTTCTTTTAAATTAAGTATTCTCTTTACAGCATTATTGATAGTTTCTTCTTTGATTGTACCATTAACAACTGCTGACTTTATATTGCCAATAAGTGCTGAAAGCTCTGTATTACTGCTTTCATCTGTAAGAGAAACAGGCATTAACAGCATATCAACACCTGCATTTATTGCAAGAATACAAGCCTGTGACATAGTGAAGTTGTCAGAGATACCTGCCATATTCATAGCGTCTGTTGTAACAACGCCATTGAAGCCCATTTTATTTCTGAGAATATCTGTAACAAAGGTTTTTGAAAGCGTAGCCGGCAGGGTAATTTCTTCTCCTGTAAGTTCAGACACCACGGTTTCCTTTTCTACCTGTGGAAACTGAATATGTGCTGTCATAATCATATCAACACCACCGCTGATTGCCTCTTTAAAAGGAGCAAGCTCACACTTTTCAAGCTCAGCCAAAGATTTATCAACTACAGGCAGGCTTGTATGAGAGTCTGTTGAAGTGTCACCGTGACCCGGAAAATGCTTTGCAGAGGCAATAACATTTTTCTCCTGAATACCGCTTATAACCTGCACACCCATTTTGCCTACTATGCTGGGGTCAGATGAAAAAGACCTTATACCTATAACAGGATTAGCAGGGTTGCTGTTAACGTCAAGTGACGGTGCAAAATCCACATTAATGCCCAGTGCAGAAAGCTCACTGCCCAAAATATTACCTGCTGTTTTTGCGTCAGCAGAGCTGTTTAAAGCACCCAGTGCCATATTACCCGGCAAAGATGTACCTGTATTAAGTCTTACAACCTCGCCACCCTCTTGGTCAGTGCCTATAAACAGAGGAATTTTATTTTTAGAGTTTAGTGCAGCATTCTGGTAAGCTGTGGTTAAATTAACTATCTGCTCGGTATCAACCAGATTTTCTTCAAAAAGTATAACACCGCCAACAGAGTTTTTGCTGATAATATCAGCTATTTCGTCCTCCATAATGGTAAGACTTTCGCCGTCCCATTCACGAACCGCAACGGTTATCATCTGACCGATTTTTTCTTCCATTGTCATTTTTGAAAGAATTTCATCTGTAGTACCCACGGCACTTGCCACAGGTACATTCACAGCTACACATAATACACATAGCATTACACTTAAAACTGCTTTCAAAACTGCTTTCATACTTATCATTCCTTTCTTTTTTACTTGAAGCTATACGAATAAAAACCTATACAATAATTAATCTGCTTCTTATTCAAGCCTTTAATTCCTTATTTGTTTGCTATTCGTTTTATATTTTTAAAAATAAACCGCAAAAGGGCTGTGCGACAAAGTCGTACAACCCTTTTAGTTTACAGTACAAATTTATTATCTTCTGCCGTTATGTCTGTTGCCTCTTGGGCGTGAAGGTTGTACATTGTTTTCGGGTGTCAAACCCTCTACCTCAATAAGTGCCTCTCGTCTTGACAGGTTCAATCTGCCCTTGTCATCTATTTCAAGCACTTTAACAATAATTACATCTCCAACAGTTACTACGTCCTCAACCTTTTCTGTACGCTTAACATCAAGCTGAGAAATATGGCACAAGCCCTCTTTACCCGGTGCAATCTCTACAAACGCACCAAAGTCCATAAGTCTTGTTACCTTGCCCTTGTAAATAGCACCCGGCTCTGGGTCTTTTGCTATTGTTTCGATAATTGTAAGAGCACGTTGACAATTCTCCATATCAAGACCGCTGATAAATACATTACCTTCTTCGCTGATGTCAACCTTAACTTCACATTCAACCTGAATCTCTTTGATAACCTTACCACTCTTACCGATAACCTCGCTGATTTTGTCAACAGGTACAGTAGTTGTAAGCATTTTAGGAGCATACTTAGAAAGCTCTGCTCTTGGTTCCGGAATAGCCTTCAGCATAATTTCGTCCAAAATATAATTTCTTGCCTTATGTGTTTTAGCAAGTGCCTCTTTTACCATTGCAGGTGTCAAGCCTGAAATCTTCAGGTCCATCTGAATAGCTGTGATACCGTCGTGTGTACCTGCTACCTTAAAGTCCATATCGCCAAAGAAGTCCTCAAGACCCTGAATGTCAACCATTGTCATCCAACGGTCACCTTCTGTGATAAGACCACAGGAAATACCTGCTACAGGCTCTTTAATAGGAACACCGGCGTCCATAAGTGCAAGTGTAGAGCCACAGATTGAACCCTGTGATGTAGAACCGTTTGAAGAAACTACCTCTGAAACAAGTCTTAGTGCATAAGGAAATTCTTCAACAGGAGGAATAACAGGAACTAAAGCTCTTTCAGCCAATGCACCGTGACCAATTTCACGTCTGCCTGGGCCTCTGCTTGGTCTTGTTTCGCCAACAGAGTATGAAGGGAAGTTGTAGTGGTGCATATATCTCTTTGTTTCTTCGTCATCAATGCCATCAAGAATTTGCTGGTCGCTTACAGGGCCAAGTGTAGCAACTGTTAGAACCTGTGTTTGACCTCTTGTAAACAAGCCTGAACCGTGTACTCTTGGAAGAATACCAACCTCAGAAGCAAGAGGACGAATATCGTCCATACCTCTGCCGTCTACTCTCTTTTGCTCGTCCAACAGCCAACGGCGAACAACTGTCTTTTGTGCCTTGTACATACATTCTTCGATTTTAGCCTCTTGCTCAGGATAAACCTCATCAAACTTAGCGTGTACAGCCTCATATATAGGAACAAGTCTTGCATCTCTTACAGTTTTGTCGTCTGTGTCAAGTGCAACCTTTAAATCTTCCTCAACAAACTCAAAGATACTCTCGAACATCTCGTGGTCAGGCTCGTTGCTTGGGTAAGAGAACTTCTCTTTACCAATTTCTTTTTGAATACCTTTGATAAACTCTATAATCTTCTGGTTAGCATTATGACCTGCCATAATACCCTCGTACATATCTTCGTCAGATACTCTGTCAGCACCTGCTTCAATCATAGCAATTCTGCTGTCTGTTGATGCAACTGTTACAGCCATTCTTGACTTTGCACGTTCTTCTTTAGTAGGGTTGATAACAAACTTACCGTCTACCAAACCTACAGAAACACCTGAAATAGGGCCGTTCCAAGGAATATCTGAAATTGAAAGTGCTATAGATGTACCTACCATAGCTGTGATTTCAGGAGAACAGTCGGGGTCTACTGACATTACTGTACAAACAACAGAAACATCATTTCTCATATCCTTAGGGAACAAAGGACGTATAGGACGGTCGATAACTCTTGATACAAGAATAGCCTTGTCAGAAGGTCTGCCCTCTCTCTTTAAATAAGAACCAGGGATTTTACCTACTGAATACATTTTTTCTTCAAAATCAACTGAAAGAGGGAAAAAGTCGATACCTTCCCTTGGCTTTGCAGCACCTGTTACTGCTACGTTTACAACTGTTTCGCCATAACGAACCAGACAAGACCCGTTTGCAAGCTGTGCAATTTTACCTGTTTCTACAACAAGTGGTCTGCCTGCGAACTCTGTTTCAAAAACTCTGAAATTCTCAAACATATTATACTCTCCTATAAATTTTATTTTTTACAGGATTATACCGCTTAGCAATAAAACCGCATTTTACACCAAAAATAAAATGTCGTTTCACTGCTAAACCATGTAGAAACCCTGTAAATTCATATATTTTTTAACTTATTTATAATAAACATCAGACAAATAATCCAATGTAAGATTAACCCAAAGAAATGACTTTAAGGGCAGACTGCTATATAAAGCTGTCTGCCCCATATTGAACAATTATTTACGGATACCAAGTCTTGCAATGATTGAACGATATCTTTCGATGTCAACCTTTGTAAGGTAGTTAAGAAGGTTTCTTCTCTGACCTACCATCTTTAGCAGACCTCTTCTTGAGTGGTGGTCCTTCTTATGAGTTTTAAGATGCTCAGTAAGGTCGTTGATTCTCTTTGTTAGAAGAGCAATCTGAACCTCTGGAGAACCTGTGTCGCCTTCGTGAGTAGCGTACTCCTTGATAATTGCTTCCTTTTCTGACTTTAGCATTATTTTCACCTCTTTTAAAAATCTATGCCCATTGTATTCGGTCAATCACAGTTAAAGGAAGGTGATGTCCTGTTTCAGGCTTAATCCCAAAACCGTGGTTGGGGCACTGTGATATTATAGCATAGACAAATTTTGTTGTCAATTATCAAACTATATAAATATCATCAAATTATATTATATAAAAAAACATATAAATTATTCTTTCATCTTTCTGTCCTCAGGCTGAATAAACTCATATAGCAACTTCACTTCTTCGCCTGTTGCTTCTTTAAATTCCTTTGAATAAAAATACAGAAGATTTTTAACTGTTGCACCTACATTTTTAAAATAGCCTTTAAAATTTCTGCAACGAAAATGTAGTCTGAAAAAATTATAAACATTACTTGCAAACATAGCACAGCCCAAACGTGCAAAGGGATATTTAAGATGTTTAAGCTCGTGCTTATCAATAAAAAATCTTCTAAGCATACCGTAGGATAGTATGTAATCACTGATATTATTAATTGAAACTGTCTGCACAATACTGCCGTCCCTTATTGTATAATAATACAGATATTTATTCAGGATAACACCCTTGTTGGCGTAGTACAGCAGTTTTGAAACCGTTGCTATATCTTCAAACTTCATTTCGGGAAAGGTTATGTTATTATCTGTAAACAGCTTGCGTCGCCAAAGCTTGTTCCACAGGTACGACCTCATATAAAAGTCCGATATAGTTTTACGCACCATTTTTATATTAGTCATAATGCCCTTTTTAGGTTTACGGATTCTGCCTGCATAGAGAAACCCTGAGTCGATATTATACAGAACATAATTACAGTGAGCAATGTCAGCATTATTATTAACAGCTGCATTATAGAGCCTTAAAAGATAGTTGGGGTCTATATAATCATCGCTGTCTACAAAAGCTACATACTCGCCCTTTGCAAGAGAAACACCAAGGTTTCTGGCTGATGAAACACCTTTTTTGGTATTGTGTACAAGCTTAAAGTTAGAAAAGTTCTTTTCAAAATCACCTGCTATTTGTGGGCTTTTGTCCGTTGAACCATCATTTACCATAATTACCTCATAATTCTTAAAGGTTTGGCAAGCAACTGATGACAAACATCTGTATAAATATTCACCTACATTATATATAGGGATAATAACGCTTATTGCGGTAGCACGTTCTTCCAACATCTTCACCTCCTGTTTTATTGTAATTAAAAAGTTTATAAATATAATTTTTCTTTTATTTTTGCATTAATATATAATATTAATACAGACACTTCTTTTATTTTACTATTTATTTTAAAGAAAATAAATATTCAAGTCAAGCTACATTTTGATTACTGTTATTATTGTTATTATCATTATTACTTACATTCTTACTTTTCTTATCCTTTGTAAGCATAGAGAATGGAGCACAAATTAAAATTACACCATAGTAGGTTATTACACGCCATACAAGCAATGCGGATTTTAATATAGCCTTGCCAAAGAACATATTGTAAAATACAGAAAAAGCAAGCTCTGCTGCACCTGTTGCACCCGGTAATGGCATCATAGCAGAAGCAAGGTTAACAAAAGCCTGTGAGCAAATCATATCTACAGGTGACGCACCACTCATTGAAAAGCCTCTGTACACACAGTAAGGTACAAGCAGAATAAGTAAAATCTGTACAAATATCAAAGCGTAAGAAACCACCAACAGCTTTGGCTTTTTCAGTAGATTTTTATTGCCTTCGTGGAACATTTCAACCTGTTCGCTTAACTGTTTAACATATTTGTCGGGATTTTTGATAAATTTCAGCTTATGCAACAGCTTGTCCAATAATTTTATAATCCACGAGGATAATCTTTTATTGAACGAAATAAAAATAAAACCACCTGTTACAACAACCTGAGAGAAAAAACCGGCAACAACAAATACCCATAAAACAGGAGTTGTTATTGTGTTGACAAAAAAATTGAACCTGAACACAAGTGCAAAAACGCTAAACAGGGTTGAGGTTATTTGGAATACCAGAAACTTCTGCATTAAGCAAGAGGTGGAGTAACCGGGGTCTATATTCTTTTTAGCCATAAACAAAACCTGCATTGGCTGACCACCTGTTGAGGACGGTGTTACCGCACTAAAAAAACTGCCTACACACGAAGATTTTATTCCGTCCAAAAGTGTAAATTCCTTATGCTCTTTTCGCACATAAAGGTATGTCATAACAGAATCTATAAACATATTGCCAAGCTGGCAGACTACTGCCATTGCTATCCAAAATACACTCAGCTTTATATCAGAATTAATGAGGTCAATCAATCCATCATCTGAAATACAAAAATATGTTATAAGTGTAACCGACAGAACAATTACGATGATATTGAAAATAAGATTAAAATTAATTTTTTTCTTCATTAATATGTCCTCAAACAAAAGTTATACATTAATTCAGCTACCACAAAAGCGGTAGCTGTGTTGTTTTTATTTATTTAATTATTTTTCCGGATTATTCACTGTACCTATTATTATAGGCACATAACTTTCATTGTCAACTACAGCATATAAAAATGGTCTGTCAAATTTAATGCTTTCTTCAGCTGTTTGCTTCTGTGCTTCTTCGTCTGAAGTTTTTTCTGATGAAATTCCGTTTTTATTTACAGTAATGCTTACAGACTGTGTAATATCATCTACAAAAATATCTTCAGAAAATCCCTTTGAAAAATCGGCATCTTCTGTAAATATACTTTCAATGCCTATTTCTGTAAGGTTATCTTTTATACTGCCACTGTTTGTTATAGAAAATTCCGGTATACTTACGCTTGCAAAATCTGTTGCTGACACACTTGATGGCATATCCAAAAACTGGTCATAGGTAAGATTATCCACATATTCCTGCAAAGTATAGTCACTATCGGGCAGAATACAAACAAGCTTACAGGGAGTATTCTGCAAATCCTTTACAAAGCCCTGTGCTTTATCGGTTGTAAAGGTTCTCTCTACGCTTGTAAGATAAGTAACATTTGCATTTTCGTTATCATTTACAGCAAAAGTGCCTGCTACAACGCTGTCCTCGCTGTAGCTTTTCAGCCATATATCACTTACAGCAACAGAACAGTCAAGATAAAGCTTGTAGTCAGCATTTGTTTTTATACTTTCTGTAGGAATAAGCGAATTTGAATTATCTAAAATCAGATTTGAAATAATTGTGTCTGCATTTTCGGCTGAAAAGTCTGTTTTGTAAGCAAAAATATTATAGAAGTTATCGTACTTCTGCAAAAAGCTTCTTTTAGGTGAAATGCTGTTGGTTATCCACATAGAACCTACATTGAATATGCCTGTATCTTCTGTGTTCAAGCACTTGGTTCGCTGAGAAATATATGCACTGCACTGATTGATTGTTTCGGCTGTATAATTACTCTTGCCTAAAAAGCTTTTTACCTGCTTTAATGTATTGCCGTTCATACCATTTTGAAGTGCCGAAAGCGAAAGAGTAGCTGACAAAGGTGCTATCACTGTATTTTCAGACTCATAGTTTTCAGTTTTAAGCATTTTAAGTGCAAGGTTTGTACTGTTGTTTATGTATGTATCGTAGCTTTCCGGCTTTTCTGCACCGTTATTGAAATCATAACTTGGTGCGTCCTCACTCTTTTGCACACCTGCCAGAAGGTCATCGGAGTTTTTTACTCTGTTTTCATCTTCTTCTGCATTACAACCACACAGCCCAAACACTGCGGTACTTACTGCCATTATGGTAGCAACACCCGCTTTTATATACTTATTTCTCATTGTCGTTCTCCAAATCTATATTCTCAAAATCTTCTTCGTTAATAATTATACTTTTTGAATAATCTCTGCTTTTTCTTTTTTCTTTTTCAAAATATTCTTTTACCAATTTCTCTGCCAAATTGATAAGCTGTTCGGCAGAATTTCCTCTTGCATTTGCTCTGCAAGCCTCTTTCATTTTTTCAAGTCTTTGTGGATTAAGCAAAAGGTCGTGTACAACCTTACCACTGTTCTTTTTAGGCAAACGCACAGCCATATTACTGTGTTCAAGATATATTGCGTTGTCCTCCTCTTGACCGGGATATGCACTGAATATAGCCATTGGCAATGTTGTAGCTATGGCTTCGCTTACAGTAAGACCGCCCGGCTTGGTAACAATAAGGTCTGCTATATACATATATTCGTAAATATTATCAACAAAATAAAGCAACTTTGTGGGTTTAACTCCACAGTGACCTGCATAAACTTTATTGGACTCTCTGTTTTCGGTAATTGTTTCGTCTTCAGCAAAAGCCTCAGAGTCATATTCATCATATTTACCGCTTTTAAGATTTTCGTCATTTTCTTCGTAGGTGCTGTCAAGAATAGCGTCAAACTCATCAAAAAGTCTTTTATTCTTGCCTGTTACCAACACCACCTGAAAATCTATTTCGGTTTCGACTATGTCAAGGTAAATTTTAAAAATATCCCTTACGCCAAAACTGCCCGCCATAAGCAGAAGTGTAGGAAGATTGGGGTTAAGCCCCATTTTCTTCATAAGCTCGTGTTTGTCGTATTTTTTGTAAAACCTTGGGTCAATGGGAATACCGCTTACCTGAATTTGGTTACGCTTTACACCAAATTTTTCGAGTGCATCTATCATTTCTCTATTTGAAACAACATAAGCGTCAACACCGTCCTGCACATACATTTTATGAGGTGCAAAATCAGTAATAAGTGATATAACAGGCACATCTACATTGTACTTTGCCTTTATTTTTGTTGCCATATCCACACAAAAGGCGTGAACACCTATTATAACGTCAGGTCTGAACTCTGCCATAAGAGGCAACAGTCTAAACGCTAAACCCTTTTGAAATTTGCTGGCAAACTCTGTCATTTTACTGTCTTTATTTGTGTGGTTATAAACCGCACCATAAAAGCCAGGTGCTGTTTTGGCTATTATTTCATAACCCTCTGAAACAGTTTTATTATACAGATGACCTATACATTCAAAAGTATCCACAACTCTTACAATATCATTTGGTCTGTTTTCTTCAATATATTTTTCTACAGCGGACGCTGTTCTCATATGACCGCCACCTGTTGAGGCTGACAAAATCAATATACGCAAGCTGAAACCTCCCTTTACCATAAAATGCGTATTTTTTAAATTATAACATATTGGTTAAAACCTTTGCAATGAAAAAACTTATATATTTTGTCAACGAATTGTAAACAAATATCAAAATGACAATACTGTTACTTATTTAATGGTTTTGTGATAAATTTGTTGCACTTTTATTAATGATTTTTTTCAGCTTTTATGTTATAATGTTTCAAATATAAATTTTTCTGAATGTAGATTAGTTTTACAAATTAAGGAGTATAAGAGTATGGCAGAAAATGAAAACAAAAACATCAACAACAGCCAGCCACAAGCAGAGCCTGACGTTAACACAAAGGCTGACGTTGAGCAAACTGTAAATTCTGCTGAAGTTAAGCAGGCTGAAAAATCAACCGAAAACACAACTGTTGACAACAGTGCTACAAAAGTTCTGGATGACGATGTAGAAAGTATATTGGCAGAGGTTCGTAAGCAATCCGGCATAGTTACTGACAGTACACCTGTACAGGAAACAAGCACAGAAGAAGAACCCGAAGAAATGATTGATATAACAGAGCTTTCAAAAACTAACACATTCCCGAAGGTTTCTGAGGCTGTTACAGCACCTAGTCAGACAGCTGTTGAAGGCAATACAAAAAAAGCTGATAAAAAGGCTAACAAGCAGAAAAAGAAAGAAAAAAAACAATCTGAACAGCCTGTAGTATCAGCTGTTAATACACCTGTAGAACCACCAAAAGAGAAAAAGCAGAGTAATCATATGTTTGCAAAAATATTCTGCGGAATAGTTGCCTCTTTGGTTATTATTGGTGGAACATTCTATTGTATGTACAAGTTCAATCCAGATGTTATTCCTGTTGTGGCATCTGTAAATGTTCCCGGTGGCACTGTAAAAGCACCCGAAGAAGAAGTAGTATTTTTAAAGGGTATACAGATATCCAGCTTTGATGTTGGCGGAAAAACACTTGAAGAAGCAAAATCTCTGCTTGCTGTAAGAGGCACAACCATTTTACCTGAGGTTTCTCTTACTGTAAGTTACGAGGGTGAAGATTACACCTACAAAAAAGATGATTTGGACTTTACATATGACATTAACAAAGCTATAGAATCAGCATACGAGTACAACCAGCAGTTGCTTGATTCCGGTTCTAAAGATATTCTTGCCAATGCACCAAGCGACAGCAATGTTAAGGTAGATAAAGAAAACAGCACTGTAAACTTCCTTACAGACTACAAGGTAACACAATCTTCTGTTCAAAAGGTAATCAAAAGAATTGCCAAAAAGGTTGATATTCCCTGTGTAGAACCACACGTTTCAAAATTTGACACAAAGCAGTCAAAAAACTCAAAGCGTTATACATATGTAGAAGGTTCAACAGGTACACTTATTGACCAAGATAAGCTTATTACAGAAGCTATGGAGGCTTTCAATAATGGTGACACAGAGGTTTCGCTTACAGCTACAAGCTACACTGCAAAGCCTACATTGAAAATGTCAGATGTTAAGAACGCAACAAAGCTTATAGGTAAGTTCAGTACAATTTCTACAAACTCATACAATGCAAACTCAAATATGGCAACTGCACTTGCTGCAATAAATGGTACAATACTAGAGCCGGGCGATACACTTTCGTTCAACGACTGCACAGGCAACAGTAACCTTTCAGAAAACGGCTACTTGCCTGCGGGTGTTATTTCAGAGGGTGCAATGACAACCGGTAACGGCGGTGGCATATGTCAGGCAGCTACAACTCTTTATAATGCAGGAATTATGGCTAATATGGAGATAATAGAAAGAGAACCTCATCTGTGGTGCTCATATTATGTATATGGCGGACTTGACGCAACAATTGACTGGGGCAACATTGACCTTAAAATGAAAAACAACTCTGACTATCAAATGTTCTTCCGCTGTTGGATGGACGGAACACAGCTTAATGTAGAAATTTACGGCTGGCAGTCACCGGATTTTGACGAAATCCGTACAGAAACCGAGCTTGACTGGAGTTCAAGCAGTTGGTACGGCTACAACGCTTATAGAGTTTACTATAAAAACGGTAAAAAGATTAAAACAGAAGAATTACCATACTCTGAATACAGCCTTTCAAACGGTGGTGGTATAAGAGGTGCTGACCCAGGAGATGTTTCTACAAAGCTGACACAGCCTGAATAATTGAATTATAGATTTCAACCGCAGATGTAAGAAAAACATCTGCGGTTTTTGTAGCTTGATTTAACCTGAACTATATTCATTCTTCTTCAATCTACACACCGTATAAATTATTTAAAATAAATTTTAGGTAATTTCATTAAAAAAGTTGTTTATTTTAGATGTATATGTTATTATATATACAAGTACAGTAATTTTGTTGTACTTGTTTGCTGATAATATAGTTATTCAGGGTTGAATTTTCACTTTAATCTGTTATCAGTATAAGCTTTTAAAACGGTGGTGAATACAAGTGGCAAATTTATTTGTAAAAGCGTCGGTAGGGTCTGATATTGGTGTAAGCAGAAACAACAATGAAGATAACTACTACTTGAACGGTAAAATTGCCGAGTATGAACCTTCTGACCAGACAGCTACAGCGTTTCAGCCTCCCGTTATAAATGGTGTGTTTGCTGTTTTTGACGGTATGGGAGGTCAAAGCCAAGGTGAGTTTGCGTCATTGTGTGCCGCAAAAACACTTGATAAATATAAAGATGATATTATCCGCTACGGAAATTCTAAAATAAATGAATATGTAAATGATGTAAACGGTCAGATATGTGACGAAATGAAAAAAAATAACGAACATATAGGCAGTACAGCCGCTATACTTACAATAACAGACGGCATAGCACAGGCTTACAATCTGGGTGACAGTAGTATTTACTATTTATCAGGCAATAAAATAACAAAAATTACCCGTGACCACACTGTAGCTGAACAGCTGTACAGAATGAATGCACTTACAAAGGAAGAAGCAAACCGTGATGTTCGTAAACACAGACTAACCAAGCACTTCGGAATGTTTGCAGACGAGGATATTCGCCCTTTTGCAAGCAGTAACATAAGGGTTTCAAACGGAGATATGTTTCTGCTGTGTACTGACGGAATTACAAATGCTGTAAGTGAAAAAGACCTAAAAAGAATTGTAAATATGTTTGACGGAAGATGTAAAAAAACCGTTAATGCACTTATAGAAAAGGCAATAGAAAACGGCAGTGACGATAACCTTACTGCAATGGTGCTGAGAGTGGTAAACAGCACCAACAGCAGTACAATAAAACGCAGTTTAAGCCGTCACCCACGCCTGTACCCTTTTCTGCTGGGTATAGGAATATCGGCAGCCATTTTTGTAATAATTATAACTATTATACTTTCGAGATTTACTTAATTTTCCTCCAAAAATGAAAATATAAAAGAACAGCACCATAAACTTGTACTAAAGTCAACGGTACTGTTCTTTTTTTAATGCTCCTCTACTTCATAACTCTCCTTCACATTACTCATCATATTTAAAGCTATGGCGGTAATATCATCGTCATATCCGTCATTACGGATATTTTTTGCCTCGGTAACAATTACCTGTGCCATTTCCTGAGCACTGCCTCCTTTCCAATGCTTCATAATATCCATAATCTGGCGGTCACCTGTTGCTATTGCACCGTCTGATACCATAAGCACCCAGTCGGTGTCAGCTAAATGTAGTGTTTTATGTATAAGCTTGACATCTGTAAGTATTCCTACAGGCAATGACGGAAAATCTACTCTTTCAACAACATCTCCTTTCTTTACAAAGGTTGCAGGTGCTCCCGCCTTCATAAGCTCTGCAATGCCTGTAAACAAATCTATACAAATAATATCAAGTGTTGCTAATGATTCATCGCCCGACTTTACCATAAGTGCTGAATTTACAACCTGTAAAGCACAGTCAAAGCCAAGCCCTGCTTTTATAAGCTTTGTCATAATGCCCTCTGCCATACTTCCGTCTACTGCGGCTCTGCCACCTGTACCCATACCATCACTTATAAGTGCTACAATTCTGCCAAGACCATCTGTAAAATAGTTAAGGCAATCGCCACACAATCTGCCTCGTCCGCTTATATGCTGTGCTGTGCCTATCTGTACATCATAAAGTGGTCTTTCACTCATTTGTATTCTGCAACGGTTTGGTACTACACTTATACAAGGTGTGTCCATATATCTTCCGCAAGCTTTTGACACCTCTTTTACAAGCTGTGCCTTTTTGATAAGGCTTTTGTCAGTATCCTGCACCTCTACTTCCACTGTCATTCTGTTCATTTTGTCTGTTCTGCAACTTACCTCAAGCGGAGTAAAGCCCTGCATTTTAAGCAAAGTGCTTACCCTCTCTGATGAAGCTGTGTCAAACTGTCTGTAGTTTTCAAACTCCTCTGCCATTTCTGACAGAATTTCGCTTAGTCCCGAAAACTGCCCTGCTACTACAGAACGTATCTCGCCCACTCTGCGTTCTGCTGACAAATAAGATGTATACGAGTCGTAATTTTTATTTATAACTGCAACTAATTCAGGTGCTTTGCAACATTTTTTACTATAGCACTTTGCAAAATCCTCGGGAGTAATACTGCCGTTTTTCTGAATTATAGGAGTAAGCTTGATTAAATCGCTGTAGCCTGTTTCTTTGTCCTTTTCCCAACAGTAAGACCTTAGTCCGCAACCATTACAAACACGTTCAACTGATTTTGCAAAAACATTTTCTATATTATAGGAATATAATTCCTTCATTTTATCCGCAACATTATCAACCGATACTGACACACTCTCCAAAGCCTTTGAAGCATACTCCAAACGCATAATAACATTTTTTCTTAATCCCTCAGAACGGGTTTTATCTACTGACGGTGTAAAAATTTGCGAAACTGTATTGCCCAAGTCCTTTGGCAATAACATAAAAATTACACCGGCAATTACACTTTCATACAGTGTAGCAATTATACGGCTCATATCCTGCGACTGGAACGACATCATAACATTGCACACAAGAAAAACAAGTGTGGTAGCTGTTTTGCCAACATACGAAAACAAACCTGCCATTATTCCGCCAAAGGAATATCCGCCTGCTATGTAGCTTAAAGAATTGTCTGCTATACTAAAAATAACACCTGTAGACACACCCGAAATGCAACCACCGCTTACAGCACCGTATCTTGCACAAATAAGTATTATAAGCACTGCACATATTCTGCCAAGTGACACACCACCAAAGCCTATTGCACTAAGTGCAAGAAGCAACAAACAGCCACTCATTACAAGGCAGGCTATTTCTTGTTGATTAAGTGTACCTATTCCTCTGGTGCTGTACAGAATATTTATAGATTTAAAATAAAAGTAAGCACCCACAGCCGACAGCAAAGCCTCTATTACAGCCATTATTATAAGATTAATTTGATAGTTACCCACCACTGCAAGTACAAAACCTGTGGTAAGCATTGGTAAGCCTGCTAATAGCACCGGATACAGTACATTTTTTGTTATCTTTTTAAGGTCGCTTAAAGTCCAGCGTATTGCACCTATTGCAAGCACTGTTGCTATGTATCTGAAGCTACTGCCCGGTGTTATTACAAAATATCCTGCCACCGAGCCTATAAGCACCGCTACAAGCCTATTGAACGGAGCAGACGCCACCAGCGATGCTCCAAACGGTGCATATGCTCCAAACACTGCACCACCCGACAGCATAAATCCGGCTACAGCATATGCCACCTGTGAGATTATTATGCGTGTGGTTTTTGATGAAAAAGTTTCGGTTAATCCTTTTTTAGTTTTTGCTACAACAGGCTCTTTCATTTTATATACCCCCGTTTTTCCTTGATTACAAGTAAATTATATAGCCTGTCCATAAAATATCCTGTCGTTATTCGGGCAATTTTTTTAGAATGTTATGGGGATTTTTGAAGTTTATTATATAGTAACAGTTTATTTCAGCTCTTTTAATTCAATAATATAATAAGCGAAGCCAAGGGTTTATTTTACCCTTGGCTTTGCTATTTTTATTTAGCTTATATGCAAAACACCGTCAAAGATTGCAGGCATATAGCTTATCAGCAAATAGAAAATTACAGCAGATATACAGAATAATATAACAAGTGTTACTGCAACCACCGTAAACACTTTGCCTGTTCTGCTCTTTTTTACTGCTGTAGCGGAAACCTCGCTATTAGTTACAGCAGTATTTATATTAATGCTTTCTTCAGTAGCTATATTATTTAGGATTGAGTTATCTCTTACATTTTTAACCGCCATAGATAAGAACAACACACCTGTAAATATTGTAATAACAGCATAACGGATATTCATTGTGCAGGTATATGGATATGCAAAGCAGAACCAATAGTAAGACAGCAACGGTATAATATAAACAAGCAGTAAAAAGGCTTTCGTTACCTTGTCCAATATACTTGTGCGTTTGACAAGCATATAAATCATTGCACCCACTGCTACAAGTGCAAGTGCAACATTCGCCCAAAACAACAGCTTTGCCCAGAAGTCAATATCTGTTGTATATTGTGCCTCGTCAAACATTGCAGTTTTAAACAAACCCACTGTAGGGTTGTATTCATAATAAGGACAGTTGTACCACACAAACTGGTCATATACACTGTTAAACTGATAAGCACTGAAATCCGTAAGCCTTTCAAGCACCGTATGGTTGCCGACATACATATCGGTCGTTTTACCAAAGTCAAGCACATAGTTGAAAGGTACTCTGTACAGAATGTAATTTCTTACACTCCACCACAAGGCAAGCGGTACACATATTATGCCAAACACCAGCCACTGTTTAAAGATTTTAAACCAATCTTTTTTGGCTCTTATAAGCACTGCAACAAACACAACTGCAATGGCAGGTGCTACCATCCAGCCGGATAGCTTGCTCATCATTGCACAACCTACACATACAGCAACCTTGATTATATTTTTATATGTTGACTTTCGATAATAATATAATGTATTTAGAATTGCACACAGCATAAAAGTAACGGACAGCATATCATTATTTACACTTCCGCTAAGAATTAACAGTGTAGGGTGAAATGCAATAACAGACAAACCAAGAAGCAACGGTAAACCATCAACCTTGAAAAATCTCAGTATTTTATACATCATTAGCATACAGGCACTTGAATAGAACAATGTTATATACTGCACAACCTCGCCAATATCTATAATATTGGTATAGCCAAATACTTTAAGAATGTTCAATACAACACCTGCAATAAAATGGTGCAAGGGTGGGTGATAATATTGGTATGTATATCTTACATCACCCTCCGGTAATGCAAAGGGATTATCAAAGAAGTGTGTAATATACCCCAAATGTCCGCCAACACTGCCTATTGTACCGCCATCGTGCTGGCGTTCATATATAGTTGTATAGATAATATATGTAAGCTTTAACGCAAAACCCAGAAATATTATGATTGCCGACAAACGCTTTGTTGTAAGCTTACCCTGCCACAGCCACATAACAGCAAGAGCCACTGCAAGTGTTAATGACAGCAAAAAAACCGCTGAAGTATTATTTTCAAGTCTGGCTATACCGCCAAGCACCAACAGCATAATCATAACAAAACAGCCAAAAGCTACAGCTTTGCTGAGTTCACTGCTAAATTTATTTTTCAGCTCAAAAAATATTGTAAAAAAGGCAAATCCCACACCTATTGTAAACATAGCAAACAGCGAAAATGCAGAAAGCTCCGTATCGGAACTTTCAATAAAAACGCATACACTGCATATACACATTAACATAAGAGTGATAAAAGGGTGCTTTGCTACAGTATTTAAAGCATTGTCAAAAAATGAGGGTTGTTCAATGTGAACAGATAAATTCTCACTTGTTTTCATAACATCACCCTGCAAATAGCATCACTTGTTTTCTTTTACCTCGTGATATTCTTTTTCTGTATTAACATTCCATATTTCTTTTTTATCAGTTACACCATTTTTGATAGCCTCAACCGCTCTGATAGCTGTAAGCATAGAATGGTCCATATTGTTGTATCTGTGCTGACCGTTTCTGCCCACACAATACAGGTTTTCGTAAGTATCAAGATATTCAATAAGCTTATCCATATGCTCATATGTATCAAAATAGGCAGGATATGCCTTTTTAATTTTCTCTCTGTGGCTGTCAAGAACGTTGGCACTTGAAATAATCCCCATTTTCTCAAGCTCGCCTATAGCCATCTTAATACATTCGTCATCACTCATATTCCAGAAGCTGTCACCTTCTTCGCAGAAATACTCTAAACCAACCCATACTGTATTTTCAGGGTCTTTAACAAGATATGGTGACCAGTTGTTGAAAATTTGTATTCTGCCAAGCTTTACGTTTGTATCCTGAACATAAATCCAGCAGTCCGGTACAATATTGCCAAGTGTTTTTTTATTAGTTTCGTTTTTCAGGTCAAGCTTGTTTAAAAGCAAGCCGACAGTAACAAAATCTCTGTAAGGCAAGCCTTTGGCTATGTCAACAATATCCTGTGATGGTTTATCTCCAACCATACCCTCAACCAAATCCTTTACAGGCATTGAAGATATAAAGATATCGCCCTCGATTGTTTTTTCGCCCTGTGGAGTTTCACAGATAACTGCTTTGATTTTTCCCTTTTCACAGACTATATTTTTAACTTTGCAGTTCTTTTCTACCTTACCGCCCTTTTCTTCAACACGCTTTGCAACTGTTTCCCAAAGCTGACCCGGACCATACTTAGGATACCAGAACTGTTCAATCAAAGATGTTTCAACCTCTTTGCTGTCTTTCTTTTTCTTGCTTGTAAACATATTTTTCAGCACTTCTTTTATAGAAAGACCCTTAACACGCTGAGAACCCCAGTCAGCAGAAATTTCGCTTGGGTGTCTGCCCCACAGCTTTTCTGTATAACCCTCAAAAAACATACTGTAAAGCTTTTTACCAAAACGATTTATGTAAAAGTTTTCGAGAGATGTTTCAGGCTTTTTGAACATTATAGCTTTCAGATAGCTAAAGCCTGCCTGCATAGTTGTTACAAAGCCCATATTTTTAATTGTTTCAGCTTTAAGTGTAACAGGGTAGTCAAAAAAGTGCTTCATATAATAAATACGAGATACTCTTTCTCTTATCAGCATAACCTCGTCCTCAGCCTCAGGATTTGGGCCGTTTGGCTCAAGAGGTTTTTCTCTGCCAAGCTTAGCGTCATCAAAAGATGGTGAACCCTGCAAAGGCATAAGCTCCTTCCACTTATTCATAATCTCATCATTTTTAGAGAAAAAGCGGTGTCCGCCTATATCCATTCTGTTACCGTTATATCTTACAGTTTGAGAAATACCGCCAATTACATTTGTTTCTTCAAGCACAGTAACATCATATTCGTTTTTGTTGCCGTCCAAAAGCTCCAAAGCAGATGTAAGTCCTGCCGGACCTGCACCTATTACAACTATTTTTTTCATATATCAAACATATCCTTTCACAGATTTTTTATCCTTCTTACTAAACAGTATCAATTTTCTTGCCACAAAATTCCATATAAATGAAACCACTGTTGCAGTTATTTTGCCAACCATATAATATTGAACCTTGCCAAAAATATAGTAATTAATACCATTATCAACAACTTCGCTTGAACCGCCAAGCAAAAGATTTTTACCCAAAATATCCTGAAACAGCCATATTATTGCATCGTTAATCAACAAACCAACCACACCTATGCCTGCAAATATGGCAAATTCCGCAAGCTTGTTATTAACCTTTGAGCTTTTGAAAATCCAAAAGGTGCTTAATATGTAGTTAGTAGCAAGACCCGCAATAAAGGAAATAGTAGCCGAAACAACGTGTGGTATATTGAAAAGCTCCACAAGAAGTGTAAGAACACCAAAATCCACCACAAATGCAAATCCACCTACAAAACAATATCTAAAAAACTGTATAAAAGTGTTGTCGGTTTCTCCGGTAAAAAGCGACTTGATATTCATATCGACACAACCTTCCTATTATAATCTAAATTTGATTATATCATACATTATGTGTTAATTCAAGCAGGGCAACCGCACGAAAATAAAATCAAAATTTGTTAAAAATGACTTTAAGAAGGAAATCATCATCAAAAGAACAACGAAATCTCTTAGCCTTCATACTCAATTTAGGAACTTCTAAAGCCTTATATAAATTAGTGGCAA
>JAXJYN010000007.1:0-11318 GCA_036306965.1 Acutalibacteraceae bacterium
GAGTATATCGTATACTGCATCAAGATAATGATGTGATTTAATACACATATAGGCTTTCATTCCTAGCCCTACAAACAGATGAACAATACCAAACAAAAAACAGAACATAAGCACTGTCATCGAATTTGAACCCTCTACAGGATTAAGCCAGATTGCAGGTAATGAAATATCTACATTAAAAAATGTTTTCCCTATAATTGTAACTGCATCTCCAAAAAAGCTACCATACATAAATCCCCAAAATGCTGTTGATATTCCACAGTACATAAACATTTTAACTGATTTTTTCAGGTTTTCTTCCATATTTCTGAACTTATTCAGAACAAATGCACAAGCACCTGTCATTATAAGTCCGTATCCTGCGTCTGAAAACATCATACCAAAAAAGATATAATAAAAAATTGCCATTACTGCTGTTGGATCAACCTCATCTTTCTTAGGCATACTGTATGTTTCAAGTACACTTTCAACAGGAGCAACAAAGCTGTTATTTTTCAGCATAATAGGTATTTCTTCATCTTTGGAAGGTTTATATATCTCCACTTCTGCATCAAATTTTTTTGAAAGCTCTTTGCCTAATTCGTTTGAACTTTCTTTTGGTACAAAGCCTGTTAAGAAAAATGTACTTCTTGTCATTCCAAGCTTTTCTATTACTGCATATTTATCTGCACGCATTATATAATAATCACTTATAAACATAAGTGCATGACGAATTCCTATATAACTTTTAATAAGCTTTGTTTGAGATTCAATATTATTTTCAAGCTTTTCAATTTCCTTTTTTAGTTCATTAATTGTTTCTATGGGTGTATCTTTTGGAATAACAGGAGGCCTTGAAAAACCATATTGCTTTAGTAAATTATTTACATTATCTGCATAAATATTATTACAAATAAGAAAAATACAGGTTTGATTTGTTGTGTGACTGACAATCTCCAAATCTATACCAACAGATTTGTTTGAAATTTCATTAAGTCTTGTTATAAGTTCCTCATATGTTACAAATTGAGGTATTACACCGATAAAAGCTGTGGTACTATTTGTACCTTTAAAATTCATATTAATATCAAAAGTTTGCCACGGCTCAAGGCTTTCTATCTGAGAATTACATTTTGCAATATCTGATTTACTGTCAGCTATTGATTTTTCAGCATTGATTATATCATATGCCACACGCATAATTTCGTTGGCGTCTTCTACATACATATAATAATTTTCTACTGTAATCTGCTTTCTTCCATCAAACATTGACAGCATAGAACTCTTTTCAGGTGCATATTTATTTAATATGTTAACCGAATTATCTGCAAGTGATGAATTTTTTAAAAATACAGTTTGTTTCTGTGCAGTTTGTTCTTTTGTAAAGCCTGTTTCTTCTATTGAAACATCTTCAATTTGAATAACACCTTTACGTTGCAATTCCTCAAGAATTTTCTTCCTGTTCTTTTTTAAAGCATAAATATTTATACGCTCCATTTGTACTACTGACAAGAATTAAACACCTCCTGTCTGTTATCGAAATAAATACGCAATAATTTCATCAACTGCCACTTCCTGCTTTTTCTTAACTTTTTTTATTAAATTTTCAGTCTCAGCTTTTGCTTTTATTTCTGAATCATTTATAATTTCATCAGCTTTTCTTTTGGCATCTTTAAGTTTTACTGAATTTTCTTGCCTGGTTGCTTCTACAGTACCATTTATCATTTTTTGAGCTGTGATATGAGCATCATTTATCATTTTTTCTGCTTTTTTCTCAATTTCAATTTCAGCATTTTTAGCTTGTTCTTCTGCCTGTTTGATTTTTTCTACTGTAGATTTAGCCATTTAATCATCCACCTTTACGAATTTTTTTTATGTTTTTTGTCAATAAATACTTGAGATAATTTTAGTGTTTTTTACTACACAAGTCAATGAACAATTTATTAATTTAAAGCTTTCAACCACAAAATGAGGAAATTGACCATTAACTAATTGATAATTTATTAAATATGATATTTATTTCAGACATTTTAAGTATTACCCATATAATAAAACTATAATCACAGGTTTTATTATGACATATTTCTTTATTTAAAAGTGAGATAATATTTCAAGGAGGTGGTAACAATAAATAAAACTATTTACATAGATATACTTATAGGAATTAATATTATTATCAATTATTTTATTTTATTGGCAGTTGCCAAATTTACAAAAATTACACCAAGAATAAGAAGAATGGTTTTGGGAAGTGTTTTTGGTGCATTATGCTCATTGGTAATATTTTTACCTGAAATCAGTTTTATATTAAATTTACTTCTTAAATTGGCTATTTCACTTGCTATTGTATTTATAACCTTTGGCTATCATAATTTAAAAAGCTTTGCAAAAAATATTGCATTATTTTATTTAATAAGCTTTTGTTTTTGCGGTGTAATGCTTTTTGTATGGTTTATTTTTACACCAAGAGGAATGATGGTAAAAAATTCTGTTGTTTACTTTAATATTTCTCCGATTGTTATGATTATTACGACTGTTATATGCTATTTTGCAATAAGATTGATAAACAAACTTAGTGGTAAACAACAAAGCAAACTTGAGATATGTAAAATAAAGATAATCAATAATAATAGATATTGTGAATTTTACGGAAAAATTGATACAGGCAATACTTTATGTGAACCTTTCAGCCAAACACCTGTTATCGTTGTTAATGAAAATGCTGTTAAAGATATTGCAGAAGATGAGTTTGGAAAATTACTCAATATGACAGAACCAGAAAGTACATTAAAAAATAAATATCGTCTTGTACCCTTTGCTTCAGTTGGAGGAAAAGGCTTATTGCCTGCATTTTTACCTAGAGAGGTATATATAAATGATATTTATTGCAAACACAAAATTTACATAGCTGTATGTAAAAATAATATTCTCAACGGAGAAATTAAAGCAATGGTAAACCCTGAAATAATTGAATTTGTAAAGGATGATTGTAATGATATCAGCAAAATTATATAGGATAATTCTATTTGCAAAAGAAAAGTTTTTTGGTTGTGAAGGTATATACTACATAAATGGTTCACAAACTCTGCCACCTCCTTTAAAGAAGGCAGAAGAACAGATTGTAATGGAAAGAATTATAAATGGTGACGAATCCGCAAGAGAAATTCTTATTACACATAATTTAAGGCTGGTTGTATATATAGCAAAAAAATTTGAAACAACGGGTGCCGGTGTGGAAGATTTAATATCAATAGGTACTATAGGGCTTATAAAAGCTGTAAATACTTTCTGTCCACAAAGAAATATAAAGCTTGCTACATATGCTTCTCGCTGTATTGAAAATGAAATTTTAATGTATTTAAGAAAAAGTACACAACTCAAAAATGAAATTTCCATTGATGAACCTCTTAATATAGATTGGGATGGAAATGAATTATTACTTAGTGATGTACTTGGAAGTGATAATGACACAGTAAACAGAAATATTGAACAGGAAGCTGAATGTAATCTTTTACTTGAAGCTGTCAACAAGCTTGAACCCAGAGCAAAACAGATTACCATTTTAAGATTTGGTCTTATGGGCTATAAAGAACATACACAAAAAGAGGTTGCACTTATGCTCGGTATTTCTCAGTCATATATTTCGAGATTAGAGAAAAAAATAATAAAAAAATTAAAAAAAGAGCTTTCTTCCTCAATATGAATGAATTTTCTTCTTCTGGTAAATATAAAGATATGCCAGTTAGGTAAATTTTATATTTCAAGGAGAAAAGTAATGAAAAAAATGTTATGTATATTAACAACAACTATAGTAACAGCTATAGTGCTATCATTGTTTATGACAGGTTGTGGAAACAGAGGCAAAATTGGCAACGGTGAAAACGGAACTATTACTGATAATTCATCCCGAGCAACAGAGAACACTACCAAAGTCACTGAAAACTATACAGAAAATAATACCAATGCAAACAACGAAAATACAACTAATACTCATAATAATGCTACTGATGTTACAAACTACAACAATAATCATAATGATAATTATGATAACAATGTACAAAGTACAGAAAACAGCAGTCAGCAAGGTATTGCAGGAGAAATTGGTGATGTTATAGACGAAGGTGTTACAGATATAGCCAGTGATATATTCGGCACAGAAGCAAACACTGAGTATATCACTGAACCATAATTTATAATAATATAAGTAATAATAAAATCGACCTCCAAAAGCTAGACAAAAAATCTAACTTTTGGAGGTCAAGTCATATTAAGCGGTTTTTGTATATATAATAGCTATTATTTTTTGATAAATATTCAACAAAGCACATATAAATTTCACTATTTTGTTATTGAATAAATTAAAAGCGGTAAGTAAACACTTACCGCTTTTGGGTTGGTGCGAGTAATGGGACTTGAACCCATACGTCAAAGACACACGCCCCTCAAACGTGCCTGTCTGCCTATTCCAGCACACTCGCAAACTGTATTCTGTATTATATCAAAATAGTTTTCTTTTGTCAATACTTTTAGCCAATTTATTTTTTGAGTTCGCTTTATTAATACAATTTGTAAGAATAATTTTCAAAAGAAAAACATATTTTTTAAATAAAATTTATTGCAAGTATATTTTAAATAAATTATTTAAAACTATATTCGATATACATATTTTGAAAGAATTTGCACCACTATTTGTTAAAATATCCAAGTTTCACCATAAGATAATTGAATCTACTTTAAATTCCTACTAAAAAGGTGTAAATTTGTTACAAATATGAGAAATACTATTGAAATTATTATTTTATAGGGGTATAATAATTTCTGCAATAATACCATATAAAGGAATATTTATGAAAAATGTAGAAATTTTTACTGATGGTGCCTGTTCAGGAAATCCTGGCCCTGGTGGTTGGGGTGCTATACTCAGGTACAACAAATTTGAAAAGGAAATCTCTGGCGGTGAGGCTAAAACTACTAATAATCGTATGGAAATTACAGCTGTTATGGAAGCTTTGGCTATGCTTAAAGAACCTTGCAATGTTACACTGTACAGTGACTCCCAATATGTTTGCAACGCTTTAACAAAAGGTTGGGCAAAAAAATGGAGAGCAAATAACTGGATGCGTAACAATAAAGAGCCTGCA
Organism: Acutalibacteraceae bacterium; assembly: GCA_036306965.1. GTDB lineage: Bacteria > Bacillota > Clostridia > Oscillospirales > Acutalibacteraceae > CAG-964. Next base: position 5,121 of record JAXJYN010000007.1, read on the forward strand.
CTTAACCCTGATTTATGGGAAAAACTGCTTGATTTATATGAAAAACATAATGTAACAGTTGTGTGGGTAAAGGGTCATGCCGGACATCCTGAAAACGAAAGATGTGACAGATTGGCTGTTGCACAAGTTAAAAAATATGCTTAACACTTTGCATAAAAAGCAAGGAAATAAAATATAAGGAAGTGTTACTTCGGTGAAAAAAATATATGCAGATAATGCTGCTACTACTGCACTTTCTCCGGAAGTTCTTGAGGATATGATGCCATATCTGACTAAGGTATATGGAAATCCGTCAAGTATGTATTCTGTAGGAGCTGAAGCAAAAAAGGCTGTAGAGTTAGCAAGACAAGATATTGCAACTGCAATTAATGCACAGGCAAGAGAAATTTTCTTTACATCAGGTGGAAGCGAGTCTGATAACTGGGCTATTAAGGGTGTAGCAAGAGCATTGAAGAAAAAAGGTAAAAATCATATAATCACTTCTGCCTTTGAACACCATGCTGTATTACACACCTGTCAAGCTCTAGAAAAAGAGGGTTTTGAGGTTACATTATTAGATGTTCACAGTGATGGTTTAGTACGCCCTAATGAACTTGAAGCAGCTATAAAAGATACAACTGCTATTGTAAGTATAATGTATGCCAATAATGAAATCGGCACAATTCAGCCTATTGCAGAACTTGGTGCTATTTGCAAAAAACACGGTGTTATTTTTCATACAGATGCTGTACAGGCTATGGGTAATGTACACATTGATGTTAAGGAGCAATGTATTGATTTGCTTTCAATGACAGCACATAAACTGCATGGTCCTAAAGGTTGTGGTGCTTTATATATTAGACAAGGTATTCGCCCGCAAATTCTTATTGACGGTGGAGCTCAGGAGCGTGGTATGCGTGCTGGTACAGAAAATGTTGCAGGAATTGTTGGTCTTGCAAGTGCGGTTAAGCGTGCAGTTGCTACTATTGATGAGCGAAGTGAAAAACTTACAAGAATGCGTAATCGTTTGATTGATAGTCTGTCAAAAATTGAACGTAGCAGATTAAATGGTGACAGAGATAAACGTTTGCCTGGTAATATCAATATGTGTTTTGAAGGCATTGAGGGTGAAGCTTTATTGTTAAGACTTGATTTGAAAGGCATTTGTGCTTCTTCAGGTTCTGCCTGTACATCAGGTTCACTTGACCCAAGCCATGTATTGCTTTCTATAGGTCTTCCCCATGAAATTGCACATGGTTCTTTAAGACTTTCTTTCAGTGATGAAACGACAGATGAAGAAATTGACTATATAGCAGAATCTGTACCACAGGTTGTTGAAACTTTGCGTTCTATGTCACCTGTCTGGGAAAGAATTAAAAAAGAGGAAAATAAATAATTAAAGGAGAATTATTATGGCATACAGTGAAAAAGTTATGGACCATTTTGCTAATCCAAGAAATGTTGGCGAAATTGAAAATGCTGATGGTATTGGCGAGGTTGGTAACGCTAAATGTGGTGACATTATGAAAATGTACATCAAGGTTGATAATAATGTTATTACTGATGTTAAATTTAAAACATTCGGCTGTGGTGCAGCTATTGCAACAAGCTCAATGGCTACAGAGTTAATTAAGGGTAAAACAATAGATGAGGCTTTGAAGCTGACAAATAAAGCAGTTATGGAAGCCCTTGATGGTTTGCCACCAGTAAAGGTTCACTGTTCTGTTCTTGCAGAGCAGGCAATTAAAGCCGCTGTAAGCGATTATTACACAAAGTTAGGTATAGACCCTACCCCTATTGTTGGAAAAATTACAGAATGTGACCACGAGCATGGTTGTGGTTGCGAGTTATAAAATAAAAATCATTATGAAATTTTGGGAGCATAAAATTGCTCCCTTTTTCTTGCTTTGCAACAATTATGTGCTGAAATTGAACAAAATAGAGCCTGTTTCCGGACTTGTATATGTATTTTTACAAAAATTTGCAATTTATTCAAAACTTTGTTGCAAAAAATAGAGTTTTTATATTGCACATTGGAAAATTATGTGCTATAATCTAGAAGTCAGCAACGGGGCTGTTAATTCAGAGTGTAGTACATCTGCAACAGTAAGCCTGTTGTAGATGTATTTTATTTTTTAATTCTATATATTTTAAGGAGGTAGTATTTCGATGTCATACGTTAGCGAGCAGTTGGAAATACTAAAAGCAAAAAATTCAAATGAGCCTGAATTTATCCAGGCAGCTACAGAGGTTCTTACATCACTTGAGCCTGTATTTGAGCAGAACCCTAAGTATCAGGAAAACAGTATTCTTGAAAGAATTACTGAGCCTGAAAGAGTTGTAATGTTCAGAGTACCTTGGGTTGACGATAATGGTAAGGTTCAGGTTAACCGTGGTTTCCGTGTACAGTTCAACAGTGCAATCGGACCTTACAAGGGTGGTCTAAGACTTCATCCTTCTGTAAACTTGGGTGTAATTAAGTTCTTGGGCTTTGAGCAGATTTTCAAGAACTCTTTAACAGGTCTACCTATCGGTGGAGGTAAGGGTGGCTCTGACTTTGACCCTAAGGGTAAGAGCGACAGAGAGATTATGGCTTTCTGCCAGAGCTTTATGACAGAGCTAAGCAGACACATTGGTGCAGATACAGACGTTCCTGCAGGTGACATCGGTACAGGTGCTCGTGAAATCGGCTATATGTTTGGTCAATACAAGAGACTAAAGAATGTATACGAAGGTGTTCTTACAGGTAAGGGTCTTTCATATGGTGGTTCTCTTGCAAGAACAGAGGCTACAGGTTACGGCTTGCTATACTTAACAGAAGAAATGCTAAAGCAGAACGGTCACGACATTAAGGGTATGACAGTTTGTGTATCAGGTGCAGGTAATGTTGCTATTTACGCTACACAGAAGGCTACACAGCTTGGTGCAAAGGTTGTTACAATGTCTGATTCAACAGGCTGGATTTATGACGCTGAGGGTATTGACCTTGATGCTATTAAAGAAATTAAAGAGGTTAAGAGACAGAGACTTACAGAGTATAAGAATTACCGTCCTAATGCTGAGTACCACGAAGGTAAATTCGACTGGTCAGTTAAGTGTGATGTTGCTCTTCCTTGTGCTACACAGAACGAGCTTCTTGAGGACGATGCCAAGAGATTGATTGCTAATGGTGTTATAGCTGTTGCTGAAGGTGCTAATATGCCTACAACTCTTGAGGCTACTCACCTACTACAGCAGAGTGGTGTATTGTTTGCACCTGGTAAGGCTGCTAATGCAGGTGGCGTTGCTACATCTGCTCTTGAAATGAGCCAGAACTCAATGCGTCTATCATGGACATTTGAGGAAGTTGACCAGAAGCTTCAGGGTATTATGGTTAATATCTTCAATAACATCTCTAATGCTGCTAAGAAGTATGGCTTTGAGGGTAACTACGTTGTAGGTGCTAACATTGCAGGCTTTGAAAAAGTTGCAGATGCTATGATTGCTCAGGGTGTTTAATTTATAAAAATTATTTCTATATTATATAAAAGACAGATTGCTGTAACTCAATACAGCAATCTGTCTTTATTTTTATTGTAGAAACCTAAAAATGCGGACAGTAATTTACTGTCCGCACAATAGTTATTATTTAGATTAGTCGCTTTCGTCTATATACTCAGCTGATGGTGCTTGTGATTTTTTTATCATTTTACCGTTTACAAAAATATATTCTTCATCATCATCTGATATTTTATGAATTGGATTACCTTCATCATCAGTAGGAACAGCCACAGGCATTGTAGGAAATGATTTTTCTTCATCCTTAGGCTCTATTTCAAATAGTCTTTCCATTTTAGGATAAAGTCTATAAACCGAACAGTATGAAATACCTGTTGGTAAAATAAGCACCAAAGCGATTAAAAGCACTATAATACCTATTCTTACATCACCTGTATACAATGGAACTGATAAACAACCCGAAATAAGCACCATACTGGTTACAGCAACATAAAAATTCATTGGCAACTCACCAAAAGCCATAAGTACTGAATTTTTAAAATAATGTTTCAATTTCAACTCAAGTGTAACTGTTAAAATTGGTATTGAGAACGACATAAACAATATGAATAACGCAATCAATATCGTTACAAACAAAGGTATATAGAATATCCAGCTTGATGTAGCAAGTTTAAAATATATTACTATACTGTAATAGGAGATTATAAGTGATACATATAAAATAATTCCATAAAGTGCAAAGTACCAAAAGTTGTTTTTTACACCTTTTTTATACAACTCTACAGGCTTAATTTTCTCCTTTGAATTACGCACAATATCCTTTGTTATTTGTGTTACACCAGAGTAAAACGGATAAACAAGAGGAATTACCAATGCCATAAGCCACAGATTAGTTGTTTGATTTATCAATTTGGCTATGCAATAAATCAAAGCTACAGCTAAAATAGCAGGTACAGCAAAAAGTAGATTACCAACAAGCATAGGCTTGAAATTTTTGAAATACAGCTTAAAAAAGCCGGGTCTTTGGTTTGTATCTGTCATTTTTTATTATCCTTATTTATTGTAATTATTACGAAAAAGCAAAAACACCCGCAAATAAAGAATTCAGAATAGCATCTATCATAGAACTGATTGACAAAGCAATAATCATAAAACTGTTGTTTACAATATATCTGTAGAAAGTTTCGTCCGAATTTGTAACAGAACCACGCACTTTTGCAAAAAGATTGTTAGAAAAACCTATTGCTATTTTGCCTTGAGAAATCAAAGCAAAAGTAGTCACTACAGAACCGCAAAGCATAACAAGTAGAAAAAATCCTACTCCCGAAAGAGCATAACATTTATATAAATATCCGCCTGTTATACCTATACCAAAACCTTTGAAAGCTATTACGAAAGGAACACCCACACTTCCCCACACCGAAAGTCCTAACAGCAAATTTGCGATAAAAAATATAAAATTCGATGTTAATGAGGCTATAAACGAATTTAATACACTTTGGTCACAACGTGACTGAAAATCTGAAATAAATATAAAATCAAGACTTTCCATAAGTGACTTGTCTGCATTTCCTGCACAAACAGCACCAAAAACAAGCCCTGCCAGAAGTGACACACTAAGCATTGTGATTACACCGTAACGGTGCATAAAATAAACAACATTTTTCTTTTTAAAGCTTATTCTGCTTTTTCCTACTGAAAATAAAATGCCTTTCATATAATTCTCCTGTAAAAATTTCTTTTAGAAAATTATATGAATTTTAAAAGTGAGATATGATTATTTTCCAAGTTCCTCGGCACGCTTTGTACAAGCATCCATAGCGTCTTTTATATTTTGATAGAAACTGCCGTTATCAAGCACGTTAAGAGCCGCTATTGTTGTACCACCTGGAGATGAAACTTTTTTGATAAGTTCATCGGCAGTATCCCCTGACTTCATAAGCATTTCAGCACTGCCTTTTAATGTAGCACAGATAAGTTCCATAGCCACATTTGTATCAATACCTTGCTCCTGTGCATAATCACGCATAGCCTTTGCAAAAAGATAAACATATGCAGGGCTACTTCCGTTTACTGCAATAATTGTATTCATCTGACTTTCAGGCAAAACCTGACATACACCCGCAGTTGAAAACATACTCTTTACAATTTCAAAATCCTCGTTAGAAATATTTTCTGATGGACAAATAGCAGTTGCACCACAGCCCAACAAAAGTGGTGTATTTGGCATAACTCGAACACAAGGACAATTTTTGCCCAGCGTTGAAACAACATAGCCAATAGAAATACCTGCAGCAATAGAAACCATAACTGTATTATCCGTTACAGATGATTTTATACCCTCAAGCACTTCTGCATAATTCTGTGGCTTTACCGCAAGCACAACAAAATGGCTGTTTTCTACCACCTCGTTAGCAGTTGAACAAGCATTAACACCCTTGTTGCTCATTACTTTTAGCTTTTCACTGTCAAGGTCAAACACATAAATATCAGCAGGCTGTGCAACATTATTGCTTATCATACCATTTACTATAGCAGTTGCCATATTACCTGCACCTATAAAACCGATTTTACTCATTCTTATGACCATTCCTTTCCGCTTCGCTACAAGGCACAAAAATAAAATGAAAGTGGGTTGTAGCAAAGAAATGTAATTTGTTAAAATATACTTGAAAAGCAAACACACTACAGAACACGTGAAGGTGAGTAGGAACAGCGAAA
>JAXJYN010000008.1:0-11004 GCA_036306965.1 Acutalibacteraceae bacterium
ACGGAAACATACAATCCATAAAAAGGCTGTCAAGTAACGTTTCCGTTACAGACGCACTGAAAACGCAGAGTACAAAATACTTTATTATTTTTCTTTTAAGTTTATCCATAAATCTCCAATCTATACCCCAAACCACGAATAGTTTTTATGGTATCATTTCCTATTTTATCACGCAGTCGGCTGATGATTACTCGTATTGTGTTATCATCTACAGCATATTCATTTTCCCAAGCATATTCATAAATCTGCTCTTTTGTAAACACTCTCCTTGGGTGTTTCATAAACAACTCCAGCACCTTATATTCAGCCTTGGTAAGCTCATATTCTACTCCGTTGTTTATAACAATACATTTGTCACAATCCAGAACAAGAGAACCTGCTTTAATCTGGCTTTTCTCTTGTTCAAAATTACTCTGTATTCCTGTTCTGCGTAAATGTGCTCTTACCTTTGCTGCAACCTCAAGTGGTTCAAACGGTTTTGTAATATAGTCGTCAGCTCCTAAATCTATGCCAAATACACGGTCGGATAATTCCACCTTTGCAGATATTACAAGAATCGGTATGTAATTGCCTTTTCGGATATGCTTGATTACCTCGTAGCCGTTTCTACCCGGCATCATAATATCCACTATTGCGAGGTCTATTGCTTCCTTCTTCAATATTTCCAGAGCAGTTTCTCCGTCGTTTGCCTCGAAAACCTTATTATCATTCGCTTCAATATAAACTCTTAAAAGACGGACAATCTCTTTTTCATCATCTGCAATCAATATATTTGCCATAAATACACCCCATTTTATTTTTATAACGCCCAGAACTGATACATATCAAACATTAATACAACTGCAAGCATACACAGTGACATAAAAATTGTTACACAATATTTTATCTTTTCTGACTTTGTATCCATAATACCTTTTCTAAACCAATAAATCAAGCCGGATATCAGGCATACAACCATCGCAACCGCCATAAATGCAATTATTCCACTTTGCACCATATAACTTATGGCAGAACCGATATTTCCCGATTCAGTTCCCATATTCATTCTGACAAACATAAAAGCGAAATCAATAAAAATAACAGCCATCATTGCTGACATAGCATAATTCCATTTTCTGAAAGAATGAGTTTTTTCTATACCTTTTTTTCTGCAAATTCTCTTTTGTATAGGTGAACAAATCAATCCACCACCAACTAATGTGATGATTCCGTATACACCTGACAATATAAATAACAAAGCAAATATGGTGCTGAATGTTGCTGTTTTTGTGTCAATAAAATAATCACTGTAACCACCGTATATGCGGTTTCCGTCCTGATACCACCAGGAATTAAGGTCTTCCTCCGAATAACTCAACACACTTATTCCACCTACAATAGAGAACGGGCCTTCCTTAACTGAGCGTGCGACAGAAACCATACCTTGTGGCACCTCACGTTCTATATTTGCAAGCTCCGAATCAGTAAATTTTCCAAAAATCAATTCGTACATATTGTAGTTGTAAATCTGTTCGTGTGCCTGATTGGTCATAACAATCATACCTAAGCCTGTTGTTGGGTCAAACTCAAGCATACTGGAACAGCCAAAAGTATTGCCACCGTGTCCCAAAACTTCTACACCAAACTGGTTAGCAAAAAAGCCGTGATAATTGTTTGCGACACCACTGTTACCGTAATAGCTGGTTGCTGTGTACATTTCTTTAATAGTTTGTTGATTTTTAAACAACGGACATTTCTTGTTGCTATTCGGTGTGATTGCCATTGCAAAAACAAGAAAATCATTAATCGTTCCTGTTGCACTGCCGGCAGGATATAATAGACAGTAACTGTTTCCGTTGTTTGGAATTTTATCTCCGTTTATATCATAACATATTAATTTTTCTCTTTGCTCTTTTACCCACATATTATCACGGAGATTTGCATTTATTGATGTGTGCTTTATATCAAGAGGTTCAAAGATATTTTCACGAACATATTGTGCATAATCCATTCCGCTGATATTTTGCACAATGTAAGCCGCTAATGAAGCTCCCCAGTTGGAATAAGCTGTTACTGTTCCAGGTTCATACACCTGTTTTGGTTGATTTTGACTTAACGCTTGCTCTAAACTGACTATTTCGTCTTCGTTCACCGTCTGAATAAAATACATCTCTTGAAAGCCTGCCTGATGATTCATCAAATCAATCATTGTAATTTTCTTATCGTAAGTAAGATTTTTAAGAAAGCCTTCAGGCAAATATGTTTGTATATCTTCGTTTAAATCTAATGCACCTTGTTCTGCAAGTTGCATTGCACTTATCCAAATTAACAGCTTGCTGACAGAACCCCAGTCGTATACAGTGTCTTCATCTACAAGCTTAGAGTTTTCCTTATCTGTATATCCAAAATTATTTTTATAAATTATACCGTTTTCATCATAAAGTGCAACGCTCATTCCTGCGGTTGTATTAAGATTTTCTGATACATAATTTTCAATAGTAGATTGAATATTACTGTACGGTAAGCTTGAAGGTGTTTCATTGACCTTAGTGTTTTGTTCAGTTGCGAATGATGTAATGCAGAAGCATTGAAGCATTACTGCAATTAGCATACAAACAGCAATCACCTTTTTTGTTTTCTTCATAATTTTTTCTCCCTTTCCTTTTGCTGGGATAATTATAGAAGAGAAACCTTACCGAGAAACAAGATTAATATTAACTGAATATTAAATTAACAAAAAGGCATATAGACGCAAGCTGTTTTTCTGTTATTTCATAATATAAATCTCGTTTCAAAATTTCTGTCTTATTGACAGGTGATAATATACATCAGGATTATTACACAAATACACGAAAAACTATAATTAACATTACAATATGTTAATTATAGTTTTTGCAAAATAAAAAAAGGCTGTTAACAATAGGAAAATTTAACATTTTTTATAGATATTTCAATAAAGTTATTGTATAATAAGGAAAATTTACTATTGTGATACAATGGCGTAATAGGAGGAATCAAAATGAAGTTAAAAAATATAAAGTTCTACCTGAAAGTGCTTATTTCGATTGTACTTTGTGTTACTTTGTTTATAGGAGCAGTGCCGGTTTCTGCCGAAACACAGAAGAAATCCTATACAGCTCTTTATAACGAGGAAAAGGTTAGTCAGGAGATTTTTGCAGATAATGATGACTATAAAGATGAATATCCTAATGGATTAGTTGTTTTTCCTGTTGTAAACGCTGAACTGAAAATGGATGATTACTATGCCATTGAAGTGTATAGAATGGGTGGAACCAAGGGTGAAGCCTCTGTAACAGTGGAAACTGTAGATTACACAGCAGGTTATGGGATTGATTATGAAATTTACCTTAGCAATGAATACGGTGAATCGCCAGTGAAAGGTGAAGCAGGGTTGCTTTATGCTTTGGAAGATTTTAGCTTTATTCCTGTAATTACCAACAGCAGTACAGAAACACAAGATGAGGATGATACTTCAGCAAGCAGTGCTTTGTCGGAGCTTAGTCAGGAAGTTCAAAATTTGATTACTCCTTCATCTTCTTTTACACTCACCTTTGCTGAGGGAGAAAACAAAAAGAAAATTTATGTAAAAACCTTAAAAGATGATACAATTACCGATGACCTTGAATTTATTGTTAATTTAAAATCTGCACAAGGTTGTGAGATAGGTACTCAGAATTCTGCAAGCTTTACAATTAAAGAAGAAAGAGAGAAGCCTGTAACTGAATTGAAAATCACAGATACAATAGTTAATCCAGACAGTGAACAGGCTTATGTTGTAGTATCTCGTGGCGGTAATATGGGTACATATGGTTCATACCGTGTTGTTACAAATTCCGGTTCAGCTGTTGCAGGTGAGGATTATGAGGCAGTGCAGATGCAGTTGGATTTTATTCCCGGTATGTCTGAACAAAAAATTCCTGTAACTATTTTGGACGGAGCAGAAGACGGCGAAGAGTTTACAATGATTCTTGAAAATACCAAGAATGCAACTGCTATTAATACTACAGCTACAGTAACCTTCAGTGATGAAATCAAGGTTACAGAAAAAAGTGATGTGGTTGCTACAGGAGCGTATAGTCCTTCAAAATCCGATGAAAGAAAATATGAATATGTTCCTATTTCTAACTTTCAAGAAAGTACAAAAACCAATAGAGGTACAGGAACGCAGAAATCAAGTTTTACTACTACCTCAAATTCCGGTACGCTGTATTATTCCAATGGTGTTGCGTCAAAAAATAACGCAATTTCTATTAGGACTAAAGATAAAATCAACTTTTCGGGTGTGGAAAAAGTTTCAATGGTTATTGATAACTACACTGGTTCTTGCAGTTGGGACCACAATGCTATTTATATTTCTGACAGCGATAAATTTTCCAGCACTACGGGGGATTATGATTGGCTTGATAACCTTGCTGATGACGGTGTAGGTGACAGCTGGGATATGACTAATGTTTCTGACGGTCATATTATAAGAACCACACCTACCCTTACTCAATCAAAGGTTAATGGTGAGCATTATTTATATATTATGATGCACAAAGGTGCTTTTTCGGGAGAATGTTCCTTCAAAATTTTCTCAGACGGGACAACTACCGATAATGTTTTGCTTCATCTTACAGAATATAATATTACAATTAAAGAACCAGATAGCGAACAGGTTTACAAAAACGGTGTAATGGATGAAATTAAACCTGCTTCCGGTATGCAAATTTCAAACCCGGAAAATGGTAAATTAACAGATAGCACCATTATTTACAGAAATGAAACTGTTACTATTAATGGAACAATTAACAGTAAGCTTGGCACTCACGCAAAGCTTAAAGGAATCGTTTTTTGTGATTCTGGTAATACTTCTCAGCAATCGGAAGTTATTTCACTTAACGGAGGTTATTTTACACTTACACCTTCTATTATTGAAAAATACAGCAGTTATTTTGATAATAACAAAATTATTATTAAGCCTGTGTACTCAATTGATACAGCTACTGTTAATATAAAAGAATATAACAGTAACGGTCAGAAGGTTGTAAAAAATTCTGATGGCTACAGTGCAACTGTTTATAATGATAATGTAAATATAGGTACAATTTCTTGGACTAAATCTGATAGAAGCGATAACTCCTATATGGTTGGTGATGAACTTAAATTCACCTTCACTTCAAATGGTACTATTGATGATGGTTGCATAAGTATTGATTATCGTTGCGGTTCAACCCAGTCAGACGCACAGAGCGATGCTTTTGACACGGATAACTCTGCAAGTGATACTGTTTTGTACACGGTTTCTGATTTGTATTCCGATATATGCCCTTATGTTACAATCCGTGACCCGGGTGTTATGGTAAATATAACTAACCCGGAATATGGTAGTGTTGTGGGAGCTACAGATAACTATATTACCAAGAATGCTGACAAAACTTGGAGTATATCGGGCTATAAAGCTACCGATGGTACGGTTACAGATTTTAATAAACTTTCATACGGTAGTATGCTTTCGGTGTATGCTGACCCTGAAGACGGTTATCGTGCAAAATGGACTTGTAATGATTCCTCTACAGGTAAACAAAAGGTTTATTATGGAAATTCATTTTTCTACCTTGTACAATATGCCCTTGAGGAAGACGATAACAATATTACTCTTACCTTTGAAAAAATTGACAGTTCAAAGCAAAAGAATTATTTTATCAACGGCATTGTGTCTGTTCAAGAGGGTTCAATACTTAATCCACCCAATCTTGAAACAGATATATATGAAATAGTTCCAAATGCTTCTGTTACTATTGATGATTATATGGGTATTACAGATAGTAACGGTGAGTTTTACCTTGAAACTGCACCTACTATGGAAAATAGTCAAAAAGCATCTGTGTCTTTATCAGGAGATGAAACAATTAGAACCTTGGTAATGTGCAACAACCAGTATTATATATCAGATATTAATGTTGCAGATTTTATAACTGCTGACACTACAGATTCTTTGACATTTGATATCAAACTGGATTATGTAACTTACGGCCCGGCACCCAAATCTATCATTGCTTATGACAGTGAAAATAATTCTTATGGTGATGCAATTACTTTGGCAACAGCTAAAGCAATACAGTTTGATTTGTATCTTGATTTAGCACAGCAAGATGAAAATAAACCTATAAATATGGTTAGATGGACAGTTGAGTCTGAAGATGGAGCAAATTATACTGATGATATTGATGTTGAAGAAAATTCAGGCAAATGTCATATGGCGACCATTTTATCAGAAGTAGCCAAACCGGGAATGAAGATGTATGTGGAGTTATTTAATAAAACTACTGATTCCACAGGAAAAAATGTATATACAACTTATGGTAAATTTAATACAGGTTATAGTTTTATTGCTTTGGCGGTAGAAGAATCAGTTACTTATGCTCCTGATATAGGTGTACCTTCTACTATGGCTCTGCCAGCTCCTTGCATAGGTCCTATTAATCCTACCTTCTCTATTTTTGGTTTGAGTCCTGTTTTTAATGTTGGTAGTAGTGGAACAGATTCTCAGGGCAGAGAACTAAAGACCGTTACTATAGGACTTAGTTGGTCAGCATTAAAAAATTATGCAGAAGAGGATCCGGAATTTGCTACAACGTCTTTTATGGACAAACTTAATAAATTCAGTAGTATAATGGATAATGTCAGTGAGTGTTACAACTCTACCGGTTCGCTTCCAAAGTTTGCGTCAGGAAAAGGTATTGCAGATAGTCTAAAATTAAAAACAGCCATAAAGGTAAATATTTCTGTAGCTCTTTGCTACCAAGGCTGTTATTATGTGGACGAAGACTCAGGCGAATGGATGTTTGTATCTAACCTTGTGGTTGTAGGATTCGGCGGTTCTTTTTCGGTGAGTGTACCGTTTACTTTCTTCTATATTCCTTGCTTTACATACATTACATTTGCTCTTAATGTAAATGCTTTTATAGGAATTTTCCCGAAAACTGATGAAGAAACAGGCTCAACAGTTGCGTTAACTCTTACACAGCTGGATGATGCAGACCTTTCCACAATTCAAGGTGTATATGAAGTCAAGGGTTCGATAACCTTTGGTTTAGGTATTGGATTTGATGGCTTGGTGTCTGCCTCGGGTAGTATTAGTGCTGATGTTGACATACAGTTTAATGACTTTATGAGAGGTGTGGGCAACCTGGGAATGTCAGGTGGTGTAACGCTGGAACTGCTGGTATTTAAATATACCTGGAAAGAATCCTTCTTAAAAGTTGAACTATTTAATACATTAGAGGATAACACTTATTCTTTGAGAAATGTTTCATCTGCATTTAACGAGGACTTACTAAATAAAGTAACCCTGCGTGATATGGTGTTGGAAACAGCAACCGAAACAAGTAATTCAACTGTATTGGCTTCCTTAGTGGAAAACGAATTTGTTATTGGAGATTCCGATACTTTGGTTTCGCCTTCTGTAATACCTATAAATGATGGAAAATATATGATAACCACCATAATTTCCGAAGAAATTGATGGAGAAACTAAACACAAACTGTTTTATATTATTTATGATGAAGAATCGGGCGGAGTAACAGAATATGGTTATGTGCTGGATAAATTAATAAATGACTTGCAGATGAAAAACCGAGACAGTTCATTGGTATCACAGCAGTTGGATAGTCTTGATAGTGATGTTCAGATGATTGATTGTGGAGAGGATATTTTAATTACCTGGACTAAGCTTTCTAAAAAAATCACTAATGATACCGACAATTTAGAGATTTTGAAAGCTATGGGTATTGCGTCTATTTATTATAACAAAGCAGATGGATATTTCCACGATTACAGTATGGTAACATCAGATAATCCAAATGAGATTTATATAAATCCAAAGACTGCATATAACAGCGAAACAGGTCTTACCCAAATGTTCTATGAAATTCTTAACCTTGAGAATGTAACTTTGGATACAACAATCGCAGATTTTCAGGAGCTTCCTACAACACTTGCAACAAGATATATAGATTCTAAAAAAACTTTAAGACAATGGTCTGACGAAAGCACCATTGCAATAAGTGAAAATGCCTTGAATTACTATGCTGTTGAAAGTGTAAACGATAAAATTGTTTTGGCGTTTATTGGTAGTGCTAAAAAAGGCTTTACTCTTGAAGATATTTCTCAATTTGATTATGATGATACTTTTGATGCCGAGGCTTTCAATACACAAAATTCTTTGTATATTCAGCAGTTCTCATTGGAAGATGATAAACTAAGTGAAAGTCAGCAAATAAGAATTACCGGTGACGGATTTGTAAGTGCTAATCCTGAATTTGCACGAATTAATTCGGGTAGCGTCGATAACCTGTTGTTGTTCTACAAGTGTAATGGTCTGTATGCTTATCAGAATATTAATACTTTGATTACACAGGGTATTTATACAGATGAAAATGGCAAAATAATGCTTCACGAGGATTATCTTGAACCTCAGTTTATTACAGATGATGAAGATTACACCGTAAACGATGACTTTATGATTGTAAGTAATGATGAATTTATTTATGCCTTGTGGACTACCACCGAAGGTAACCAACAGCAAATATGGGCTCGTTCCTTCTGTATTGACGGTATGGACAAGGTTGAAGGTACACCTATTAGAGATGACCAGGGCAACCCAATGTATGATGGTAATGGAAATGTAGTCATTGAAAAATATGATGAACCGGTTTACCTGTTAAAGGGATATTGGGGTGGAAAAACATACCTTACAAAAGATGGTGTTAGTAATACCGAAGAAGGTATGTATAAAAAGAACTTTGATGCTGTGGTAATGGAAGACGGCAATTTGCTTACTGTGTTTAATGCTTTTGATATGGATTACGGCAACGATGAGATGCAAATTGTTAACAACAGAGTTATTATGGCTAAATATGAAACTTCTTCTGAATATGTTTTGACTGATGCAGTGGATGACTTAATGTTCTCCAATAGCTATCCAACTTCTGGAGAAGCCATCAGCGTTGAATCAATTATAAAGAACACAGGTGTTCTTAACGGCGAAAATGTTACAGCCGAACTTTATGTTAACGGTGAAAAGTATGCTGAAAATACATACGGTCATTGGCTGACGGCTGAAAGCAAAACGGTTAAATTTGAATATATTATGCCTGAAAATATTAAGGCAGAAGATGTTCATATGTATGTAAAATTAGTGGAAAATGGAGAAACAAAACTTACTACAGATACTTATTCACTGAAAACCGGTGATTCTCTTGCTGTTGAGAATGTGTACTTTATGCCTGTGAAAAATGCAGGAACAAACAGTGATGCTGTAAAATACCGTGTATTTGCAAAGGTTAAAAATAACGGTAATGTTGATTATACACAGGGCAAATATCTGCGTGTAATGGAAACAGATATAAAAAATCTTACAGCTTCTATGAGTGAAGAAAATAAAGGAAAAGACCTTGACCTTTACACAATGTATGGTGCTATTGAGCTTTTGAACATTAAGGTGGGAGAAGAAAAGCTGGTTTCATTTACTACAAATGAAATTCCAATCTCTGTATTTAACAAAAATGCAGGAGGAGTTACTGCTTACCTTGAAGGAGTAATTACCGATGATTCTCAGCTTGATAAAACTATATTCAGTTCAGAAGATACTCTTGAAATCTACAGCGAGTTTTTCCCAGGACTTACAATGTTAGCTCAGGAAAAAGAGGTGGAAAATATCAGCTTGGAAGACTTGGCTATTTGTTGTGGTACAAGTGCAAAATTGAAGAAGGAAATTTCTCCTCTGTCATCTCAGCTTAACACTGATATCACTTACACATCAAGCGATGAAGGTGTGGCAGTTGTAGATAATTTGGGTGTTGTTACTGCTATTAAGGCTGGTAGCTGTACTATAACGGCAGAAGCTAATGGTGTTGTAGCAACAGCAAATGTAACCGTTTTTGACTCTCAGTCGGATGTTCCTACAGAGCCAACTGAAAATCCAACGGAAAGTACAGCTCAAGAATCTACAAATTCTTCTGAGAGTGCAGTAGAAGGTGCTACTGAGGTTTGCGAAAATTCAACAGAAAATACACCTGCAACTGATACCGGCAAAGAAGGCAAAAAACAATCTGCAAGTCTTTTTACAGGAGACACAAGAAGTTTGTATTTATGGCTTACTTTAGCATTTATCTCTCTTTCTGTTATGGCGGGTATATTATTTCGAAAAAATAATAAAAAGAGCAGATAATTGAGTGATATAATCTCCTTAAAGTAGACACTTGAAATAACAAAAAGATTCAAGGCTACATTAAGGGGATTTTTCTATGCCAAGAAAATAATACTAACAAGAGATACAGCGTGAAAGTAAAAATACAAGCTGTGCAGGTCATCGCCAATCGGTAGCAATCATAATCCTTTAGGTTGAATATCAGTCGTATTCGTCTATCAAATTATTTTTTTAATTCTAACAAATTATGATTTTCTTTAGTAATACACAACAAATAGGGCATATGGTATATTGGTAGATATAAACAGAAAACAAAGGGCAACATAGTTTAACACTAAAACCATGTGCTGAGGGTTCAAGTCCTTTGCCTCCGCCAAAGAGAAAAGGCTTAAACACTGCATTTAAGTTGTTTTTTAGTTCTATTGCAAATGTTTGGGAAATGGGTTAAAGCTTAGGTAAAGCTTTTTCGATAGCTTTTGGGTGATGCAACCAATTTATAAAGTAAGTTAATTGTTTAGGAAAATCATTTGTAAATTTATATAACCATTTCTTACCCAAAAAGTTAAATAAAGATGGAGTAATTAATGAAATCTTTTCCAATAATATTTTATTCCTCAACTTTTTTATAGAATCTAAAATAAAAATTCAAAAAAGTGTTGACAAATACATCGCTATGTTATATAATATAGAAGCTGTCTGAGATAGCAATAAAAATATCGCGGGATGGAGCAGATGGTAGCTCGTCGGGCTCATAACCCGAAGGTCGTAGGTTCAAGTCCTGCTCCCGCAACCATTTAAAAAGCCCAGTAGTA
>JAXJYN010000009.1:0-9206 GCA_036306965.1 Acutalibacteraceae bacterium
CCGTTAGTGATAGTAATGCGTTGTCAAACATTCGATACCCCCTGTCACAGGGGGTACGCCAGTAATAACCCCTTATAGGGGTTGTGCAAACCACCCGTTCAACGGGTGGTTTTGATTTTATAGTACTTTACCTTTCGGTTACTCTTTAACCAATTTGTAAAAAGTAGTCCTCTTAACCCCGGTCAAACGCATTGCTTCGGTTGCGGTTATTTCTTTATTTTGCCATTGCTGACAAACCTCGTCCCAGTTATCAGGCTTTTCTACAACTGGTCTGCCAAAAGCTACACCGTTACTTTTAGCAACTGCAATACCCTCGGCTTGTCTTTTCTTGATTGCTTTGCGTTCATTCTCTGCAAAACTTCCTATAACCTCAATCAGAATGTTTTCCACCATTTCAAACACCCATTCTTGTCCGGTTGGTGGTTCAATCATCGTAGTAGGAATATCTAACACTTTTACTCTGATTTTGTTTGCTCTGAAATATTCCATCTCTGCTTTAATATCCTGTTTGTTTCTGCTCAATCTATCTAGAGATGATACAACAAGCGTATCACCGGGACGGAGCATATTATGCTTGAGGGCAGTATAGCCTGTGCGTTCTAAGTCCTTGCCACTCTCTTTGTCGGTGATGATATCTCGTTCATCAGCACCCAGCTTCTTAAAGGCTGTAATCTGTCTGTCGAGATTCTGTTCTTTAGTGCTAACTCTTGCGTAATAGTATGTTCTGCTGTTTTCCATAAAATCTCTCCTTTGTAAAAACGGAACTGGTTCCGTTTTTTTATTATGTTAGAAAAACTCAAACAAGCCACTTTTCTTTAATTCAAGAAAAGAAATATTTTTTGAGTGAAGTATTCTTCCTATTTCAAATATACAACCACACTCAAAATTAGCTTTCTCTATTATGGAATTATTTATTTTATTTCTGTAATACTCTCCATCGAAATAAACTTTTTGATAATAATGTGATACATCAAACACGCTATCTCTTTCAGGGATAAAATCTAATTTCTCAACCCCCATAACAACACCACTGTAAATAGAATGGTTGCCCCCATTTGTTACAGTGATACCCATTGGTAGATAGAGTGTGTATCTATGATTATCTGCTTGGTATTTCCAATACTTTTCTTTAGTTCCGATTGTTTTCAAGCAATCTATTAAACTCTCGCTATTCCAATGAGATGAGATTACGGGGTCTTTGCCTAGATTTATGCTGAATTTATCAGTATAGATAACTTTATCTTTTATGCTTGTTATATAGCTATCTTGATTAGTTGGGTAAAAACAAAATCTTCTTAATTCTCCACCCAATATTTCGATACTCTTTTCTGAATTAATTTTATCTGTCATAATTTTAATTATTAAAAATATAACTTTCCAATCATCACAGTTATTACTATCTGCAAGGATATTAACTTTAGATAAAATAGCATTTAGTTTATCAGCGTTTGAGATACTCTCATTATTAAATTTTATTTTTCGACGCTTATTTTTGAATAACTTCATTTTTCTTAAATTCCTTTATAATCAAATATAAAATAGTGCATATATGCCCCACAAAGAAAAGCTCAAAGTCATATTGCTTTGTAGGATATTTGTCTATATGATAACACAAGCAATTATAAATAGCTAATACAGCATTATAAATATTACTGTAATTTAGATTATCATAGCCAATAGCTAATATTAATCTACCTAAACTAGACACCATAAACATATAGCTTTGCTCTGCTCTTTGAAACACCTTGTCAAAAATGGTGTATGACACATCTATATCCTGAGATATTGTTCCATCTAAGATGAGTGAAGCATTTGCAAAATGGATGCACTCTATATCGTTTGATAGCACTGTATTTTGAATTAATTCTAAATACAGTGTATTTATATCAGCGTTTGAATAGTTTTCAATACTATTGCTACAAATCGACAGTATATCAAGCAGTTTATCAAGCAAAGCAGGAATATACTCTTGATATTTTACCGACGATGCCTTACTTGGGTATGCAATTATAGGGTTCAGCAAACGATACAACTCTTTTATTCTTTTTCTTTCTCTAATACTCATTTCTTAAAATCCTCTTTCTAATTTTGGGCAAAAACGGAACTGGTTCCGTTTTTTCTGTTCGTTAATGTGGTCGCACTTTGTGAATGTTCGTAAAGTGTCTTACACCACTTTTTTGAATGGGAAAATTGGTTATTTTTAGCGTGTTCGATAACCTATACTTTTTTGAACAGGTGAATATATTTTTATAACGAATTTTAAAAAATTCGCATAAATACACGAAAAATATTGCTTGAAGCTATTGTAAAATAATTTCAGTTATGTTATATTGTTTTTGTTATTTTATGTGTTCTGGACTTTCCTTTGAAATGTCCGTAATCTCCACATTTGCACGGTGTGGAGATTATTTTTTTCTCCAAAAATAACGCAAATATATTTATCATTAAAATTCACCTACCAGCATTTCTGTGTATAGCATACTTTTTAGGTATCCAGTGATGTTGTGTATGGTGTATTTTTCTTTAACTGTCATAAATTTCTCAATTACTGTGTATAGCAAATCTCGCAGTGATAGTCCATAGGTGTCATCTCTAGTTGATAGTTTAATCAAGTTATGTATATTGTTTTCGCTTATTTTTTCTTCTCTGTAGGTAAAAGGTTTTGTAGCAAGGCTAATTAACGCTGTTACTGCTGTATTATAAATAGCCTTAAATGATTTATCTGTTATACTGTCTATCGTATCATCGTAGTAACAAAGCTCTTTAATTCTTACTGCTAGTTTATCTGACTTACTTCTTTTTCTAATACTAACATTACTATAACTAGATGATATATGATACTTATTTAGAGATATATTATTTTTGTTATATACTTTGTTATTGTTATTATTGTCGCAATTTTGAATGTCGCATTTTTGTGTACACGGTGTGCATTTTTCAACATCTTCTATGTCTTGATTTTGTGAAATCGGTGTAGGCTGGTTAGCACTGTTATTTAGAGATATATTGTTATTATTGTCACAATTTTGTGTGTTCTGAGTTTTTTCTTTCTCTTTGTTTGTGTTCTGATTTTGTGTTTCTGTACTTTGGTTGTCTTTATTTTGTGAGCTTGTAAAATTGGTGATAATATACTCGTTTTGCTCAAACTTGCCCTCTGATTTTCTCTGTATTATTGTCAGATAGTTATTCTCTACAAGCTGATGAAGAGCGTTATAGTAAGCTGTGTTGCTTATACCAAGTTGCTTTAATATTATCTTTTTAGTTGGGAACGCTCCTGTTCCGTTACCAGCAAGAGAATAAAAGTATGCCATCAGACCTTTAGCCTTTGCTGTAAGGTTTGAATTAGTCATAACTGACTTTGGAATTATTCCATATCCCAGTGCTTTTATTCCGTTTCCTGTTGCTAATGATGATGGGTTATCATTAATAATATACTGATTTCTATTAAGGAAGTTTTTGCGTTTCTTGATAGTGATATAGTCAAGCTCTACAAGCTGGTTAAAATGCTTGTAATAAGCGTTCTTAGAGATATTTAATTCGCTTAATATTCTAGCTCTGCTAGGAAAAACAATGCCCTTAGAGCCTGTGTATGAGCATAAATAAGCATAGATAGCCTTTGCTGTTAATGATAGTCTTTCGTCTGTCATTACTGCCTTGCAAATAATTCCATAGCCATTCTTTAATATATCGTCATTTTTTCTATACATAATAAACTTCCTTTCTAAATAACAAAAACGGTTATGCCAAGTTGAACATAACCGTTTTTACAATGTTTTTAATTCAGTTTTCATTCGATTCAGATAATTCTGCTTTTCGTCTTTCTCTTTTTTTAGCTCTGCATATTTTAGTTTTTTCTAATAACTCACTTAGAGGTGCATTATAGTATTGCCATCATATGAGCTTGTATTCCTTACCAACAATTAAGTTATTATATTCGACTGTGTCAACTATAGTTGTTTCAGTATTTACATAAGTATCGTGACCGTCTGTCAATACGTCTTTGGCTGTTGTACCAATCTTAGGGTCTTTGAAAGTAACAGTTTGACCTTCATCATCAATGTCTTTATGGCTTGCAAGTTCTACACTGTTATAATACAACTGTTCAAATACTACAACAGACTTTCCGATAAGTGCAGAACTGTCAAATATAAATTCAACATCAACTGTACCTGTTCCGGTTTCAGAGGTTGTAAATGTTTTGCTTGCTGTTACCTGTTCACCATTAACCTCAAAAGGTTCGCCGGTAGATTTATCCATAAGTATACCTTTTACTGTATACTCAGTGTTTGTACCCAAGTCCTCGTAGCTTACTGTGTCAACGATTGTAGTTGTTGTGTTTGCGTAAGCATAATTACTGTCTGTGTCTTTATCCTTTGCTGTTGTTGAGATTTTTCCTTTTTTCAGATTGTTCTCAACTAACATTGTAGTTGTTTCGTTCCAAGTAATATCAAAGTTTTGCTCAATAACTGCAATGTAGCGGTCTGGCTGATTTAGCTCCATTAACCAATATTCATTACCAATCGGAATGTTATCAAATACTGCAATACCATCGGAGTTAGTAGTTGCTGTCAAATTAACTTCTGTTCCTGCTTCAGATTGTCCGAAAATGCGGAACTCAACACCCTCAATTATTCCATCATCAGCGGTTTTCTGTACTCTTACAGTACCTTTTTTGAGGATATTTTCAAAAGATACTGTTGCAACATCAGTCTCTGAGTTATATGGAGCAACTGTCAATGTTTTTGTTTCCTGTGGGATATAATATCCGGCAACTTCAAGTTCAGTTACCTGATATGTTCCGGGTAGCAGATTCAGGCTAATTAAACCGTTTTCATCAGTAATATATGTTTCATCAAAGCCTGTTTCGTTATTTACAACCTGAAATTTTATATTGCTGATAACTCCTGTTTCAGATGTTTTTACAATCTTTACAGGAACTTCTCTATATGAATTGTGTGCTGTAACCTCTGCTGTAAAGTCCTCAGATATTGCAACCTGTATAGGCTCAAATGCTTCGTATTGTTCCGGAGTATCAACTTCTTCAAGAGTGTATGTACCGATTAGTATACGCTCAAATTTTGCAATACCTTCGCTGTTAGTTGTTGATATTACATCAACATTTTCACCGCAATCTGCTGTACCGTAAAGTCTGAATTTCAGACCCTCAACCTTTCCATCGTCACTTGTTTTTATAACAGTGCCATCACCACGGCTGTAATCGTTGTAAAACTCAACTGTTGATGTTTCGCCTGCTCTAATTTCAACGATTTGTGGGTCAGGTGTTACATAGAACTCAGGTACATTAATTTCTTCGATTGTATATGTACCTTGTGGAATTTTCTCGGTAATTAAACCATTTGAATTGGTTTTTAAGCCTGTCAGACTAATTTCTTCACCGTTGTAAGCTGTGCCGGTAATATTAAATTCAAAGCCTTCAACCTTACCGCTTGCTGATGTTTTTACAATCTTAGCAGTACCGTCTTTAAGTACATTATGGAATTTAACACTATATACCTGTTCTGCTTCGCTTTCTGTTTTAGGATATTCGATATTTATTGTTTTGGCTGACTGCAATTCATATTTGTTAGGAGTATTAATTTCCTCTACTGTATATGTGCCTGCATCAAGTTCTTCAGTAGTGATAATACCGTATTCATCTGTCTTATATATTTTTGAGAAATTGCGTTCAGCACAGGTTACTTTAAATTCAATGTTTGCAACTTTGCCATCGTCAGATGTTTTTACAATCTGCATTTTACGTCCAATGTTATCATTATGAACATTTGCTGTTGTTAGTTTGCCATCTTCGACTTTTACAGTTATATCACCCAATGTTTCATAAATATAAGGACTTGGACTTGAAATTTCTCTTAAAATATATTCACCTACAGGAAGTTCAGAAAATTCAAATTTACCATTTTCATCAGTGCTTACAATATGATGAACGCTTACTCCTGCATATGAATAACCTGTTAGTTCAAATGTTACACCTTCAACAAAACCATCATCAGCGGTTTTCTGTATTAACAAACTACCTAGCTTTTCGTGGTTATTAAAGGTTACTTCTTTTACCTCGTTATTATTTACTGCAACGATTTGACTTTCCTGTTCAGGTTCTTCCCAGTAAAGCTTTTGCTCATCTGTTAAAACTTCTGTTACTTTGTAAGCACCTGACTCCGGTAAATCAATTACAGCAGGTCTTACAACCAGTGTACCGTCATCAGATTTACTTCTTTTGTTAGGATATATCAATACTTCATCATAAAAATCATTTGAAAGCCCTTCAACCTTGAATATAAATGGTTCAGCAGTTTTACTGTATACTGAATAATCTACATTTTTCAGTATTTTTAATGTACCACCTTGAGGACTATTATTGAATTTTACAGTAGTTGTCTTATTTGCAACTATTTCTATTGTTTTATCCTGAAGCTGGCGGTAGCCGTCAACAGGTACTTCGTGAATACGATATGTACCCGGTTTAAATTCACCCAATGTATCTTCAAGAATTAAACCGTTTGCGTCTGTTGTATATGTGCCAATAAGGTCATTACTACTTGTATAAATTTCAAATGTAATTCCTTCAATTTTACCCGGTGTAGTTGTACCATCAGCATTTTGGATTGCTTCAGAAGTCTTTACTATTTTTAATTTTCCTGTTTTAAATTGGTTATGAAATTTAACTGTAGCAGGATTACTGCTTGTGTTATTCTTTGTAACTGTAATGGTTTGAGGTTCTTGTGGCTGATACTGGCTGTCTACTATTTCCTCGACAGTGTATGTACCTGTATCTACAGTTTTAGTTATTAAGCCATTACTGTCTGTTGTGTATGTGCCGATAAGGTTATCAGCATTTACGCTATTGCCTTTATACAAGTTAAATTTTATTCCTGCAATATCACCCTCAGAGGTTTTAACAATTTTTAGTTCGCCTTCTTCGTGGTCATTGGGAATAACAGGAGCATTGTAAGTATTAACACTTTCTGCTGTACCTGTAGTTGTTATTTGTCTAACATATAGGGTATCGTCAATTACATAACCATCAGGAGCCTTTGTTTCCTGAATTGTGATTGTGCCTAGAGGTAGCGTTACTATTCCGCCCTCATAGTAAAAATCATTATTGCTATTTACTAAATACTCAGGGTCTAAAGCAGCATATCCATAATTATCAGTTTTCACAGTCCAATAGCGTTTAAATTGGCTATCGGCTTCTCCAGATTTAATTTCATCTTCTGTGAAATAGCCTTTGTAAAATTTAATTGTAAACTCTGCGTTTACAAGTCCATTTCCTTCTGTATCTGTTTTGGTTATAAGAATATCAACAGGGTCATTCTGTGGAGCGTTCTTTATTGTAATCGAGGTTGCTGTTGAAGCACCTGTTACAGAAACTGTTTTTGTTTCTGTTGATAGGGCATAGCCTTTTGGTGCTTGTGTTTCTTTGATAGTGTATTCACCAACAGGAATATTATTAAGAACACCCTTGTATTTAACTGTGGCTGAACCATCATCAACTTTAGTGTTTGTTGTTACAGTGTATTGTTTATTTGTGCTTGTGTTAGTAACAGTAAACACTGCACCCTTCAAGCTATAGCAATCTGTATTGTTGTCTGTAAGGCTGTGATTTGATGAATCCTTTATAATTTCAAGACTTCCCAACTGAGATTTAAATGTTGCTTTAATCTGTACAGTTGAAGTCTTATTCTCAACCCAGCAATAAGTTGCAATATCTTGAGTAGAAGAACTTTTTGATTTTGCGATATAAACCTTGAAATCATACAAGCTTCCTGTAAGACTTCCGCTATCAAATGTTCCTGAATAATCAAGTGCTGCTTCCAAATGAAACTTATCATTTACTTTAATAGTTGCAGTTCCATTTGTAACTTTTTTGTTTTGTGTTTCGTTTACGAGTGTTACATTTGCAGGAACTTTGATTGTAATAGAATTACCGCTGTATCCTTTAAGCTGAGTTGTTTGAGTAACTTGCTTATTGTTTTTTATTGATACAGATAAGTTACTGTCAGTTACAGATATTTTGTTGTTAGGAATTGTTTTACTGCTATCATTAGCAATTGATACCAATTTACTTTTTTGAGAAGCAGCACTTCCGCTGTTTCCGTAACTTTGACCACTATATAGCTGTGATAGAGTTGCACTTGTTACAACCATACGAGCGGTTTTGTTGCTTGCTGAACTGCCATACACACTTTCAACAACAGAATTGCTTTCATCAGCAACCCAACCGTAGTAAAGTGCTTTTGCAAGCTTTTCGTCATTGCTTTGCTCGAATTTGTTAAGGGTAGACCTTGAAGGATCACTCTTGCTATTCTCAATACAAAAAGCTTGTCTGGTTGCATTAGTGTCTTTATCATCGCTTACACCTTTAACAGTGAAGTTACCAAGAGTAGCACCGCTGTAGGTTGCTGCCCCGTTATACACAAATGTGAAATCTGAAGATAATCCTGATTTCACTGTATCAATATTAGCACCTAATGCGGTTGTTACTGTACTTAGCATTGTCAGAGCTGACAAACCAACAGCAAGTACCTTGCTTAAAATTTTGTGTTTCATTCAGAAACACCCCTTTTCTTAATAAAATATCTATGTCAAAGGCTTTCGCCCATTATTTTATTAAAGACCAGCAGAAAAAGAAAAATTAAAAATAGTCTGTATGTGCTGTTTCTATGTGCTTTGTAATTTTTATGCTCACAGTAATCGTCACCTCTTTCTGATAAATAAAAAAGCAGAGCTTTTTATCGCTCTGCTTTAAAAATTTGATTTTTATTTATATTATGATATAATACCTTCGTTACCTATCTCCAATCTGGTGACAGAGGGGAGGTGTCAAAATTGGATTTTTCAACCTTTATACTTTCTGTTGTGGCAGGAATAATAGCGTATTATATCTGCAAATGGCTAGACAGAAAATATTAGGTAACTAGCCTAAGTTTGGTCAGCTTAGAATGACAAAAACTCCCAAAGAACTAGCACTTCTTTGGGAGTTTGTTTGTGTCAAAATTGGCACAACCTTTATATTTCGTAACAATTATATCATATGCAAAAACTAAATGCAATATACATTTTAATAATATCCAGGGCAACCGCACGAAAATAAAATCAAAATTTGTTAAAAATGACTTTAAGAAGGAAATCATCATCAAAAGAACAACGAAATCTCTTAGCCTTCATACTCAATTTAGGAACTTCTA
>JAXJYN010000010.1:0-21327 GCA_036306965.1 Acutalibacteraceae bacterium
AATTTATATAAGGCTTTAGAAGTTCCTAAATTGAGTATGAAGGCTAAGAGATTTCGTTGTTCTTTTGATGATGATTTCCTTCTTAAAGTCATTTTTAACAAATTTTGATTTTATTTTCGTGCGGTTGCCCTGAACTATTATCAAACAGGTATTGACAAAATACAACAAAATGTGTATAATACTTGATGAATTAAATAAGCTACCAACTTATCAAGAGTGACTGAGGGAACAGGCCCTATGAAGTCCGGCAACCTGCATTCGTAAGGTGCCAAATCCTGCGGTTAAGCCGAAAGATGAGAAGATTATAAGCCTTTCGGTTGTGCCGAAAGGCTTTTTTACGCTTTAAATTTTTTTAAAGAAGCAGATAGATTATAATTCATCTCAGCTTAATACTAGCAACAAAATTCCAAATGAATCAAAAACATTAAGCATAATTTTAAATTTCAGGAAGGATTGATTGAAATGGTTAAACATTTTTTTACTTCTGAGTCTGTAACAGAAGGACATCCAGACAAGGTTTGCGACCAAATTTCAGATGCTGTACTCGATGCTGTGCTGGCACAGGATGAAAATTCACACGTTGCCTGCGAAACAACTGTTACAACGGGTATGGTTCACATTATGGGTGAAATATCTACAAAGGCAACTGTTGATATTGCAGATATAGCAAGAAATGTAATTAAAGAAATAGGCTACGATAACAGTGATTGCGGTTTTGACGGTAACAACTGTGCTATAATCACATCTCTTGACGCTCAGTCTGAAGATATCGCAATGGGTGTTAACGAAAGCTATGAACTTAAAGATGGCGAACAGGATATTTACAATCAAATCGGTGCTGGTGACCAAGGTATGATGTTTGGTTACGCTTGTGACGAAACTAAAGAACTTATGCCTGCCTCTATCTCTTATGCACATAAGCTTGCTAAACAACTTACAGAGGTTCGTAAAAACGGTACATTACGTTACCTTAGACCAGACGGCAAAACACAGGTAACTGTTGAATATAACGATGATGAAATCGTAAGAATTGATACTGTTGTTGTTTCTACTCAACACGATGATAATGTAACTCTTGAGCAGATTCGTAAAGATATAAAGGAGTATGTTATCAATGCTATTATCCCTGCTGAATTGATGGACGAAAACACAAAGTTCTTTATCAACCCTACAGGCAGATTTGTAATCGGTGGTCCTGTTGGTGACAGTGGTCTTACAGGCAGAAAAATTATTGTTGATACATATGGTGGCTTTGCAAGACACGGTGGTGGTGCCTTCAGCGGTAAAGACCCCACAAAGGTTGACAGAAGTGCAGCCTATGCAGCAAGACACGTTGCCAAGAATATTGTAGGTGCAGGCATTGCAAAAAAGTGTGAGGTTCAGCTTGCTTACGCTATAGGTGTTGCTAAACCTGTATCTGTCTTTGTTGATTCATTTGGTACTTCAAAGTACACTAACGAACAGCTTGCAAATGCAGTAAACGAAGTGTTCGATTTACGTCCTGCTGCAATTATTGAGAATTTAAATCTTCGTCATACAAAGTACCAGCCAACAGCCGCATATGGTCATATGGGAAGAGAAGAACTTGACGTAGCTTGGGAAAAGCTTAACAAAGTAGACGAACTAAAAAAAGCACTGGGTGTAAACTGAGAATATTCACAGCACATAATTACATACGAAAAGTAATGAGTTTTAGTTGCACAGGTATGTAAAATTCAAGAAATATATGTTATAATAGCCAAGGAAGTATTCCTTGGCTATTTTTATGTAAATGGCTACAATATGTGTAAATTTATTATAATAGTGTATATTGAATTGTATGAATTTTCTAACAAATTTTAGTACAAGAGTCCAGTACAAACAAGTATGTATTGGCGGAATGGTTTTATATCAAGAGATTTTTATCTATAAAGGAGAAAAGTTATGAAAAATGGAATTATATTTGATTTGGACGGTACACTGTGGGACTCTGCTGAACAAGTTGTAAGAGGATTCAATGACGAAATAAAAAATCATCCCGACACCGATTATGTACTTACAGAAGAAATGTTAAAATCTCAGATGGGCAAAACAGCACCTGAAATTTCAAAAGTGTTTTTCCCTAATTTACCCGAAGAAAGAGCATTAGAGCTAATGTCATTATGTGCAAAAAGAGAGCGTTCATACCTTGCACAGTACGGTGGCAAGCTGTTTCCAAATCTTGAAAAAACACTTGTTAAGCTGAAAGAAATGAACTTTCAGCTATATATTATAAGTAACTGCGAATGTGGATATATAGAAACCTTTATGAAAGTACATAAGCTTGAAAATTATTTTGACGATATTGAATGTCATCAAAATACAGGTCTGTCAAAGGGCGAAAATATAAAGCTGTTAAGCAAAAGAAACAATCTTGACAATGCAATATATGTAGGTGACACACAGGGTGACTGCAACGCAACACGCTTTGCAGGTATACCGTTTGTATATGCCAAGTATGGCTTTGGAAGTGTTGATAATGCAGACTATATTATTAATACCTTTAGTGAAATTGTTGATGTTGCAAAGAAAGTATTTTGAGATATTCAGATAAAATATAATTCAGCTGTCAACTAACACCAATACCAAATAAAGTTTAGTGCAAAATTCCAATTTACCTTCATTCTGAATAAAAATTATTAAGAGGTGATAATAATAAAAAAGATAACAACATTAATTATACCAATAACTGTGGCTTTTTTTGCTCTTATTCTCACCTCTTGCAATACAACACAAAATGATAATTATACCACTGTATCAGAAACCACCTCTATTTATTTTGAGAATGGCAGTATTAAAAACTATGATTATCAAAGCGAGATAGACCCATTCAAGGATATTGAAATTACATTTTCGGGCACTCCAAATAACGGTACAGCAATTATTAACACTGATAACTGCCCTGATATTATCAAAGATAATTTTACATTTGAATGTGTAAACAACGGTTCTCTCTCCAATGGAAAAACAGCAACAATAAAAGCCTACTTTGAAGAAAGTGCATTTGAAAAGGCAGGTTATAAAATAAAAAGAACTGAAAAACTCTATACTGTAACAGATGTTGATTTTTACCCCACAGCAATCAAAAACTATGAAAAAGACGCTTTAAACAAAGCTATGTGGGACATAGTAAGTAACTATATAGAAAGTAATATAGAAAGTTTAGATATGGTTTACGACAGCGGTTTTGACCGTAGCGGTTGGAGTATTAGTGGTTCATTTAAGTATACATATAATTATTCTGACCTTAAAATGATTTACA
Source organism: Acutalibacteraceae bacterium (assembly GCA_036306965.1). Lineage (GTDB taxonomy): Bacteria > Bacillota > Clostridia > Oscillospirales > Acutalibacteraceae > CAG-964. The sequence goes on from JAXJYN010000010.1 coordinate 3,281, forward strand.
ATGTAAATAAAAATAATCCGTCTCAAAATACATACAGTATTTTGTACGAGCTTTCAAATGACATTGAGTGTATTGAGGATATGGAAGAAATTTATGAGAATTCTATGAAAAGCGGGGATTTTGATACAGGCCGAGCATATGTTGTAGCAAGCGTAAAAGGAATAACGGCTACAAGTGACAAAATCTTTAATTCAAATATAGATGAAGAAGATATTATATCGGATATTAAAATTTTTGATACAAAAGCAGAAGCAGAAGAATACTTTAAATTTGATGGAGATTACATTACTCAAACTGAAAATTTTGTATAACAAAAAGGAGAGTGCCTGTATAAGACACTCTCCTTTTTAAAGTATATACCTTTATTTCTTATTTAAATCAACAGCATTATTTGTTGTGTTATTGGTATTGTTAAAATTATTTGTAGCATTATTTGCAGTACCATTAAAACCATTATTGTTATAATTATCTGCATTATTTATATTATTGAAATCGCTTGCATTGTTATAGCCATTTGTGTTGTAACCATTATTAAAACCATTTACACCGTTATTATTGTAACCGTTATTCATATTGTTGTTGAAGTTATTTGTATTGTAATTGTTAACAACAGGAACCGTTTTTATAAATCTGAATTTACCTATAATAGGCAATTCGTTTGCTCTGCCCTTTACAGCATTATAAATACCCAAAATAATAAATGCAAGTGAAACCAAAGAGAACAATAATGATACAATTCCTGCAAGAGCATTACCTAATGGACTTGTATATTTAACATAATAACCTGTAACAAAAACCGCACGGATAATTGTAGTTATAATACCACTTGCAACACTCAAAATCAAATTTGTGCAAAACAAAATCAAACCTTGATTACTGTGAAAACGTGCATATCTTGAATTTTTGCAGGCAAGCAACGGAATAAAGAATAATACACCCAGATATGAGAATATACACATCATTTTGTTATCGTTAATATCCTGCTCGCTTATTGGGTCTTCAGCTTTTGGTGTATTAAGAATAAAATTTTTAAAGGCATTAGTTTTGGGCTGACCCTGATAATTGTTATATCCTTGTTGATTGTACTGGCTATAATTCTGCTGTGGATTGGCACCCTGCTGATTATACTGGTTATAACCCTGCTGTGGGTTAGTAGCCTGCTGATTATAACCTTGCTTATTATACTGGTTATTATAACCCTGCTGTTGGTTAGCATTTTGCTGGTTATACTGATTATAGCCCTGCTGTGGGTTAACATTTTGCTGGTTGTATTGATTATAGCCCTGCTGTGGGTTAGGCTGATTATATTGTGTATAATCTGTCTGTTGGTTCTGCTGACCAAACTGGTTATTTTGATTGTTATTATTCATACCTTTCTACCTCTCCTATTATTTAATAATCTACGCATTATTCACATACCACAAAAACATATGTAAACATAATATAATATAGTGTGATTATAGCATAATAACATATTAAAATCAAGCTGTTAATGAAGTCAATTTGCTATCTTTCTAAACAATATTTGCAATAAAGATTAAAAGTCAACAAAAAAGAGGTTGCCGTTACGACAACCTCTGTAAATGCTATAATTAAGTTTATAAGTAATTGCTTTAAAAGCTGAATTACTTAACCTCAACCTCTGCACCAGCCTCTTCAAGCTGCTTCTTAATATCCTCAGCCTCATCCTTAGATACAGCCTCTTTAATAGCCTTAGGAGCACCCTCAACAAGCTCTTTTGACTCCTTTAGACCAAGACCTGTAATACCACGAACAGCCTTGATAACGTTCATCTTGCTTGCACCGAAAGACTTTAGAATTACGTCGAACTCTGTCTTTTCCTCAGCAGCAGCAGCCTCACCAGGAGCAGCAACTGCAACAGCAGCAGCAGCAGATACACCAAACTCGTCCTCTACAGCGTGTACAAGCTCAGAAAGCTCCAAAACTGTTAGAGTTTTTAATTCTTCAATAATAGCAGTAATTTTCTCAGATGCCATGATAATAAACCTCCATGTTATAAAATAAATTAATTTTCAAAATTTAAATCAGCCGAATTATTCAGCAGTTTCTTCAGCTGGTGCTTCAGCAGCACAAGCCTCTACTCCACCCTTATCAACAATAGCCTGTACAGCACGGGCAAAGCTTGCGATAGGTGCCTGGAATGCACCTAGTACGTTTGCAAGTAGAACCTCACGAGTAGGTAGCTTAGCCAAGCTCTGGATTTTGTCCATATCAATAATGTCATTATCCATATAACCTGTCTTAACCTCAAAGTTTTCGTGAGTATCTGCGAACTTGCACAGAATACGAGCAGGAGCAACATAGTCGTCATCGCATGTAGCAAGAGCAGTTGTGCCCTCCAATACGCTCTTCATATCAGCAAGACCTGCGTTATCAGCAGCTCTTGATAACATAGTGTTCTTTACAACAGTATAGTTAACACCAGCTTCTCTTAGTTCTTTACGAAGCTTTGTGTCATCCTCAACTGTAATACCTTCATACTTAACTACGATACCAGAAATAGAGTTCTGTAGTCTTTCTGTAAGCTCAGCAACTAATGCCTTCTTTTGTTCAAGAACCTTTTCACTTGCCAAGATAGTTCACCTCCATAAAGTATTAGTGTATTATAAACTAAAAATGCCTTTCCTGTTTACGAGGAAAGGCACAGTACGACTTTGTATGTCTACTAAGCTTGTCCTCGGCAGGTAGGAATCCCTTTTACATAACACACCTGCTGTCTTTGAACAGCATATATACCATTACAATAAAGTAAAGGATTTTTAATAATTAAGACTCTGTCTGTCCGCCAACCTTGTTAGGATTAATACGAACACCAGGACCCATTGTGCTTGTTACAGCACAAGACTTGATATACTGACCCTTTGCAGCAGCTGGCTTAGCTTTAACAATAGCCTCTAGCAAAGTGTTGAAGTTTTCAACCAACTTCTCTTTGCCAAAAGAAGCCTTACCGATTGGGCAGTGAATGATATTTGTTTTATCAAGACGGTACTCAATTTTACCTGCCTTAGCCTCTTTAACAGCCTTAGCAATGTCAGGTGTTACAGTACCTGCCTTAGGGTTAGGCATTAAGCCACGAGGACCAAGGATTTTACCAAGACGACCTACAAGACCCATCATATCAGGTGTTGTAATAAGAACGTCAAAATCCATCCAACCCTCAGACTGAATTTTCTGTGTCATTTCTTCAGCACCTACAAAGTCAGCACCAGCTTCCTCTGCAAGCTTTACATTGTCGCCCTTACAAACTGCAAGAACCTTTACGTTTTTACCTGTACCGTTTGGTAGTACAATAGCACCTCTAACCTGCTGGTCAGCATGACGGCTGTCTACACCAAGCTTTACATGTACTTCAACTGTTTCGTCAAACTTAGCAGTTGATGTCTTTACAACTAAATCCAATGCTTCGTCAGCATCGTAAAATTTTGTTCTGTCAATCAGCTTTGCACTGTCAACATATTTCTTTCCGTGTTTCATTGTGTTCCTCCCTATAAAGTGGTAAAATCGGATCTTTTCCTCCCACCTGGGCAGTTAGATCAATCGACTACTTCAACGCCCATACTACGAGCTGTACCTGCGATCATACTCATCGCTGTATCGATATTAGCAGCATTCAAGTCAGGCATTTTCTGCTCTGCAATCTGCTTAACCTGCTCACGGGTAATCTTTGCAACCTTGTTCTTGTTAGGCACACCAGAACCACTCTGGATATTACATGCCTTTTTAATCAGTACAGCTGCAGGTGGTGTCTTTGTAATAAATGAGAAAGAACGATCTGCATATACTGTGATAACAACGGGAATAATCATACCGATGTCATTCTTTGTACGCTCATTAAATTCCTTTGTGAACGCCATAATGTTTACACCGTGCTGACCCAGTGCAGGACCAACAGGTGGTGCCGGGGTAGCTTTACCGGCAGGTATTTGTAGCTTTATAAAGCCTACAACCTTTTGAGCCATTATTCTTGCACCTCCATAATTCGTGGTAAATGGCGGAATGCTTAAAAAATTAACATTCCTCCCACAAGGGATACTAACAATCCCTCATTTCATAATAACTGTAAATACAGATTATTAGTTTGTTTTACTCCATAAGTTCTGCTTGAGCAAGTTCTAATTCTATAGGAGTTTCTCTGCCGAACATAGAAACTGTTACCTTTACTATGTTCTTTTCTGTATCAATTTCCTCTACAACACCTACAAAGTCCTCCAAAGGACCATCGATAATTCTTACTGAATCACCTACGTTGTATGAAACTTCAACACTCTTGGTATCCACGCCCATTTTTATAACTTCATCATCAGAAAGAGGAACGGGCTTGGACGATGGCCCTACAAAACCGGTACAACCACGAATATTTCGTACAACATACCATGTTTCATCAGTATAAACCATCTTGATAAATACATATCCGGGATAAAGCTTACGTTCAACATCTTTTGCCACACCGTTTTCGCCGATTTCTGTGACAATTTCAGTAGGAACTCTTACACCCTGGATAACGTCCTGAAGATTTCTGTTTTCAACAGTTTTCTCCAATGTAGAAGCTACTTTGTTCTCATAACCTGAATAGGTGTGAACAACATACCATTTTGCTTCTTCTGACATTGCACATCATCCTCTCACGCAGTTTAGCCTGCAGAAGTCTCCATAACAAGACCCAGCAGTGCGAAAAGACCTTGATCCAATGCAAAAATAAATAGTCCCATTACTATGATGATAGCCAACACTATACCGCAGTTCTTGAAAACTGTTTTTGGTGCAGGCCAAGTAATCTTCTTTACTTCTGCTTTGCATTCACGAAAGTATTTTGCAATTCTCGCAAAAATGTTAGGCTTCTTGTCTTTTTTCTTAGCAGTCTTTTTGTCTACTTTATCAGTCTTTTTATCGACTTTAGTAGCCTTCTTATCGACCTTATCAGCCATAACCTATACCTCCGTTATTACTTTGTCTCCTTGTGAAGAGTGTGCTTGTTGCAGAATCTGCAATGCTTTTTCATTTCCAGTCTTTCTGGATCGTTTTTCTTGTTCTTCATTGTGTTGTAATTACGCTGTTTGCACTCTGTACAAGCCAATGTTACTTTTACTCTCATTAACGGCACCTCCGATTATTGCGGTAAATTTAAGCCTCCCTCAAAAATTGGCACAAAAAAATAAGCCCCTTTTTTCCGAGGTAAGTATACTATACCATATAAAACCGATATAGTCAAGACTTTTTTCAGCATTTTTTAATCAATATAAATTCTGTAGATTTGATTATACCACTATATATTTTTTCTGTCAAATTTTATGCTGATATATGACATAACAAAATTTAATTTAAAATTAATTTCGACTCAGGCGAAGATTAGTATTAATAATAACGTATAAAATCTATACACCTGCACAAAACAAAGTAAAGGACTGATATTAATGAAAAATCCGTTTGAATACTTTAAAAGTTACTTTTATCCAAACGATAAATCTCCCGTAAACAAGCCTATAAACACCTATATTACCGACAGTCTAGGGAAAAATATAGAATATCTTGACAGTAAGTTTAACGGCTCTGCCGACTTTACTGTACGTTATCTTACAGTAAATAATGTAAGATGTGCCATACTCACAATGGAAGGAATGTGTAACAAAGAAGTTCTTGCACTAAGTGTAATCAATCCATTGCTCAACAGTGAGTACCCTCCCATTGAAAAAATGGAACTGTTTTTGCACATTGAAAAATCTGTTCTGTCAGCGTCCGAAATCGCAAGAATTGAAACCTTTGAATCATTAATGCAACTTATAATGTCGGGGTTTGCAGTATTGCTGATTGATGGTTGTAGTACTGCTTTATCCATAGGAGTACAGGGTTTCAGCTTTCGAGGTGTATCCGAACCTGACAGTGAGGTTTCTGAGAGAGGAAGTAGAGAAGGTTTTGTTGAGCCTTTGAGAATAAATATGTCCCTACTCAGACGCCGGATTAAAAATCCTGATTTAAAATTTGAAACAATGACACTGGGCGGTGTAAGCAAAACCGAAATCTGTCTTTGCTATCTTACAGATGCAGTAAGCGAAACCATACTTGATGAACTACGAAAGAAGCTCAAAGAAATAGATATTGACACTGTTCTGGCAAGCGGTTATCTTGTTACCTTTTTAGAAGATAAAAACGACCGTTCTCTTTTCAGCGGTGTTGGTGTAACTGAAAGACCCGACACTGTAAGCGGTAAAATAAATGAGGGCAGAATTGCTATTTTAATAGATGGTACACCATCGGCACTTATTATTCCCTATCTTTTTGTAGAGAACTTTCAAACTATGGGAGATTACTCCTACAAGCCATATTACGCAACAATTATACGCTGGCTGAAATATATTTGCTTTTTTGTTGCATCACTTCTGCCCGGATTGTATACATCTGTGGCATTATTCAATCCCGAACTTTTTCCCGAACAGATTTTAAACAAGGTAGCAATATCAATAGGTAGTACACCATTTGGATTGATAACAGAAATATTGCTTGTGTTGTTTATGTATGAAATTATGCGTGAGGCAGGTTTGCGGCTACCAAAAACATTGGGACACGCTGTAAGTATAGTGGGAGCATTGGTAATAGGTGATACTGCTGTAAGTGCAGGACTTATAGGTGCTCCTACACTTATGATTGTTGCACTTACAGCTATATCTTCCTATGTAATACCTAACCTTTATCCTCAACTTTGCGTATTAAGGGTATTATTTATATTTGCGGGTGGTTTCTTTGGCATATGGGGAATTGTTTTGTTGTTCTGTGCTTTAACTGTCAATCTTTGTGGTAAATCTGTATTGGGTGTACCATATACCATACCTCTTGCACCTTTTAAGTTGTTTGGTATGAGAGATGTAATTATACGAGCAGATTGGCGAACTCTAAGCCAACGCAGAAATCTTATTCGTGACAGAAAACTAAAAATGTAACACTAAATTTCTAATTAAAGAACAGAAAAGCTAAATTGGAAATTAGCTTTTACACTAAAGTGATTATCAGTTAAAATTTCTGCACAACAAAATGGGTAACACCCATTGGATGTTACCCATTCAGCAAATATATTTATGACAAAAAATGTGTTATCGTAAATTACTTACCGTAATAAGCCTTTAGATACATATCCTTAATCTCAGAAATCAATGGATATCTTGGGTTAGCACCTGTACACTGGTCATCAAATGCCATCTCTGACATCTCATCTAGTGTAGCTAGGAAGTCAGCCTCTGAAATACCATAATCAGCGATTGTCTTCTTAATGCCAACTCTCTCCTTTAGCTCTTCAATCTTCTGAATGAACAGCTCTAGTGTTTCTTCGTCTGTCTTACCGCATACGCCACAGAAGTTAGCACACTCAACATATCTCTCTAGTGTATGAGGATACTGATACTGTGAGAATGTACCCATCTTTGCAGGAACTGGGTCTGCATTGTATTTCATAACATATGTGATTAACAGAGCATTAGCAACACCGTGTGGTAGGTGGTGGTAAGCACCTAGCTTATGAGCCATTGAGTGACAAACACCTAGGAATGCGTTAGCGAATGCCATACCAGCCATTGTAGAAGCGTCTGCCATCTTTTCTCTTGCGATAGGGTCGTTAGCACCATTCTCGTAAGCTGAAGGTAGGTATGTGAAGATGTTCTTCATAGCCTTAAGAGCAAGACCGTCTGTGTAATCTGTAGCCATAACAGAAGCATAAGCCTCAAGTGCGTGTGTAAGAGCATCGATACCTGATGCACTTGTAAGACCCTTAGGCTGATTCATCATATTGTCAGCATCAATGATAGCCATATTAGGCATTAGCTGATAGTCAGCAAGAGGGTACTTGATACCTGTCTTTTCGTCTGTAATAACTGCGAAAGGTGTAACCTCTGAACCTGTACCTGAAGATGTAGGAACAGCAACAAATGTAGCCTTCTCACCCATTGTAGGGAATGTGTAAACTCTCTTACGGATATCAATAAATCTCATAGCCATATCCATAAAGTCAGCTTCTGGATGTTCGTAAAGAACCCACATAATCTTACCAGCGTCCATTGCTGAACCACCGCCCATTGCGATGATAACGTCTGGCTCGAACAATCTCATTTGCTCAACACCCTCAAGAGCTGAAGCAAGTGTTGGGTCTGGCTTAACATCATAGAAACAAGTATGCTCAATGCCCATCATATCAAGCTTTTCCTCGATTGGTGCTACATAGCCATTCTTGTATAGGAACTGGTCAGTAACGATAAATGCCTTCTTCTTATTCATAACTGTGCCAAGCTCGTCTAGTGCTACTGGCATACAGCCCTTCTTAAAGTAAACCTTCTGTGGTGCTCTGAACCAAAGCATATTCTCTCTCCTCTCAGCAACAGTCTTTCTATTGATTAAGTGTTTAACACCTACGTTCTCGGATACTGAGTTACCGCCCCAAGAACCGCAACCAAGTGTTAGAGATGGAGCAAGTTTAAAGTTGTAAAGGTCACCGATACCACCGTGTGATGAAGGTGTGTTAACTAGAATACGGCAAGTCTTCATAGCAGCCTGATGCTTTGCCATCTTCTCTGTTTCAGCAGGGTGAATATATAGTGAAGATGTATGACCATAACCGCCATCAGCAACAAGAACCTCAGCCTTAGCAATAGCCTCATCAAATGTTTCAGCCTTATACATAGCAAGTACTGGTGAAAGCTTCTCGTGAGCGAACTCCTCAGAAATATCAACAGACTCAACTTCACCGATTAGAACCTTTGTTGATTCAGGAACATCTACACCAGCAAGCTTTGCGATTGTGTGAGCCTTCTGACCAACAATTTTAGCATTCAAAGCACCGTTGATGATGATTGTCTTTCTTACCTTATCAAGTTCTTCACCCTGTAGGAAGTAACAACCTCTATCCTTAAATTCCTTCTTAACAGCATCATAAATACTGCTTAGAACTGTAACTGACTGCTCAGAAGCACAAATCATACCGTTATCAAATGTTTTTGAATGAATAATTGAGTTAACAGCCATCTTAATGTCTGCTGTTTCGTCAATAATAACAGGTGTGTTACCTGCACCAACACCAAGAGCTGGCTTACCTGAAGAATAAGCAGCCTTAACCATACCAGGGCCACCTGTTGCAAGAATTGTATCTGCACTCTTCATAACTTCGTTTGTAAGTTCAAGTGATGGAACATCAATCCAGCCGATAATGCCTTCTGGTGCACCAGCAGCAACAGCAGCATCAAGAACGATTTTAGCAGCAGCGATTGTTGACTTTTTAGCACGTGGGTGTGGGCTGATGATGATAGCATTTCTTGTCTTTAAGCAGATTAGTGACTTAAAGATAGCTGTTGATGTAGGGTTAGTTGTAGGAATAACAGCGGCAATCAAGCCAAGAGGCTCTGCGATAACCTTTGTACCGAAAGACTTGTCTTCTTCGATAACACCGCAAGTTTTTGTGTTCTTGTAAGCATTGTAAACATACTCAGCAGCATAGTTGTTTTTGATAACCTTATCTTCAACAATACCCATACCAGTTTCCTCAACTGCCATCTGAGCAAGAGGGATACGAGCTTTGTTAGCTGCAGTAGCAGCAGCTTTGAAAATTTTGTCTACCTGCTCCTGTGAAAAAGTAGCGAACTCTTTCTGAGCAGCTCTCATAGCCTGAATTTTAGCCTGTAGGCCTTCTACAGTTTCAATAATTTCAGGAACCTGTGTTGTTGCTTCTTCAACTACAGGTGCTTTTACTTCTTCTGTCTTTGCCATAAATATAGTCCTCCTAGTAATATTGTTAAGAAATATAACTGACTCTTTTAGGTGATTTGAACGCTTTTGTTCAACCACTGTTGTCATTATAGTTGATTGTTAAAAAATTGTCAATATCTTTTTTACGGACAAATTTCGCCAAAAAATTTATTTTTAAATTACATAAAAAACTTGAAAAATAATAGGTAAAATAAGCAGTAAAAATGACTTGTTTTTAGGTGATTTTCTCAAACTTTTATGTTATTTTTTTAATTCAAATTTAGAAAAAGTAACATTTTGCAGAGCATACAATTACCTAATAAACTTAAATTTGTGCAATAAGTAGAAATTTCTCATCTTCCTCTTTTCGTATAAAATCATATTGAATTTACCTTTATTATTAATGTACAATATACGATGTAGTGATATTTGAACTGGTTTAAGTTTTTTCACACACTAACACACTATAAACATAAAAATATGGGGATATAGCTCAGTTGGAAGAGTGCCTCAATGGCATTGAGGAAGTCAAGGGTTCAAGCCCCTTTATCTCCACCATATACAAAGCCCAACCACTTTCAGCATTATTGCGTGTTGTAACAACTACTCCCTTTATCTCCACCATATACAAAGCCCAACAGTAAGCCTTCTCACTGTTGGGCTGTTTTTATTTTTATCTAAAATTCAAGGATTTGTATCTTACAAAAAATTCTTAGATTTTTGTAGCTTATAAATTAATACCGTATATCCTCAAATATAACAAAAGCAAGTATATGTAATGCAACTGAATAATTTTCTTCAGTATAACAAAAAAGTCACACTCTTACGAATGTGACCTTTTGGCGCGGAAGAAGGGATTTGAACCCTTGCGCCGGTTACCCGACCTACTCCCTTAGCAGGGGAGCCTCTTCACCACTTGAGTACTTCCGCATATGGTGAAATTCTATGTTATATAAAAAATGTGGCGGAGAGGAAGGGATTCGAACCCTTGGTCCCTTGCGAGATCACTAGTTTTCAAGACTAGCTCCTTAAACCACTCGGACACCTCTCCGTACAACGATAGTTATTTTAGCACAGTGTTATATATTTGTCAACAGTTTTTTGAAAAAATTTTTATTTTTTGAATTTTTTGAATTTCTATGCTCATAATGCCAATTCTGAGTGTTATAAAAACTCAAAGCTTGATAAATTTTAATGCTAAACAAAATTTCTGCATATATAAGCTACCCGCATATTTTTACATTTAAAGCAAATATTAAAACTATAATTATTTATAACTGATTTGCGGGAGGATTTTATTAATGCGAGTAAGAACCAGAGTGAGGTTAATAAGCTTTATTTCAGGTGCGGTGGCTGTAATTCTTGGTGCAGGAATTACAGGCTATAATCTTGCCAACACCTACCGCACCACCATTCAATATACTTACCAAAGGTCGCTGAGCCAACTATCTGACTACTTTTCGTCCATTAAAACTACGCTTTCAAAAGGAGAATATGCAAATACTGCACCTCAGCAATACGGTTTAGCCTCTAAACTTATGGTAGAAGCTGAAGGTGCAAAAGACGCTTTGAGTGAACTTCCTATTTCTCAAAGCGACAGCGAGGGTATTCAAAAATATCTTACCCAAGTGTCAGATTTTGCCTCATTCACCATTGGAGTGCTTTCAAGAAACGAAAAGCTCAGCGATGATAACATAGAATCACTGAAAAAGCTATCCGATTACGCTGACACCGTTGCTCCCAGAATCGAGGAGTTGTCAGCAAGATTCGGTGACGGCAGTGAATATATAGGCAAGGAAACCAACCAATTAAGCAGTAATATCGAAACTGAAAATGAAACAGAAAAAACGGCATTTGACAACAGCTTTTTAACAGTCAGTGAAAGTTTTGCCGACTACCCTAGTCTTATTTATGACGGCCCTTTTTCTGATAGTGTACAGCAAAAAACTGCAAAGCTGACAGAAACTGCACAAGGCTATTCTGTTGAGCAAGCAAGAAATATTATGGCTGAATTTATAAATAAAGATTACAATGAAATACAGTATGTAGAAACACGCACAGGAAATTTACCTGTATATGTTTTTGAAGGAGATAATTTTTACGGCACAGTAACTGTTAAGGGTGGTTATGTATGCGAAATGTATTTTACAAACCACAGCCAAACTCCTAAAGATAAATACAGCTATGACGAGTCGCTGAGTCGTGCCAAAGAATTTCTGAAGCAAAGAAAGCTGGAGAATATGGAGGAAAATTATTATGTTACCGAAAACGCTGTATGTACAATAAATTTCGCTTACAAAGAACAAGACGTTACCTGCTACGGCGATTTAATCAAAATTGGTGTATCAACCACAACGGGCAAAATAATAAGCTATAATGCAGAGGGATACATTATGAATCATACAAACAGAGAGATTGCCGAAAGCAAGCTGAGTGCAAGCAAAGCTCAGAAAAGTGTTAGTTCATCACTGAATGTTGTAAAAGAAAAAAAGGCACTTATCCCTGTTTCAAATGGAAAAGAAATTTTTTGTTATGAATTCACCTGCACAGGTAAGGACGATGAAAATGTAATTGTTTATATTAATGCAGATACAGGATTGGAGGAACAGATATATATTCTGTTACAAAGTGATAACGGTACATTAGTGATGTAAAAAATATATTTCTTATTTTATAAATAAAGCATATTTACTTTTTAACACAATATTTTATACTGAGTCTGTAATATAAAATTAAGCTGAAGGGTAAAAATGAGGTTTAAAAAGATATGTTAAGCTTGTATAACAACCGGCTATACAAGCTTAATAAAATTTGTTATAGCCATTGCTTTTCCTGACGTAATTTTAATTTTAGTAGGCAAAAATGAGCTATAAAAGAAAGAGCAAAAGCTGATACAAAGCCATCAAGCTTTCCTAATCTTTATCTCTGCACCGACCACGTTGGTTATTACGGACAACGGCTTTGAACGTACAGGAACAGGCTACCACCCTCAGGGAGAAACCTCAGGCATTTTTTGTGCAAAGCTTTGATTTTTAAGTCCAGAAAGTAATATAAAAAAGTTAGGGAAATAACCCGAATTTTTTTATTTTTCGGCAAGTTATTGACATCAAATTTCAATTTATATAGAATTAAACAAAAACAACAAAAGGACTGTATTGTTATGAAAAACAGCTGTAAAAACTTAAAAGTAGCTTTATTGCAGATTATGCCTACAGGCACACTTGAGGGCAACAAACAAAAAGGCTTTGAATATTGCAGAAAAGCTAAGTCAATGGGTGCCGACATAGCATTATTCCCAGAAATGTGGAGTACCGGCTACACCATTGATGAGAATATAGAAAAGTTAAAAGAAAGTGCGGTATCTGCCGACAGTAACTTTGTAAATTCATTTGGTGAACTTGCAAGGGAGCTTAATATGGCTATTGCAATAACATTTCTTGAAAGCTTTGAGCCTTTTCCAAGAAATACAGTTTGCTTGTTTGACCGCTTTGGCAACAAGATTATTACATATCCAAAGGTTCATACCTGCGATTTTGGTGACGAGTGCAGATTATCGGCAGGTAATGATTTTTATGTTGCTGATTTAAACACTGCACAGGGAAATATTAAAATAGGCACAATGATTTGCTATGACAGAGAATTTCCGGAAAGTGCAAGAATACTTATGCTTAAAGGTGCTGAAATTATACTTGTTCCAAATGCCTGCCCTATGGAAATAAACCGTCTTTCTCAACTTCGTGCAAGAGCCTACGAAAATATGCTTGGCATAGCAACCTGCAATTATCCTTACGGAAAACCCGACTGCAACGGACATTCATCTGCCTTTGACGGCATCGCTTACAGACCTAATATGGGTGGTTCAAGAGATACTTTAATTATAGAAGCAGGCGAAAGAGAGGGAATTTATGTTGCAGATTTTCCGATTGATGAAATCAGAGAATATAGAAGCCGTGAGGTTCACGGCAATGCTTACAGACACCCTGAAAAATATAAACTTCTTTTATCTGAAAATATAGCAGAACCATTTGTAAGGAAAGATTACCGAAAATAACAAAATTTAGTATAATTAAACAAACAAAGGAATTTAGATAAAAAATGGAAACTTACAGCGAATTTTTAAGCAGAATTAACTCGTTTGAGAAAAGCAAACTAAACCTTGAAACAAATAATTTTTCTCCTAATCCGTCTTTAATTAAAAAGGTAGATAGCAACAACAAATTCAACAAATTCTACGGTGATACTGTGGTATTTGATTTAGACGACAAAACAAAAGTCATTTTATTTGACTATGTAAAAAAACTATATAATACTGTTCCGAACTGCTTTTGTGAAACACTTGTAGAAAATACATTTCATATGACATTACACGATTTAAGCAACTCTCCTGTCCTAAGTGAGATTGCAGAAGATACTTTTTGTAATGAAATCAATTTGCTAAAAAAACTTGAACAGTCAAAGTATGAACAACAAACAATAACAATGGAAAGCACCTATGTTTTCAATATGGTTAACACAAGCCTTGTACTGGGACTTAAACCAAAGGATGAAATTGAATACAAAAAGCTGATGAAGCTTTATGATGCTGTTGACAGTATTAAATCGCTTCAATACCCTTTTACCCCACATATAACACTTGCCTATTATAATCGCAACGGCTTTTCAGGAAATGATGTTAAAAATTTAGAAAAAGCAGTAAATGAACTTAACAAAAACAGCTTTACAGTAGAACTCAGCACAGATAATCTTGTGTATCAAAAATTCACAAGTATGAATAACTACATTGATATATTCAAATTGACTTAAATAGATAACTATAAATAACTATAATCAGAAAACATAAAACAAAAATCAGACACCGTATATGCGATGTCTGATTTTTTGTTTTAAATATTAAAATATTGTACTGTTATCTAATCAAGTAAAATATTCGTCAGCCGATTTGTTATAGAAATAAAGTGCTTTTGCAACATTCTTCAGATTATCATTTGTTGTATTGCTTTCCAAAACAGCCTTTGCATAGCTTAACGCACTGTATTCGATTGACCAATCTTGTATTGTAAGAGTCTGCATAGTATCAAGTTCTTGAGCAGAAATTCCTGTCATATCAACATAATAGAAGTTGCCCTTTTGCTTTAACTCGCCCCAGCTTGTTGAAGGTATCTCTGCACCATCTGCAATTTTGAAGTAATGTCTAATTACAGTATTTGATTTTAACAGAAGGCTTGAACCGTAATATGTAACACCCTCAGGAAGCTCGCCTGCGATTTGTGTTGCATAATCATCAGAAATAGTAACCTCACCCAATGTGCTGTCAACATCTGCATTTGCCATATTTTCTGTGTTGTAGTCAAAGTATGTCTGTGAATATCCGCCATAGTTCAACATAGATTTAACAAGTGCTTCTGCCTTTGCATATTCTTCATTACTGTCTGTATTGGCAATTAGATAATCTGCATACTCTTTAACTGAGTATGTATATGCTGTACCCTTTGTATTTTCATCAACAACCATCTGTGCCGTTATTGTGTCTGTAATTTGACGTGCAGACACTTCGCAAGAAAATACATAGTAGGTCTTTTCATTAACTGTAGCAGTTGTAGCATCCTTAACAGAAACCTGTGAAGTTGTACCGTCAGGTAATTTAAATTCCATATATGCTGTTTCACTGCTTGCAACACTCTCGTCAAGTTCCATATAGTAATTTACACCTATATTACCACTAAGACTGAGTGAGTAACCCGAAAGATTTGCACCTACCCCGTCAGTAAATCCATCGCAGGTATCACAAATTCCATCAGCATTTTCATCTGTATGTGATACACTTACTGTATAGGTTTTTGCAACAGACGGATTATATTTAGGTGCAACAGTAATAGTATATTCGCCTACTTTATTGAAAGTAAGAGTTCCCATATTATTGCTTGTGTTATAGTCGCAATCTATTGCATCAGGGTCAGATACAGTAACTTCCATTTCACTGTTGTCTACATTTGACTCTAAAGGAGATACCCATATTGCCAGTGTATCTCCCGGATGTTTTTGTTTAGTAAAATTGGAATAATAATAACCAGAACCATTATTTTCATTCCACCATACGCTAAAGCTGGTTAATACAGTAATTTCATCGGTATAATCACAATCTTTACATTGTCTTGTGCATACATTGCTTCCATCGCTTGGTGGAACAAAGTCAAAGCTGTGGTCAGCATCGTGCTGAACATAGAATGTATAGGTTTGAGAAACCTCAGGATTGTACTTATAAGCAAAAGTAACAGTATATTTTCCCTCTTTTGAGAAGGTAAGAGTACCGATTGTTTTGCTATCCATTGTACACTGAACCGAATCTGGGTCTGATACTGTTATAACTAAATCATTATATGATGAACCACTGTTATAATTCCAAAACTTAAGCTTTGTGTCTTTGTATATATCTCCACAAGTTGATGAGTAACCACCTGTTTCTGTTGTTTTCCAGTATAGATTCATTGATGTAGGAACTGTAACGGTGTCAGAATACTCACAGTTTTTACAGTCTCTTGTACATTCACTGCCTCCTGATGTAGGATATGTATAATCAAAAACGTGGCCGTTCTCTATTACGGTTTTTGAAGTATTTGAAATATCTGTAAGGTCAATATCATAGAAGGTGTTAACCTCGTTGTTCCACACATACCATATAAGCTTATTATTTGAAACAACAGGTACGCAATCAGACAGCTGAGCGTCTGACATTGTTTGAATATCACCTACAATATCACCATCGCTATCAAGCTTTGCATAATAAACGTTACCACTTCTTGACCATAATAGGATAAACTCACTGTCTGAAAGCTTTACTAGCTGTGGAGTTGAAGCAGAAGCTTCACCCTCTGCAAAATTCGTAATCTGTTTTATTGTGTTTTCAGAAGTTGTTTTATTATAAGATGAAACATAAATATTTCTTGTACTTCTTGTCAAATTGCTTTCATCTTGTATAACCGAATTATACGCTGTAAGATAAGAAGTGTTTGAAATCTCAAATCCACCTACAGACGCACCTGTTACGTTTTCTCCTGTATTACCGGGAAACTCCAGAAGGTTAACTACATCACACTGTTTATAATAGCTAGGTGTAAAGGTTCCTCCGGTAACATCAGTCTGATATTTCAGCAACGCTATTGAACGAGGATAAGCATCACCGTGGTCTATTGCAACAATTTTATTATCTTCAATCTGAATAAACTGATTAAACGAATGGCTTACATAACCATAACTGCTATTCATCACGACTGTATAAGAGTCGGTTATTTCCATAGCTTCAGTATCAAGCTGAATTGTTACATTAGCCTGATGGTTATATCCGTCAGAAGATGTATACATTTCATGACAGGTTCTTATAAGCAGGTATTTACCACACTCAGCAAATCTTGCACTACCTGCATCAAATGGAACAGTTGTGTTACAATCGCTAAGACCTGTAGAGCTTATTTTGTTCCAGTTTTTGTCATACTTTGTAATTCTGTAACACTCAACACTGTCATCCTCATCGGTATTTGTCTGTCCTGACAATATATAATAGTTACTGTCAGTTTCATAAAATCCACCGAATATTGAAAGCTCTTGTGCAACCTTTACGGTACTTTGGATATTATACTCTGTGTCATAATATTCAACAAGATAATAACCATCAACTGCATCTGCCTGTACTCTCATCAATTTGCCATCAGCAGTTGTAACCAAATGTGATTTTATAGTGCTTGCCCATCTGCTATAATTTTGTGTTTCTGCATTACTACCCGAGTAAGTATCACATTGTGTAGTAACGGCACTTGCCATTATGGAAGTTGTGTCTGAAACAGGTGAAGAAAACGGAACACCTGTTAGCAATGAAAGCGACATCGTTGTTGCCACAAAAACAGATGCAACCTTTTTGAATTTTCTGTTCACTAAATTTTCCCCCTTTAAAATTTTATACATTTACTTTATCACAAAACATACATATAAGTCAACAAAAGTAATAAAAATATCATACTGACACATAGGATTTAATCAAAGTTTCACACAAAATATAGTTAACACGGTCTAAACATATGTCTACGAGTATATGTCTACGAGTATATGTCTGCCCAAAAAATCAGATAATTTTTTCAAAAAGTATTGACTTTGTAAATATACAGTGATATAATAATGAAGCTGTCGAAAGACAACGCAATTTAATAAGTTGGTATTGATGACGCTGAGGGTCCACCTGTTCCCATCCCGAACACAGAAGTTAAGCTCAGTAGTGCCGAAAATACTTGGCTGGTGACGGCCTGGGAAAATAGGAAGAT
>JAXJYN010000011.1:0-6502 GCA_036306965.1 Acutalibacteraceae bacterium
ATTTATTATCGTCAGAAACGGAGTATGAAAACACTATTTGTGTAACATCAGATGAAAGCATAGCAATTAGTGCATTGTCATATCAGATGACCGTGCTTTTTTTAGGAGAGCCTATAGATTGTGCGAATGTAATAAGCTTTTCTCCAAAAACTCTTGCAGAGGATTTATGCGAAATCAATATTTGAAAGGAACAGAAAATATGCATTTAACCCCAAAATCAGGACTGAAAAGTGCAGTGATTTTACCTGACCGGAATTACACTGTATCACAAAGTATATGGGACGGACTCATCTCTTTTTTGCTCCTAAGCGGACTACTTTTGTCGGCAATTAAAGCAATAAATATTGAATGTTTTTTATGGCTGGTTTTGCTTTTGAGTGCAATTATCCCTGTTTGTATGCTTTTGCTGTCAGATAAGCCTTTTCACGGTGTATTATTTTGGGTGTTGCCGATAATAGGTATTATCATATGTATTCTTATTTCTCCGATAGGCACAGCCAACGGTTTTATATCAGTTTGTAATGGAATTTTTGACAGAATAGGTTCTGCTACAGGTGAAATCACCACTAAGTTTGCTTTGCTTAAAAGCTTATCATCATTTGATAATACATTGTTTTTAATTATTTCAATGCTATTGCTATCTTTACCTATAACTTTGAGTGTGAAAAACAACAATGTTTTTTTGTCGTGTGTTTTATCGGTGCTTATAATTTTTTTCTGCTTTTTTGTCGGTGATTTATCTGCAAGCGGATTTATATTTTTAATATGCTCAATTACGGCTCTTGTATTAAAAAAATTATCGGGAGAGCTTTTGGTATCAACAAAAAAAGCTTTACTTGTGCGGGTGCTAGTGCTTGTTTGTTGTGTAGCTGTTATAGTTCCGATAATATTGTCAGGTATATCAAATAGGTCAGTGGATTTTCTGGATAATACCCGTGAAAGTGCCGAAAAAACTATTGATAAAATCCGTTACGGCAGTGGATATGTATTACCGCAGGGTGACTTTACCTCGCTAGGCGATTTTACACCTTCTGATAATCCACAGCTTGAAGTGGTTATGAGTAATCCTGATTCATACTACCTGCGTGGCTTTATTGGAGAGATATATACAGGAAACGGCTGGAAGCAGATTGAAAATGATAAATTGTATGAGAGTGCAGATTTATTCTACTGGCTACATCAGGAGAACTTTTATGGTCAGACACAGCTTGGAAAAACTGCTGAGCTTACAAATTCGGGTCTTGAAGAAAATCGTATTATCATAAAAAATATAGGAGCGTCTTCAAAATATACTTATCTGCCATATGAGGTTATATCTGCCGAAAACAACATTATTCCACCCAATGGTATAGGTGACAGCTCGTTTGTCAGCAGTGATTTTTTTGGAGCAAAAAGCTATTCTTTTACTGCTGTACCAAATCAGGTAAAATGCTATACATCGATTTCGGCACAATTATATGAAGCTGAAAAAAACGGCGATAATATTTATAGCAATTACTTTAATAATGAAGCTCATTATAATGAATATGTCTATCAGAATTATCTTGAAATTCCTGAAAGTGCAGAACATATAATAGAAGCTTTGCTTGGTACATATGAAACAGATGAAGCACATTTTGATTACGGAACAGCAAAGCAAAATATTCTTGCTTATCTAAGTTCAAATATTACATACAGTGAAGAAGCCGAAGTAAGCGACAGGGATTTTGTAAGTTATTTTTTACAGGAAACTAAAAGTGGATACAGCGTACATTTTGCTACAACGGCAACATTAATGTTCCGCTATTACGGAATTCCTGCACGATATGTAGAGGGCTATTTGATTACTCCCGAGGATGTAGAGAATGTATCAGCAAATTCAGCTATAACTATAGATGAAACTCATACTCACGCTTGGACTGAATTTTATCAGGACGGTGTGGGTTGGATACCGTTTGAAACAACAACTCCATATCTTGATGTTATGGAAAAGGCTGATGATTTGACAGGTGTACAAACGCAGAATGATGACAATAATTCAGATAAACAGGAAAGCGATTTACCTGAAGACGATTTATCACAGCAGGGTGTAGACGAAATAACACAACAACAGGCTTATGATATTCTGCATATTGTTATAGCTGTTGTTTTAATTTTATTTATAGTTATAGCTTTGGTAGTTCTATTTTTACTGTTAAAACGAATCAGAGAAAAGAAATTATTAAAGAAAGAATTTGAAAGTGCTAATGTAAATCTCGCTGTAATAAGTATGTTTTCTTACAGCATAAAACTGCTCTGCAAAATGAAAGTTTTTAGTACAGTCAATGAAATATATGATGGACAAGAAAAGCTAAGAAAACTGTTTGGCGAAGAGTATGAACAGCAATTTTCAAAAGCTTTTTCTGTGTATAAAGAAGCAGAATTTAGCAATCATTTATTAACAGAGGAAAACAGAAAATGTGTAAGTGATTTTAGAATACAGACAGAAGATTATTTTAAAAACCGCAGAAAGATTGATTTACCTAAGAAATAAAAGTGGGTGATAACGAATATGAAAAAAGATATACTTATTGTTTTTTCGGTAGTTTTATTAATTTCAGTTTTAATAATGGGAACGGATATTCAGTCGGTAGATGAATATTATCTGACACATATTGATGATATTACTCCTGAATCCGAAACGATTACTGTTTCTATTCGTTGTGACTCTGTGCTTGATAATTACGACAAGCTTGATAAAAATCTGCAATCTGAAAAATATGTACCTTCTGACGGTGTAATCCTTGAAGAAACAGAATATGTACTTCGTGAAGGTGACACAGTTTTTGACGTGCTTTACAGAGCTGTTAGATATAACAAAATTCAGTTTGAGTATCAGGGAGCTGATGAAAACCCTTTTGGAAGCGTTTATATTCAAGGTATTAATTATCTGTATGAATTTTCTTGTGGAAGTACATCAGGATGGGTTTACAAGGTTAATGGAGAGTTTCCGAATTACGGCTGTTCAAAATATGAACTTGATGATGGTGATGTTGTTGAATGGGTATATACCTGTGATTTGGGTCAGGATGTAGGATACTCAATGCAGAACAATTCAGGAGGTTGATTATGAAGGCTTTTTCAAATGTGCATCCTATTATTTTAATGGTGTATTTTGTATCTGTGCTGTCAATTACAATGTTTATAACCAATCCGCTTATAGAGCTTCTTGCACTTTCTGGTAGTATATTTTTTTGTGTTATATTAACAGGAAGAAAAGAAAGGCGAGAGGATTTAAAGTTTTACCTTCCGTTATTAATTTTAATTACAATTACAAATCCATTATTTTCACACAATGGTCAAACTCCTTTGTTTTTTATGAACGGAAACGCTGTCACATTAGAAGCAATCATATATGGTGTGGCTATTGCTGTAATGGTAATAGCAGTTATGCTATGGTGTAAAAGCTATAGTCATATAATGACAAGCGATAAATTTGTATATTTGTTCGGTCGTGTAATACCGAAATTATCTTTGGTGCTGTCGATGGCATTAAGATATATTCCAATGCTTAAAAGACAGTCACTTAAGGTTAACAGGGCTCAAAAAGCTATGGGTTTATATACATCAAAAAGTTATGTTGACCGTGTCTGTTCTGTATTAAGAGTATTTTCGGTGCTTGTAGGTTGGTCACTGGAAAATGCTGTTGAAACAGGTAAATCAATGAAGGCAAGAGGATATGGACTTAAAGGACGCACAAATTATTCAAATTTTAAATTCAAAAAATCTGACGGATTACTTTTAGGAGTAAATATAGCTTTGTTATTTATAACTGTTATAGGAATTATATCAGGTGAGCTTGATTTTACATATTATCCTAAAATTTCACAGCTACAGTTTGGCGTGATGGCAGTAATTTCGTATATCAGCTTTGCAATACTTGCGTATTTGCCGTTTTTTATTGAAGTAGAGGAGGAAATAAGGTGGAAATTTTACAGATCAAAAATTTAAGTTTTACATATCCAAAAAGCAAAACTCCTGCACTTGAAGATATATCTATAAACATCAAAAAAGGTAGCTTTGGACTTATATTTGGTGCATCAGGCTGTGGTAAAACTACTCTGCTTCGTTTACTTAAACAAGAAATTGCTCCATTCGGTGCAAAAAAAGGTGAGATTTTATATAGTGGTATATCCACTGATGAACTTGATGCTAGAACAAGTTCATCACAAATCGGTTTTGTGGGACAGAATCCTGATGAACAAATTGTAACTGACAAGGTGTGGCATGAGCTTGCGTTTGGACTTGAAAATCTTGGAATTAAAAATGATGTAATACGCCGAAGAGTAGGGGAAATGGCAAGTTATTTTGGTATTCAGGATTGGTATCATAAAAATACTGATGAATTATCAGGAGGTCAAAAGCAACTGCTTAACCTTGCGTCAGTAATGGTAATGCAACCAAAGCTTTTATTACTTGATGAACCAACAAGTCAGCTTGACCCGATAACAGCGTCAGATTTTATTGCAACACTTCAAAAACTCAATCGTGAGCTAGGACTAACAATACTTTTGGTAGAACATCGATTGGAAGAAGTTTTTCCTATTTCTGATTATGTAATAGCAATGGAAAAAGGAAAGATATTGTTTTCAGACGAGCCGAAAAAAGTTTGTGCTAAAATGAAAAATCACCCTTTAGCTTTAGGTATGCCGAGTGCAGCAAGAATTTGGAGTGGTTTATCTATCTCTTGTAACTGTCCGTTAACAGTAAAAGAAGGGCGAGAATTTTTGGAGGAACATTTTAGTGATAAATCAGGTTTCTCGTTTACCGCTTGTGTTAAAAGTGAAAATCAGCCGATTATTGAGGCAAAGGACATTTGGTTTAGATACGAAAAGAATTTTCCTGATGTGCTTTGTGGAGTAAATATTACTGTCGGTCAAGGTGAAATTTATAGTGTTCTTGGAGGAAACGGCACTGGAAAAACAACAATGCTCAATGTTTTATCGGGACTTGACCGACCATATAAAGGTAAAGCAAAAATCAAAGGAAAAAAGATAAGTGAATATAAAAATGCTTCACTTTACAGAAAGAATCTTGCATTACTTCCCCAGAACCCAAAGACGGTATTTTTAAAGAATACTGTTTTTGAAGATTATGTAGAGATACTTCGTGCAATGGACATCTCTAAAACGGAATATGAAGAAAAAATAAAAAATATTGCGGATAAGTTTGAAATAACTCAATTACTTGAAAGACATCCATACGATTTAAGCGGAGGTGAACAACAGAAGTGTGCACTTGTGAAATTAATGCTTACTGAACCTGAAATTTTGCTTTTAGATGAACCTACTAAGGGTCTTGACGCTTTTTCAAAAGCGAGATTTGCAAAAATCTTAAAGGGTTTGCAGAATGACGGAAAAACTATTTTAATGGTAACGCACGATGTAGAATTTGCCGCATCGGTATCCGATAAATGTGCGTTGTTTTTTGATGGACAAATAATATCATCAGGAACTCCAAATGAATTTTTCTCAGGTAATAATTTTTATACCACAGCAGCAAGCCGTATTTCACGAGAGCTGTTTTCTAACGCTGTGTTGTGTGAGGAGGTAGTTGCATTGTGCAAAGAAAAAATCTTAAAAGACTAATTTCTTATATCATTTTAATTTTATGTATTCCGGCAGTAATTCTTTTGGGGAATTTTGTATTCAAAGATAAGCAGTATGCGTTTATCAGTCTTGCGGTTGCGTTGCTTTCGTGTGTTCCGTTCTTTTTATCCTTTGAACAGCGTGAGCAAAATACAACAAGATTGATTTTGATTGCAGTAATGACAGCACTTTCAGTTGCTGGGCGTCTTTTATTTTCTGTATTACCGGGATTTAAACCTGTAACAGCAATGGTTATAATAACAGCAATGTATTTTGGAAGTGAAGCCGGGTTTATGACAGGTGCATTAACTGCTGTTATTTCAAATTTTTACTTTGGTCAGGGACCATGGACTCCGTTTCAGATGTTTACATGGGGATTGATAGGTTTATTAGCGGGATTAATGTCCGAACAACTAAAAAAAAGCAAGATTATGCTTTTTACATTTGGTGCATTTGCAGGAATACTTTTTTCATTGCTTATGGATATATGGACGGTACTTTGGTGGGACAGTACATTTAATTTTTCTCGCTATGGTGCTGCTATTATTTCTTCTTTCGGATATACAATTTTATACGCTGTATCTAATATAATATTTTTGTTGCTTCTGGCTAAACCAATAGGTACGAAATTAGAACGAATAAAGGACAAATACGGAATTTAAAGTGTCTGAAAGTTAACTAAGCATAGTTTTAGCACCGTTTTGCATATTTGCTCATACTTATAATCTTTCTTGTTTGTCAAATGAAAATAATAATCAAAGATTAAATTATTATTGTAGTGAAGAAAATATCATAGAAAAGCAGAAGGTGAAAATCTAGTTGATAATTGCTGTTTGCTGTGATATACTTTTGAGAAATAAATTTTTAGAGGTGATAAAGTGAAGGCTTTGGTAATG
>JAXJYN010000012.1:0-5899 GCA_036306965.1 Acutalibacteraceae bacterium
GCATTAGCATAGAACATAAAAACAAAACCGTGGGACACACGGGGTTAGCTCGCTGATACTGTACAGGCTACTGTACTTGAACGAGAAGCCCTCGCCTCTAAGCGTAGCGTAGGCGGCGGGAGTATGTCACTTAGAAATTGTAATAAATTCAGTAAAAAATCTTGAAATTTTCCTTTTAGAATGTTATATTAAATACAAAGTAAATTTTCACCTTAAACACAGTGATAAAGGAAGTAACACAGTGCGTTTGCCCTGTTGCAGAGAGAGCGTGCCTTGGCTGTAAGCAAGCTTATAGGGTGCAGTGTGCGAAGTTCCCTTTTGAGTGGCTGTTCTGAAATTTGTCAGTAGGAGCAGACGGTTGACACCGTTACAGGTCGCAGGAGTGTTTGCTTCTCAGCAAAAATAAGGGTGGTACCACGGAAGTATACTGTGCTTTCGTCCCTATGGGACGGGAGCATTTTTTATTTTCGTAAATTAAGAAAGGACTGAAT
The DNA here is from genome assembly GCA_036306965.1 of Acutalibacteraceae bacterium. Taxonomy (GTDB): domain Bacteria; phylum Bacillota; class Clostridia; order Oscillospirales; family Acutalibacteraceae; genus CAG-964. Next base: position 492 of record JAXJYN010000012.1, read on the forward strand.
ATAATGAAAAATCAACTTGAAGAAATCCGCAAGTCAGCACTTGAGGCTGTTGCGTCAGCTGATACATTGCAGGATATCGAAACACTTCGTGTTAAGTGTCTGGGTAAAAAAGGTGAGCTTACAGGTATTTTGAAACAAATGGGTAAACTCTCACCTGAAGAAAGACCTGTTATAGGTCAGCTTGCAAACGAAATCAGAGGAGTAATTGAGCAGGCTATTGATGAGAAGGTTAAAGAAATTAAATCTGCTGAACAAGCTAAAAAGCTTCTTGAGGAGAAAATTGACGTTACTCTGCCAGGAAAAACAAAGGAACTGGGTAGCAGACACCCATTGACAGTAGTTCTTGATGATATTAAAGAAATATTTGTGGGAATGGGTTTTGATATAGTAGATGGCCCTGAGGTTGAACTTGACTACTATAACTTTGAGGCTCTTAACATTCCTAAAGACCATCCTGCAAGAGATACACAGGATACATTTTATATTACAGACAATATAGTATTGCGTACTCAGACATCACCTGTACAGATTCGTGTAATGGAACAGCAAAAGCCACCAATAAGAATTATCTCACCGGGTAGAGTTTACAGAAGCGATGCAGTAGATGCAACACATTCACCTGTATTCCACCAAATTGAAGGTCTTGTTGTAGATAAGGGTATCACATTTGCTGACCTTAAAGGTACACTTGAAACATTTGTTAAAAGATTATATGGTGAAGATACAGTAGTACGTTTCAGACCACACCACTTCCCGTTTACAGAGCCATCTGCTGAACTTGATGTACAGTGCTTTAACTGCCACGGTGAAGGTTGCAGACTTTGTAAGGGAGAAGGTTGGATTGAGATTCTCGGTTGCGGTATGGTTCACCCTGATGTACTTAGAAACGGTGGTATAGACCCTGAAGAATACAGCGGTTTTGCGTTGGGTTACGGTCTTGAAAGAGTATGTATGAGAAGATACGGCATTGATGATTTACGTCTTTTCTTTGAAAATGATGTAAGATTTTTGAAGCAGTTTGACTAATTACAGAATAAAGAAAGGATGTAGCGAATTATGAATCTTTCAATGAGATGGCTCAAGGAGTTTGTTGACACAGACGAGAATATGACTCCAAGAGAATTTTCAGAAGCTATGACAATGAGTGGCTCAAAAGTAGAGGGCTATGAAATAGAAGGAGAAAAAATTAAAAATGTAGTTGTTGGTAAGGTGTTAAGCATTGAAAAACATCCTGATGCCGACAAGCTTGTAGTTTGCCAGATAGATGTTGGCGAAAGTGAGCCTATTCAGATAGTTACAGGTGCTAAAAACCTTACTGTTGGCGACCTTGTACCTGTTGCAAAGGATAAATCTGTTCTTTCAGACGGTACTAAAATCACAAAGGGTAAACTTCGTGGTGTGCCTAGCTTTGGTATGATGTGTTCTGTTGCAGAACTTGGTGTTACAGTTAATGACTTTCCATATGCTATTGAGGACGGTATTTTTGTTTTACAAGAGAATTGTAAGCCGGGTGACGATATAAGAGAGGTAACAGGTTTTAATGATACAAAGGTGGAATTTGAAATAACATCTAACCGTCCTGATTGTTTCTCTGTAATCGGTCTTGCAAGAGAGGCTGCCGCAACATTTAACAAGCCACTAAAGTTACATACACCTGTTGTTAAGGGTGGCAACGGTGATTGTACAGATATGCTTGATGTTAAGATTGAAGAGCCTGAACTGTGCAAGGTATACAGTGCAAAAATTGTTAAAAATGTAAGAGTAAAGCCATCACCACGTTGGATGCGTGAAAGACTTCGTGCTATGGGTGTTCGTCCTATCAATAATATAGTAGATATTACAAACTATGTAATGCTGGAGTATGGTCAACCAATGCACGCATTTGACCTTAGATTTGTTGACGAAGGCAAAATAAGAGTTCGTCTTGCAAAAGAGGGCGAAAAAATTACAACACTTGACGGTGTAGAACGTAATTTGAAAACATCTAACCTTGTTATAGCAGACGCTAACAAACCTATAGCTATTGCAGGTGTTATGGGTGGCGAATATAGCGGTATTGTTGACGATACAACAACAATCATATTTGAATCTGCTAACTTCTCAGGTTCATCTGTAAGACTTACAGCAAAAGACCACGGTATGCGTACAGACGCAAGTTCACGTTATGAAAAGGGATTAGACCCTAACGCTGTATTGCCTGCACTTAACAGAGCTTGTGAGCTTGTAGAAATGCTTGATGCAGGTGACGTTATGGACGGCATTATAATAGATAAGCATTTTGATGAAAATGCTCGTGTAACAATTCCTTTTGAACCTGATTGGACAAACCGCTTTTTGGGTACAGATATTTCAAAGGAAGATATGATTAAATATCTTGAAAAAATTGAATGTAAAGTTGAAAACGACATTATCACAGTTCCTACCTTCCGTCCTGACCTACAGCATAAAGCTGATATTGCTGAGGAGGTTGCAAGATTTTTCGGTTATAACAATATTGCAACAACATCTGTTTCGGGTGGTGCTCAGGGTAAATATTCACCAAGACAGAAATTTGACAGAACTATTTCTCAAAGTATGCTTGCAATGGGCTTGAATGAGATTTTAACATATTCATTTATCAGCCCTAAATATTATGATAAAATCCTTATGCCAAAAGACTGTCCTTTGCGTAAATCTGTTACCATCAGAAATCCTTTGGGTGAAGACACAAGCGTTATGCGTACAACTGCTGTTCCTTCAATGATGGAAATTCTTTCAAAGAACTATAATAACCGTAATGCAGAAGCTTACTTATATGAAATGTGCCGTGAGTACATTCCTACAGAACCTGACAAACTGCCTGTTGAAAAGAATGTTCTTATTGCAGGTATGTATGGTGAAGGTACAGACTTTTTCACAGCTAAGGGTGTTCTTGAAGAATTGCTTTACAAGGCTGGTCTGAACGATTATGACATCGAGGCTTCTGCTGACGAGTATTCATTCCATCCCGGAAGATGTGCTGTATTAAGTGTAGAAGGTGAAAAATTTGGTGTGCTTGGTGAGATTCACCCTCAGTGTGCAGAAAATTATGGAATTAACACAAGAGTTTATATCTTCAAGATTGATACAGATATTCTTTATAAGTATGCAAATACAGAAAAAAGCTACACACCACTGCCAAAATATCCTGCTGTAACAAGAGATATTGCATTAATTTGTGATGAGGACATTCCTGTTATCAAGCTGAAAAAGACAATGGAAAAGGCGGCAGGCAAGGTGCTTGAATCTGTTAAGCTGTTTGACGTATATCAGGGTAAGCAGATTGAAGCAGGCAAAAAGAGTGTTGCGTTCAATCTTACATTAAGAAGTAATGACGGTACACTAACAGACGAGCAGGCTAACACCGCTATGAAAAAGATTATGACAGCACTTGAGAAGATTGGTGCAACATTGCGTTCGTAATTAATTTGTTTATTCTCTTGAATTTTACGACAACGTTCTATTGATTTTTTGTAAAATATATAGTATCATTAAAACGTAGCATAAATTTAAGCAACGGAGGTGTTCTTGTATGGAAAAAACAATGGTATTTTCTTTGAGCAACGACAAAGACGAAACATTTAGAAAAAACCTTACCATTGTGTATGACGCATTAAAAGAAAAGGGATACAACCCTATTAATCAGATGGTTGGATATATTTTATCAGAAGACCCTACATATATCACCACACATAAAAATGCAAGAGCAATAATAAGCAAAATGGAACGTGATGACATTTTGGAAGTTCTTCTAAAGTCTTACCTCAATAAATAATCTGATTACAGAAAAAATAAAATTTATATCTTCACAAAACGGACTGTAGTTTTTGTTACAGTCCGTTTGTTTTAATTTAAACTAAGCTCATATTGGTATGGGACGAAAATAGATTGCTTACGATTGTTATAGAAGCAGTAAAATAGTATGGAGGAAAGATGATAAAAATTTACCAAATTGATTCTGCAAGAGAATTAGAAACTGCTATTTATGTAGACGATATTATAACATTAGGCGAAACGCAAAATGCCTATTGCAAAATAAATATATGTGGCGATTATATAATAGGGGTAAAATATTGTAATTACGGAATTAATATTGATTACAAATTATTTTGTGATGAATCATTACTTTATATCGGCATTGGAATGTATTTATTATGCATCGATGTAAATCAGAAAACGATATTGTTTATTAAAGAATTGCAATCAGTATTTTATGAAATAATAGCAGATAACAGCCATAACTATTTGTGTATTATGTGTGAGCTAAATATATACTGCTACGCTAAAGTTAAGGAAGTATGGAAAATAGGATTAAGAGATATTCTTAATGATTTTAATATTGTAGACGAAAATATTCTTTCTGTTATGTGTGAAAATGGAGATGAACTTAAAATATCAATAAGTGATGGAAAGATATTGTGATGCTTCAGAAAAGTTTAGATGTTGAATCTTAAGAAAATGTAATTAGCAAAAAGGGACTGTTGCAAAATATATGAATAATCTAGGGAGCAACAGCTCTCTTTGTGCCTAAAAATAGAAAAGCTGGTTCCAAAGAAATGGGACATAATTTCCCAATTTCTATCATCGATATTGCCTGATGTCAGGCAATACGATAGGATTTCACCTTTTATCATAAGATGAAGTTTAAATCCATAAAACTAGCCTGTCGAGCTTTTTCCTCTTTGAGCTAATCCTTTAAATACTTTATGAGAATAAATTCTATGATTATCACAAACCTCTATTGGTGTTGAATCAACAAAATTTATTCCTGTACTCTTGCCAAATCCATAGTTTATAAGATATAATGTCAATGGAACGATTGTCATTTTTATAATCTCAACAAATCGGTTATAACTAACCAATTGTTTTTTTATTTTTTTCATCGAACTCACGTTAAACTATCAATTTTTTAAGTCTGTAAAATTCATAATTTAATGTTGATGTATTGTTATAACGGAATTTTTTCATAAATGAAGAATTTTTTTGAAAAATACTGTTGACATTATGAATATTATATGATAGAATAATGAAGCTGTAAAGAGCAGAAACACATAAGCTGGTGTAGCTCAGTTGGTAGAGCAGCTGATTTGTAATCAGCAGGTCGGGGGTTCGAGTCCGTCCACCAGCTCCAATTTAATATGGGAGATTTCCCGAGTGGCCAAAGGGGACAGACTGTAAATCTGCTGGCTATGCCTTCGGTGGTTCGAATCCACCATCTCCCACCAAGAAAAAGACGATTGTATTTACAATTGTCTTTTTTATTTATATTTGCCTATGGCAAGTTTAATTGCTATGCAGTGATATTCAGCTTTGCTGAGTGATATTGCCTATAGGGTAATTTTATGGCGAATATAATATCACTTCTGTAAAGCAGAAATATAACCTTCACA
>JAXJYN010000013.1:0-11217 GCA_036306965.1 Acutalibacteraceae bacterium
CATACGAAATGAAGGTATGCGTTTAGCATTGGCATAAAACATAAAAACAAAACCGTGGGACACACGGGGTTAGCTCGCTGATACTGTACAGGCTACTGTACTTGAACGAGAAGCCCTCGCCTCTAAGCGTAGCGTAGGCGGCGGGAGTATGTCACCAGTTGAATTTGTGTGAAATTCATATTATAATAAAGATATGTAATATATGTGAAAAGAAAAGAGGGATATTGTGAATTATAATAAAAAACGCACACTTATTGTAAGAATAGTTGCTATCGTTTGTGCTGTGCTTATAGTAGGCTCTATAGTATTATCGGCTGTTGTTTACAGATAATACTTTATAAAAATATTAAAAATGAAATCAATAGGTTGTAACAAGCTTTTTGTTACAACCTATTTTTGTGACAATATATTCTTAAACTATAAATAGCAAACTTGAGTATTAGGGGCTGTTTGAAAAATCAAAAGCACTGTCTATTTTGCCCCGAAAGCAGTGCCTTCAGTGTTGAAAATCCTCGAAATACGACAGTATTTCTGTGGTTTTCGCCTTGAAATCACTCGCCTTGAAACAAAAATCCAGCACTTTTTTTAACAAGCCCTAATTTTGATATTTCTATAATACTTCAAATTTGTAATAAAATTGACAAAATAGTTACAGAAAATGCAAAAAGTGTTGATTAATTATAAAAATAGTGATATCATATCACTTGTGCATATATTATAGGGTATTAATTGTACAGATAGGGTTATATATGTAATGTTAACAATTCATTTTCGATTACTTCAGATAAATGTATGGGGTCTAGTTTTAGTTGGTTGCATTTTTGTACAAATTTTATGGCGGTGTCTTTTTCGAGAAATACATCTGATATATGTGCAATTTCTTTTTTATCTAAGAATGCACATATTCCATATGAATAGTAATTTCCTAATTCAGGATGATTAATTAATTCTTTTATTATTTGATATGTAACCATTATAAGCCTCCGATTTTATAATTTGAGTATTTTTTAGCGATGTTAGTTATTATAGTAAATTTATTTTTATTGTGTGTGATATTTTGAAAATGTCGTTTTTTTCGATGAATTTGACAAACTTTTAACAAGCTGTATATTACAATCCCTTTTTATGCTATACGGTATTTTGTGTGTACATAGGAGGAAGTTTTAATGTATATTGCTGTTTGTGATGATAGTTCATTTGACAGAAAGATAATTATTGATATGCTCAATAGTTATTTTTTGGGAAAGTCGATAGTGTACGAAATTACAAGTTATGAAAATGGACTTGATTTGATTTATGATATTCAAGATGGTAAGGGATATGACCTAGTTTTTTTGGATATATATATGGAAGAAGTTTTAGGTATTGATGTAGCAAGAAAACTGAGAAAAATCAACTATACCGGAGATATAGTATTTATGACAGCAACTATTGACTTTGCTGTGGATGGCTATGAAGTAGAGGCAGTGGGTTATTTACTGAAACCACACAGTTATGAAAAATTATACAAAGTGCTTGACAGAGTTGTTAAAAATTATGATACAAATGTTTATCGTATACGCCAGCGTAATAATTTTGTAAGTGTACCTTATAATGAAATTTTATATATCGAAAGTAATAATTCAAAATGTATTTTGCATAGTAATGATAATAATTCCTATGTAATATACAAACGTCTGAATGAGATAGAAAACGAGTTGAATGATTCCAGATTTTTGCGTTGTCACCAAAGTTATCTTGTGAATATGAATTATATACGCAAGGTTGACAAACATTTTGTACTTTCTAATGGGGATATGGTATGTATTCGTCAAAGAAATATTAAGGCTATAAAGCAAGAATATATTAAATATATTAACAGTAAGATAATTTGATTGTATAAAATAAAAATAATTACTGTTTTGTGTTGCATTTAATACAAAAACGCTGTATAATAAAACTAAGATACTGACCGCAAGGAAATTATCCGAGTGGAAAGGCTTAGGAATAAAACGATATTAATTATAACTTTCTGATATATATAAATATTGTCGATATCTGTATGATAAATCGAAAATATGTTATATATTTATAAATTTATTTTGTTTTTTGTTTTTCCTGTGCCTTTTGGTGCAGGATTTTTTATTAAGTTATATTAATTATGTTATTTGAATAGTTTTATTTTCTGCAGGGAGGTTTTCGTGGATAAAGAAAAAAGGATAGCACTTGTCGGGATTATTATAGAAGATACCTCAAGTGTAGAGAAAATGAACAACATATTATCGCAGTTCAGTGAGTATATAATAGGCAGAATGGGTATACCATATAAAGAAAAAAGTGTTTCTGTAATAAGTGTTGTTATGGATGCACCAAATAATATTATATCTGCTTTGTCGGGCAAAATTGGTATGCTTACAGGTATACAAACAAAAACTATATATTCCAACAAATAAATCTTATATAAAGCTAATTTTAATTTAAGAAAGAAGTAATGGAAAATGTATAATCCAAAATCAAAAATTGCAGAAGAATTTATTAATCACGAAGAAATTCTTGAGTCACTTGAATTTGCAGATAAAAATAAAAATAATAAACAAGAAATTTCAAGAATTTTAGAAAAGGCAAGAGAATATAAAGGAGTTTCACACAGAGAAGCATTATTGCTTCTTGATTGTGAGGATGAAGAACTCAACAAGGAAATATTTGCACTTGCCAAAGAAATAAAACAAAAATTTTATGGCAATAGAATTGTTATGTTTGCACCTTTGTATTTATCTAACTATTGTGTAAACGGATGTATTTATTGTCCGTATCATCACCAGAACAAGCATATCTGCCGTAAAAAGCTTACACAGGAGGAAATTAAGCAGGAGGTTATTGCTTTACAGGATATGGGTCATAAAAGACTTGCACTTGAAGCTGGCGAAGACCCTGTCAACAATCCGCTTGATTATATTCTTGAAAGTATAAAGACAATTTATTCTATAAAGCACAAAAACGGAGCAATTCGCCGTGTTAATGTGAACATTGCGGCAACAACTGTTGAAAATTATCGAAAGCTTAAAGAAGCGGGCATAGGAACATATATTTTATTTCAGGAAACATACCATAAAGAAAATTATGAAAATCTTCACCCAACAGGTCCAAAGCATAATTACGCTTATCATACAGAGGCTATGGACAGAGCAATGGAGGGTGGTATTGATGATGTTGGTCTGGGTGTACTTTTTGGACTTAATATGTATCGTTATGATTTTACAGGCTTGATAATGCACGCAGAACATCTTGAAGCAACTTTTGGCGTTGGTCCACATACAATAAGTGTGCCAAGAATATGTCCGGCAGACGATATTGACCCTGATGATTTTTCAAATGCTGTTTCTGATGAAATCTTTGAAAAAATTGTTGCAGTTATCCGTATTGCAGTTCCTTATACAGGAATGATAGTATCTACAAGAGAATCACAAAAAACAAGGGAGAAAGTTCTTGAACTTGGAATTTCTCAGATAAGCGGAGCTTCACGCACAAGTGTTGGTGGATATTGTGAACCTGAACCAGAGGATGAAAATACAGCACAGTTTGATACAAGTGACAGGCGTACTTTAGATGAAATTGTCTGTTGGTTGCTTGAAAGAGGTTTTATTCCTAGTTTCTGTACTGCTTGTTATAGAGAAGGCAGAACCGGTGACAGATTTATGACTTTGCTTAAAGCAGGGCAAATTGCAAACTGTTGTCAGCCAAATGCTCTTATGACACTTAAGGAATATCTTGAGGATTACGCAAGCGAAAAAACACAGAAAATAGGAGAAACAGTTATTGCAAAAGAACTTGAGAATATTCCAAACCAAAAAGTGAAATCTATAGCTAAGGATTATCTTGATAATATACATAGCGGAAAAAGAGATTTCCGTTTTTAATGCAAATTTTTTAATTGCAAATTTGTACAGCGGAGGTTATAACAATGAGTTTAAATAACACACCACGTTCAAACAGACTTCATATAGGAATTTTCGGAAAACGCAATGCAGGTAAGTCAACTCTTGTAAATGCACTTACAAATCAGCATATTTCTCTTGTTTCTGATGTTGCGGGAACCACTACAGACCCTGTTTTTAAATCTATGGAAATTAACGGAATAGGTCCTTGTGTATTTATTGATACAGCAGGCTTTGACGATGTTGGTGAACTTGGAGAGAAAAGGGTTCTTCAAACAGAAAAAGCACTTGAAAAAACAGATGTAGCTATTTTTGTATTTTCAGAAGAAGTTACTGATTATGAAAAAAAGTGGGCAGAAGTTTTGAATGAAAAGAAAATTCCTGTTATTCCTGTTATAAATAAGGCAGACCTTTATACACCCACTGCTGAATTTATAGAAGCTGTTACAAACTTTTTTAAAAAATCTCCTGTTGTAGTTAGTGCCAACAGTAATGCAGGCATAGATAAACTTAGAGAAGAACTTATATCCAGTGTACCAGAGGATTATGATGCTGTGTCTATTACAGGGGATTTAGTAGGAGAAGATGACCTTGTACTACTTGTAATGCCACAGGATATTCAAGCACCAAAAGGCAGATTGATTTTACCACAGGTGCAGACATTAAGGGAATTACTTGATAAAAAGTGCGTTGTTATGAGTTGTACTACAGATAAATTACAACTAACATTGCAGTGCTTGTCAAAAGCACCAAAACTAATTATAACCGACTCTCAGGTTTTCAGAACTGTATATGACCAAAAGCCTGAAGAAAGCTTACTGACTTCTTTTTCAGTTCTTTTTGCACAGTATAAGGGTGATATTGAGTATTTTGTAAAGTCGGTTGAAGTTCTGGAAGCATTAAAACCTGATGCAAATATACTTATAGCTGAAGCTTGTACCCATGTACCGTTGGACGAAGATATTGGCAGGGATAAAATTCCACGTTTACTGCGTAAGAAATATGGTGATGATTTAAAAATTACCCACGTTAATGGCAATGATTTTCCTGATGACTTGTCGCATTATGACCTTATTATTCACTGCGGAGCGTGTATGTTTAACAGAAAATATGTTCTTAACCGTGTAGCAAGCGCAAAAAACAATAGCATACCTATGACCAATTATGGTGTGGTGCTTGCCTATTTATCGGGTATTCTTGATAAGATTGATTATTAGTCATAATTTGATTGAATATTTATTGCTGTTGAAAGTCATAATATATTTGAGGTGATATATTATGGCAAATATTAATAGTCTTGACAAAGAAGCAAAAGAATATTTTTATTCATTACCGCTTGCTGTTCAGGAAAAAATTGTACAGAGTGACCTTGACATTACTTGCAGAGAGGATATTCAGCGTTATTTCACAAATGTTGTGGATATTAAAACAGACAAATTCAGTAACTGATTTTATTTTGTAGCATAACCTGTACTATAGAAATAATAAAGGGACAAATCCGTAGATTGGTGATGGTTATGTGAGTAAAAGAATAAATGTTCTGAATCAGGTTCCGTTGGGTGAAAAATGTGTTGTTGAAAAATTGTTGTCAGAAGGCAAACAACGCAGACGACTTCTTGACCTTGGCTTAACCAAAGGTACAGTGGTTGAGGTTGTGCAAAAAAGTCCTTTTGGAAACCTGCGAGCATATGAAATAAGAGGTGCGGTAATAGCACTGCGAAAAGATGATTCTGATAAGGTAATGGTAGTATATTAATTTTATTGGCAGATGTAGAAATTACATCTGCCTTTTTAATTTCTTTAGAGATATTTTATTTTGGTGAATTAGGATTTAGCTTAATACGTTCTAATTAATAAAAATCAAAATGGTATATATTCATTCTTAACAGAATATATTTAGGGTGTAAGTAAACACTGTCATAATGCAAGGACAGGTATTTGAAAAGGAGAGATAATTAATGGATTACACCTTGTTGAAAAAGACTATTTCTGTAAAGGAAATAGTTTTTGATGGATGTACAGAGCAACCGGTAGACCTAGACCTTACATTGCCGGACTATTGTCCGGATATTTTAAGAATATTGAAGTGCAGAGTAACACCCAAAATCCTGACTAAAAGTATTTCGGGCGACAGACTTGAGATAGAGGGAACAGCAGAGATTAAAATTCTGTATATAGACTCAATTAAAAAGTCTGTAAGATGCAGTGACCATAATATACCATTTTCGTCATCGTTTAATATGAAACAAAGTCCGCAAAATGCAATAGTAAGTGCCAGTGTAAAAACAGAATATATCAACTGTCGTGCTTTAAGTCCACGCAGACTTGATATTCACGGTGCATTCTCAATTTGTGCAAAGGTTATATGTAAATCAGAAAAAGAATTTCCTGTAGGAATTGATGATGAAAGTGTACAGGTAAGAGGTTGTAAAGCAAACGTATCTGTACTGGAAGGTATGGGGCAACAGCAATTTATTTTATCCGAGAATGTAACATTGGGAGCAAATTCTTCAGATATAGAATCTATACTCAAAAGTGATGCAACCGTTATAATGGGTGACTGCAAAGCTATAAGTAACAAGGTTATGGTTAAAGGTGATGTCAATATCAGAGTTCTTTATCTGGCAGATATAAACACAGGTGAAACAAAAATATTCGATTATACCTTACCTTTTAGTGAAATTTTGGATGCTGACGGTGTTGACGAAAACTGTCTTTGTGTTACACGGATTGAACTTGTAAACCATACTGTAAATGTTAAGTCAGATTATTCTGATTCTAACCGAGTGGTAAATTTTGAAGTAAAATTGTCTGCTACGGCGATGGGTTATAGCAGTAAAGAGATTGTACCTATAGATGATGCTTATTCTACGGATTATGACCTTAATCTTGTTTACAGTCAGGCACAACTTTGCAATATCGAAAAATGCTATAGTGAAAGTTGTATCACAAAAGCTACAGTAGAGGCAGGCAGTGAAAGTATATTATCCATAATTGACCTATGGTGTGAACAATGCAGTACAGCTGTAATTACTGAAGACGGAAATGTACTTGTAAAGGGTAAGCTTAATATGTGCATTCTGGCAAGAAATAACGAAAATATGCCATTTTATTCTGAACGTGTAATTGATTTTACTTATCCCGTTTCTCAGGTGCTTGAAGATACTTTGGTTGAGGTTGAAGGTAAAGTTCAGTCCATAAGCTACAGAATAAACGGAGCTAATTCAATAGATTTCCGAATAGAAACAAAACTTGATATTACAGTCGCTACCAATAAATCAGTACGTTATTTAACATCGGCAGATGCCGACACGGAACACCCAAGGGTAAAAGATAACAGGTCAGCTTTGACTCTTTATTATGCCTCAAGAGGTGAGAGTGTATGGAACATTGCAAAAGAGTATGCAGTGTGTTGTAATGCAGTAATGGAAGAAAACGAGCTTACAGACGACGAAATATCAGGTTCTGTAATGCTGTTTATACCAAATGTGTAAAGGAGGATAAAAATGGAGGAAAGAAATATTTATCAGGATATTGCCCAGAGAACAAATGGCGATATTTACATAGGTGTAGTAGGTCCTGTAAGAACAGGTAAATCTACATTTATCAAAAGATTTATGGATACCATAGTTATCCCGAATATTGAAAATTCAAGCAGACGTGAACGTGCTGTTGATGAATTGCCACAGTCTTCGGCAGGCAGAACCATTATGACAACCGAACCTAAGTTTATCCCCGAAGATGCTGTCGAAATAACAATAGAAGGTAATGCAAATCTGAGGGTGCGTGCTATAGATTGCGTTGGTTATATTGTGCCTAGTGCTATAGGATATATTGAAGACGAACAGCCACGAATGGTAAAAACACCGTGGTTCGATGAACAAATTCCATTCAATATGGCAGCAGAAATAGGTACAAAGAAGGTTATAACTGACCATTCTACAATCGGTTTGGTGGTTACTACAGATGGAAGTATTAGTGACATTCCAAGAGAAGAATATGCAGAAGCAGAGGAAAGGGTTATTCAGGAATTAAAGGACATAAACAAGCCTTTTATTGTGCTTCTTAATAGTATGTATCCTCAATCACCGGAAACAACTGCAATAGCCAAAGAAATAGGGACAAAACACAACGTACCTGTTGTTGCAGTAAATTGTCTGGAGCTTGATGAAGTAGAGATAAAACGCATTCTGGCACAAATTCTGTTTGAATTTCCTGTAAGAGAAATCAAGGTGGATATGCCAAAGTGGATAACCACACTTGAGAAAAACCATTGGCTGAAAGATTCTGTATATTCGGCAATATCAAGTACAGCACGAAGCATAAAGAAAATAAGAGAAATTCAGCTTGTTACCAATTCTGCAAATAGCTGTGAAAATATAGAACGTGCCGAAGTGGCTAATATCGACCTTGGTAAGGGTACAGCAAAAATTGCAATATCTCTTAACAGCAGTTTATTTTACAGAGTGCTTGGAGAAAAAACAGGTCTTACTATTGCCGATGAAGGTGATATGCTAAACTGTGTAATGGAACTTGCGAAGATGAAAGCTGACTTTGATAAAATCCGTAAAGCATATAATGATGTAAATGAAAGTGGTTATGGAATAGTAATGCCAACAATGGAGGAGCTTTCACTTCAAGAGCCTGAAATAATAAAGCAGGGTGGTAAATACGGTATTCGTCTAAGAGCATCTGCACCGTCAATTCATATGATAAAGACGAATATTACTACAGAGGTTACTCCTATAGTAGGTTCGGAACAACAGTCAGAAGAGCTTGTGTCATTCTTGCTTAAAGAGTTTGAAGAAAATCCGATAAAAATATGGGAATCAAATATTTTTGGTACATCTTTGCACGAACTCGTAAACGAAGGACTACACAACAAGCTTAACCGTATGCCTGTCGACGCAAGAAATAAAATGAAAGAAACTATAGAGCGAATTATAAATGAGGGCTGTAATGGTTTAATTTGTATAATCCTGTAAAATTTAATCTCTGTTTATTTAAAAGGGTATTGCATTGCAATGCCCTGTATTTGTGTAATAATAATTTTATAAGTGAAAAATCTCAGGAATATATAAAATAGGCGTTATAGTGTACAGCACATAGATATTTATGTGTAATTTACCAAAAGTGTATCATTTATGTAAAATGTAATAAAAAAACTTGTACATTTCAACGAAGTTGTTATAAACATAAAAAATGAATATGAATAATTGTTGAAAATAAATTTTCTGTAGGTTATAATAATAATCAGCTTAATAGAATGGCATTTATAGTGCCGTTTTATTTGTTAAATTAAATATTAAAGGAGATGACGTAATGGGTGCAGAAGAAGCTTTATCAATGGGCGAAAAGGTCATTACTTCGCTGACAGTTCTTATTACAGGCTTTGTTGTAGTATTTGCAGTTTTGCTATTGCTTATCGGTCTAATCAAGGTTTATGGCTGGATTGTTACAAAAGCTCTTGAGGTTGCCGAGAAGAAAAAAGCTGAAAAAGAAGCACTGCTGGCAAAACAGGAAAATGCTGTTGATGTTAAAGAGGTTCAGAAGGTTGAAACTCCTGTTGCAACACCTGTTGCCGATAACGGACTGACAGATGAGGTTGTAGCTGTTATTGCAGCGGCAGTTGACGCTATGTACGGTGAAGGTGCTGTAAAGGTTAAGTCAATCAAGAAAGTTCCACAATCACGTCCGGTATGGGGTACTGCAGGAATTATGGACAATACAAGACCATTTTAATGTACTTTAAATTATCGGAGAAAGGAATGTGTTGAATGGAAATTTTACAAGGATTTTTAGATTCGATAGTTGGCCTTTACGAAGGTTCAGGCTTATGCTATCTACCATGGCAGAACTATGCTATGATTGGTATTTCAATAGTTCTGTTATACTTAGCTATTAAAAAACAGTATGAACCATTATTGTTGTTACCAATTGCATTTGGTATGTTGCTTGTAAATCTATACCCAAGCATTATGAGTGCACCGTCTACTGAGCTTGTACCTGTTACAGACTATATGGCACAGCACGGTGGTGAAGCGGCAAATTATGCTATAACAAAATTGCAGGGTATAGACTATTACAATGTACCTACAAACGGTGGCTTGCTTTACTATCTATATCAGGGCGTTAAGCTTGGTATCTATCCGCCACTTATCTTCTTAGGTATTGGTACTATGACAGACTTTGCACCACTTATAGCTAACCCTAAAAGCTTTATTCTTGGTGCTGCTGCACAGATTGGTATCTTTATTACATTTATTGGTGCTATCTTCCTTGGATTTACACCGCAGGAAGCAGGTGCAATCGGTATTATCGGTGGTGCTGACGGTCCTACAGCTATTTTTGTAACTTCAAAGCTTGCACCACATTTGCTTGGTCCTATAGCTGTTGCGGCTTATTCATATATGGCACTTGTGCCTATTATTCAGCCTCCTATAATGAAGGCTTTGACAACCAAAAAAGAGCGTTCTGTTGTTATGACACAGCTAAGACCAGTTTCAAAATTGGAGAAAATTATCTTCCCTGTTCTGGTTGTTATTGTTATATCAATCTTCTTACCAGATGCGGCTCCTTTGGTTGGTATGCTTATGCTTGGTAACCTATTCAAAGAGAGTGGCGTTGTTGAAAGACTTGCTAAAACTGCCCAAAATGAACTAATGAATATTATAACTATATTCCTTGGTGTAACAGTAGGTGCTACAGCAAGTGGTACTGTATTCCTTGATGTTGATACACTAAAGATTATTGTACTAGGTCTTTTGGCATTCTGTATTGGTACATCTTGTGGTGTTTTGTTTGGTAAGATTATGTATGTTGCTACTAAGGGTAAGGTTAATCCTCTTATCGGTAGTGCAGGTGTATCTGCTGTACCTATGGCTGCCCGTGTATCACAAAAAGTTGGACAGGCAGAGAATCCAACAAACTTTTTGCTTATGCACGCAATGGGACCTAATGTTGCAGGTGTAATCGGTTCTGCTGTTGCAGCTGGTGTACTTATCAGTATATTTGGATAAAAGCTTTGTTTTAAGATTATTTACAAGTCATATTCACACTTAAAGGTGTGAGTATGGCTTGTTTTTTATATTAGAAATAGTATATTAAGAGGAAATGTGTGTTATAATAATTATGTTTGTTTAATGCAAATAAATATAATTTGCAACTGATAATTTTTCCTTAATTGCAATAAGAAATCGGACAGTTTACAAGTTGTTCATAAATTCAAAAAATAAGTCATTAGAAGATGAATAATTAAAGATTTTTCTAGGTAAATTATTAATCCAATCTTGTACTTTTAATA
>JAXJYN010000014.1:0-1895 GCA_036306965.1 Acutalibacteraceae bacterium
AAGTAAAGTGTCGGAAAATGAAACGATTTTTCCGACACTTTGCTTAGTCTTTACAAAAATGAATATCAATGTTAAAATTAAAATAACTGATAATTTAAATGAATAATTGCAAATTATTAGAAAGGTGGTATTTATGAAGGCGTTTTCATTAAAGATTAAAATTGCATTGTCGTCAGCACTTATAATGTTAGTAGGATTTGTGCTTGTATTGCTTGTAACTTTTAATGTTGCAAAAAAAAATATTTCAGAGGCTATGATAGAGCAGCTCATAAATGAGAACTCACAGATAGCGGCACAGGCTGAAATTTTAATAGAAAAGGGTGCAACAGTTGAGGAACTTCAAGCATTTGTAGAGAGTAAGACTGCTAAAAATGAATATATTGCTTATGCAATAGTTATAGATAAAACAGTTACAGCAATTGCACACAGTGATACGCAGAAAATAGGTAAAAACTATTCTGATGATACAGGATATTCAGTACCGGCAGCAACAAAGGGCGAAGTTATGACAAGCTCTTTTTGGGCTGATGTCCAACAGGCATGGACATATGACATAATGTATCCTATTTATGTAAATGGTGAACTTTATGGTTCTATGGATGTTGGTATATACAATACGAAGATAGACGTTGTAGTAGATAGTATGAGAGCTGCGTCTATTCCAATGGTGGCAGCTATTTGTATTATTTCATGCGTTATATTGGTTATTTTGATAAATATATTGTTTAGAGTATTTGCAGAATTAATCGCATTTTGTAATGAAGTGGGTTCAGGTAATCTTACGGTTCGTGTAAGAGAAAGCTTATTAAAGCGAACAGATGAGATTGGTAAGATTGCCAATTCTATGGAAAATATGAAGAAAAATATTCATGATTTGGTACTTGAAACAAATAATAATTCACAAGAGATTACAAAGATTACATATTCATTAAATGATAAAGCTGAAGGAACCAAAGACAAAGCTGTGTATATAGCTGAAAAAGTGGGCAGAGCAGTTCAAGGTACTCAAAGTCAGAGTGAATTAACACATACAAATGCTAACATGATAGAAGAAATCACTCAGGGAATGGAAGAAATTGCCGGAAATATTATGAATGTAAAAGAAGTTGCTTCTGAGACGGCGGATGAAGCCATTAAAGGTGATGAAAAGCTTACTATAGTTGTAAACCAAATGGACGTAATTGAAAGTAATGTTTCAGCTACCTATCAAAAGATTAAGGAACTGGAAGGAATGTCAAGCAATATCGGTGATGTAATTAATTTAATAGCAGATATTGCATCTCAGACTAATTTACTATCATTAAATGCGGCTATAGAGGCAGCAAGAGCAGGTGAGCAAGGTAAAGGTTTTGCTGTCGTAGCAGATGAAGTTGGTAAACTTGCAGATCAGTCTAAAGATGCAGCAGAAGAAATAGAAAAAATTATTGATGATATATCACAGAGTATAGTAGAATCTGTTCAGTTAATGGATAGAGGTAATGACTCTGTAAAAGAAGGAATGGAGCTTGCTCATCAGGCAAAAGAAAGCTTTGTTGATATTAAAAAGAAAATCGAAAAGGTATCTGATGAGATGACAAATGTTGCAGCAATTACGCAGGAAGTAACCAGTGGTACAGTATCATTACAAGACGCACTTGAAAAAATATCAAACATCGCAGATGAAGTAAATAATAATACACAGAAAGTATCAGAAGAGGCAATGGTACAAAATGGTATGATGGGAGATGTAATGGATAGTGTAGAAGTGTTGAATAATGTTGCAGGTGAATTAAGTAAGATATTGAGTAGCTTCAGTATTGAGGAATAGTATAATGAGGACTATCACTTTTGCGTGATAGTCCTTTTTGTCGGGTGTGAAGAACTTGAAGTTACAGTGGCAGAACTGATGGATGGTG
>JAXJYN010000015.1:0-32413 GCA_036306965.1 Acutalibacteraceae bacterium
AGCACTAAGAGCTACACTAAAGAAAGCTGGCTTCCTAACTCGTGACCCTAGAATGAAAGAGCGTAAGAAGTACGGTCTTAAGGCTGCTCGTAGAGCTCCTCAGTTCTCAAAGAGATAATCATTACTGTTATATTTGTTCAAAAATCGGCTTGTTTATGCGATTTCAGTATGCCTGAGATTGCCTGAAAACAAGACGGTAACTAACACATAACTAACAGGTAACTAACAAAAATCCTTCCACTTAGACGAATTTAAGTGGAAGGATTTTTTCTTTTAGGGTTATATGTCAATAGATGGCGAAATCTTAAAAATAAGAAAAACCAGGAAGGATTGTTGAATTAATAAGCAAACGAATGAAGGTTTATAATAAATGAAACTGACTTTGTTTGAAAATGAAGTCAGTTTGTTACGTGAATTTTGATAATATGTGATTTTTGATTTTTGTAAAAATTTAGAAATTAATTGTATCAGATATGTTTTTTCTGTTTTTTAGTTTTATAATCATATAACCTATTTGAAAAATTAGGCAAATTGGTAGAATAGGAAAGTCTATAACATAATAAACAAAAATGCCGAAGATTCCAATTACAAATCCATCCCAACCGTAATGTAATGCTTCGCCTAAAAATCTACCACCAAAAATTGCATATTGCAAAGATAATAATAATGCGAAGAAATAAGGAATAAAAGAACACATAAACATAACTTTAGAGTTTTTTCTGAATATGTAGCACATTTGGAAAGTTAAACATGTTGGAATAATTGGTGTAGCATACGTATAATGATGATACTTTAATATTATGATTTTTGATAATCGTTCTATTCCATTTAGTTCGATTCCGTTTGCAGTATATTTTCCAAATAATATAGAATATATTACAAATACATATGGGATAAAAGATAAGATAAAAATAAGTTTAAATATTTTGCTTTTCATATTAATGATAAAAACCTTCCCTATGAATAAAACTTTAACTATTTTGATTTTATCATAGCGTCTTATAAAATACAACATATATCTTTTTGGGGGCAGATTTAATCTTTATCCTTTTTTACAAACAGACCTTTTGTGCATACAATTACAACAGCAAAAACTATAAGTTCTGTAATGGTAAAAGATAGCCATATTCCTATAATACCTATTATAGCGTTCATTATAATAACCGCAGGAATAAGCACTATACAGCTTCGCAGAACAGAGAGTAATAAAGCTGTTTTATATTTTGAAGATGCACTGAGTATTGCTGTTGCCACTATATTTATACCTGCAAAGAAGAATCCTGTAAAATACAAACGTACACCTGAAGTGGCTATATTTTCCAGAATTACATCATTTTCGCTGAAAGCGGATACTACTTCGTTTGTAAAAGCAAATAATATTACATAGATTATAGCCGACAATACTGCTGATGATATAACCGAAAGTTTTAGGATTTCAGACAGCTTTTTGAACTCGCCACTGCCGTAGCAGGTGCTTACTAACGGTTGAGTGCCTTGTGCAATTCCTGTGAATACTGATGTTACAACAAAAGCAATGTTAGCAATTATTCCATAAGCTGCTACACCTATATTGCCTTCTGTTTTTGCCAAAATAAGATTAAAAACAATAAGTGAAACTGACGAAGCAAGCTCACATACAAGTGATGAAGTGCCAAGTTTAAGTACATTGAATATTTCAGAAAAATTCACCTTGTTAAAATTAAGCTTGAATGTGTTTTTCTTTCTAATAAAGTGCAATGACAGGATAAGCAGACTTATAATAGGGGAGAAGCAGGTTGCAATAACCGCACCAAACATTTCCCACGAAAAGATAAACATAAATATATAATCGAGTATTATATTTGAAAAACTGCTTACAAGCATTGCAAACATTGCAAGCTGTGGATTGTTATCGTTTCGCACAAAGGTTATAACAATATTGTTCAGCAGGAAAAATGGAGAAAATAACAGCAGAGTTTTGATGTATATGTTTGTGTATTCTACCGTGCTTTTGTCAGCACCAAGAAGAAATGAAATATCCTCAGAAAATAAAAGTGCAGCCATTATAAAAATAAAAGCGAAAACAGCACCGGAAATTACACTGCAAAGAAAAGCGTTATTTTTGTTTTCACCTTTACCTTTAAAAATTGAAAAGGCAGTAGCACCACCTATGCCAATCATAAGTCCTGCACCGTTCATTATGGAGTAAACAGCTATGGCAAAATTAAGTGATGCAAGCCCCAATGCTCCCAATGCCTTTGCAACAAAAAATGTATCAGCCAGAATGTAGCACGAAATTCCTAGCATACCAATAATATTAAAGCTTACATACTTTGTAAAAATTTTAAGCATTATATTTCCTCCTAAAAAAAGTGCCTGAAATATTCCTTCAAAGACCTAACGGAATACTTCAGGCACATAATATTTTACCCGGTGGCAAAAATATGTGGTTATATTTAACTTACGAATTATACCATATACAACCAGTTAAAGCAAACTTTTTATAAAATTATTCTGCACTGTAAGTTGTAATTTCAATGCTCTTGATTGTAACATCTTCTTTTGGTTTGTCAGAGTCATCTGTTTCTACTGCAGCAATCTTATCCACAATGTCCATACCATCATATACCTGTGCAAATACAGTATGACCACGGTCGCAGGCATTGAATGCACCGTCAAGTGATGGGTTACCGCCGTTTTCCTCATAAAGCTTTTTAACATCGTCACTAATTAAATCAGTGTCAAGCATATATGAACCATATTGACTGATAAATGCAGTGTAAAGTTCTGTATCATAGTACTGGCATAATCCCGGATACATCTGAGTCCACTGTGTTTCAAAATAATCCCAACCGCCATTAGCACTGAATTTTTCTGCGTTAGCCTGGTTGATAAAGAACTGGCTTCCGTTAGTGTCAGGGCCTGCATTAGCCATAGAAACAGAGCCTCTTATATTAAACAGATGGTCACTAAATTCATCTTCAAATGACTCACCGTAAATGCTTTCGCCACCTGTACCATCACCAGCAGGGTCACCACCCTGAATCATAAAGTCCTCAATAACTCTGTGGAATGTAAGGTTATCATAGTAACCGTCTTTAGCGTGTGTCTTGAAGTTTTCAACTGTTTTTGGTGCTGCTTCAGGGAAAAATCTCAAAGAAATATCGCCCATAGAAGTGTGCATAATTGCTACTTCTTCGCCGTCAGCAGGCATATCCAGCTGATAGCCAACCTCGTGTTCTTTATCCTCGTAAACTACAGCGTCTTTTTTAGTAGTTTTAAGAACATCAATAGCTGGGTAGCTTGCTGCTTCGGTTGCGTTTTGTGATGATGTGCTTGAAGAAGCTGAGCTTGCAGAAGAAGTATTATTTTCACCATCACCACAGCCTGTTGTAGTTACTGCAACAGCACCTGCAAGTGCAACGCACATTGCTATTGTTATTACTCTTTTAATATTTCCAATCTTCATAAGTTAATCCTCTTTTCAAATAATCTACAGTTAATTTTATTATAAATTTTATTTTATTGCAATATGTTGCAATGATTTTTAAAAGATAATTTATAATGTTACTGTCAAAGCATTTCGTGTTTGAAATTATCTTTATTGGTATTTTAATCAGCTATTCATATAAAAGTGAATCAAGCCACAGTTGAAGATTAATTCAGTCTGTGGCTTGATTTTCTGAGCAATGATATTTATTGTAATTTTAAGTGATTGATAAATTATTTTTTCTTGCCCTTGTTATTTTTTGAAGATTGATTTTTACCTGGAATACTTACTTTGTCAGTATCGCTGTCACTATACAGCTCAAGCTCATCAATACTGCTTGTCATTGGCATAAGCAGTGTGCGGTTTTTCTTTTTCTTCAAATAGAATGACTCATACACAATAATACCTGCAAATACAAGTATACCAAGAATAAACGCTATAAAGGAAACAGTAAATCCTTTAGGAACATACTTGAATGTAACAGTATGCTCGCCTTTTGTAAGGTCTACAGAAATCAAAGCTTCATTTGCAATAGGTGTAATTTCAACTTCTTCACCGTCAACATAAGCTGTCCAGCCTTCTTCATAAGGGATAGATGTGTACATTACACCGTCCTCTTTGGCTGTTATTGTACCTGTTATTGAAGATGTCTTAAATTCTGTGATTTCGTAGGTTTCATCATTTAGCAGATTGTAACCTTCGTTGTAAATATCTTCGTTAAATTCACAAACCCATACATTACAGTTACCTGATGTACCCTGTGAATATGGAACAGAGATTTTTACAGTGTCACCTTTGTTGAAAATACCTACAGAAATTATATAAGGAAATCTTACTTCGTAGGACTTACCGCCGTCTGTACCGTTTGAAATAGTAACTGTATTGTTGTCACAGTTTTCACAGCTTGTGTAAGCGTAAACAGGTGTATTGTCCTTTGTTACAGTGTAGGTGAGGGTGAAAGTACCGTCTTCTGAGGTAGCATCACATACATAGCTTGAGTTTGAATTGATTGAAACAGGGAATCCTGTTGACAGTGGTTCTGCTGTTAATGGAATGAATATATCCTTATCAATTCCTGTTGATTTTGTGAACAGACTGTTTTGTGCATCAAAAGGTGATTGAACAGCATTTCCGTTTTTATCCATATTATAATCAAAGGTTTTAATGTCTGCTTCTGTCATAAATCCAAGTGGTAGCCATGTGGTATTTTGGTAAGAACTTGCTCCGTCTTTGGTGTCAATAAACTTCCAGCTGTTTGTGTTAGAAGCTGTTGTACGTCTTGCAAGCATATATTTTATGCTCAAAAATGAATTTGTAAGAGGGGAGGTTTCGGAATAATAATATCTGTTACCGGCGTCCCAGCCAATCATACCCATACCGCTTACAAAGTTTGTTATGGTTTCATTAACTGTTGATGAGAACAGAGAAACACCATTGTAACCATAAATAGAAGCGTCGTTGATTGTATAATATTGTTGTTGTTCCATTCTGTAGAATAGGTTATCGTCTTTGCTTTCAATATCACTCTTTAAAGACTGTATAGCCTCGTTTTGGTCAGGATAACCATCGTGAGATGTTACACGAACAGTCTTTACACCTAAGAAAGCACCAGAAACCATCTCTGCAAGTATCACAACAAACAAGCCTATTGAAACAACCTGCTTAGGAATAATGTCAGCATTTCTTAAAAGCAGAATTGACAGATAAACCACAGTAGCGGCTATTGTAGCAATTACTGCATTTGTGTTGAGTTCGCCTGTAGTTGAGTCTACAGTCTGAGGACCTACATATGCAAAAACAATAAATACAGCTGATGTAACAGCCATAATGAAAATGTCAGGCATTGTTACATCTTCTATCAGCAAAAATGCTCTGTAAGCCATAACTATAAGAACAAAGCTGATTAAGAATGAAAATCTGTAAGGTAGCATATTAGGCAGATGGAAGCCGTGCATTATAAAGTTAGGCAACTTAAACATACAACAGCACAAGAAGAATATAAGCACACATACACTTACTGCCTTTTCTCTTGCAGAAACCTTTTTGCTTCGGAAATAAAATACTGAAAGAATAATGCAGATAAAGCCACAGTAGATATTAGGCAAGCCTTCTTTATCAGTTGGTTTTGTAAAGGTTACTGTGTTACCTAGAATATCTGAAATATACTGCAATATATTATCATTATAATTCCAGTCATAAATCTCTGTAAATCCGGGAATAGCATTGTCTATACTGTGTGTGTTCTGCAAAGCAAATACAGCCGGCAACATAAATAGCATACCTATAGCAAGTGCAAGAACTGTAAAGCCTGCAATAGTTAGAAGTTTTCTAAAGAAGGTTTTCCAACCCGGCTTTGCAATTACCATTATAGCTATAAATACAATAATAGTGAAAATACAGGTAAAGAAACCTATATAGTAGTTTGTAAGCATTGTAAGTGCCAGTGCCACTACGTACAGTTTATATCTGCCCTTTATTATAAGTGAGTATGTTCCCGAAACTACCAACGGCAACAGTGCAAAGGCGTCAAACCAGATTATGTTCCAGTAGTATCCCATTGTAAATGCACACAGTGCATATAACAGCGAGAAGAACACAACAGAGAAATCATTACGCTTGAATACATTTCTCAGGAACATAGCCATAAACATACCTGCACAACCTATTTTAATCATAAGTGAAACAGTAAGTGCTTCTCTCAAAATTTCG
Organism: Acutalibacteraceae bacterium; assembly: GCA_036306965.1. GTDB lineage: Bacteria > Bacillota > Clostridia > Oscillospirales > Acutalibacteraceae > CAG-964. Next base: position 6,179 of record JAXJYN010000015.1, read on the forward strand.
CTAGGTACAAAGAATAATAGCAAATTAAGCGGGCTTGCAAGATAGTATGCAATAAGTGCTATATAGTTTGTGCCAAGTCCTGTACCCCAAGACCATAGCATTGACGAACCTTCTTGTAATTTAGATTGAAAATTACAGAAGAATGGGTAGTACTGTTGCCAAAAGTCTGTTACAAGTATCTGTTGGTCACCAAAAGGATAAACCTTATAAGACGCAAAAGCTATGCCCATTATTAAAAACGGTACAAAGAATGCTAGAATTATGAATTTCTGGTCAAAAAAATTCTCTTTAAAGCTTTTCCTTTGTGGTGAGTTCAACGGTGCAGAAACATTAATCTGCGAGGTTTTACTCATAATAATATCAAGTCCTTTCCTAAATAATATTTTGTCTAAAGTATATTTTGTACATACATCATTAATTTTACCACGTTTAAAACTTTGCGTAAACTACTACCCCAAAAAATTAACAAATTTCGTTATATATACAAATAATAAATATAAATTTTATGACATTTTAACTGTTTTAGTTGATATGCAGAATTTGATAAAATATTTACTGTTGAAAATATAAACAATAACATTTATAATATAGCTTATAGATTATGTTAAAATTTAAGGGAGGTTATGCTGTGCCAATTAAAGTACAGGCTGATTTGCCGGCTATAAAGGTTCTGGAATCGGAGAATATTTTTGTTATGCCGGAAGACGTGGCGTTAAAGCAGGATATAAGACCTCTGAAAATAGTTATATTGAATTTAATGCCAACAAAGGTAGAAACAGAAACACAGCTGTTAAGACTGTTAGGCAACAGTCCGTTGCAGATAGATATAGAACTTTTGCAAATGGCAACTCACGAATCAAAAAATACATCTGCAACTCATCTTACAAAATTCTACAAGACATTTGATGAGATAAAAAATCAGAGATTTGACGGTATGATAATAACAGGAGCACCTGTAGAACTTCTGGAGTTTGAAGAAGTTGACTACTGGAGTGAGCTTACAGAGATTATGGAGTGGAGTAAGCATAATGTATATTCAACACTGCATATATGTTGGGGAGCACAGGCAGGGCTTTACTATCACTATGGAATACCAAAATACACTATGGAGTATAAATTAAGTGGTATTTTCCAACACAGGGTACTAAATCCAAACCACCCATTAATGCGTGGCTTCGATGACCGATTTGTGCTACCGCACTCACGTTATACAGGTGTTCACCGTGAAAATATAAATGAACACCCCGAACTTGAAGTTCTTGCTACTTCAAGAATGGCAGGTGTAGCAGTTGTGTGTAGTAAGGACGGACGAAAGTTTTTTATTATGGGACACGGAGAGTATGACCGAAATACTCTGGCTACAGAATATTACAGAGATATAAATAAAGGATTACATCCGGCAATACCACATAATTATTTTCCGGAAGATGACCCCGAGGCTACTCCGCCGTTAACGTGGAGAAGTAATGCAACTATGTTGTTTACAAACTGGCTTAACTACTATGTATACCAAAGAACCCCATATGACCTTGAAGACCTGAAGAAAATGTTTGAGTAATTAGGTTTGACTGAAATTCTTTATTTGAAAATTTTGGAAGTGATTTTGTGCATAACATAATAATTGAAACTGAGCGTTTAATTTTAAGACCTATGACAGTAGCTGACGCAAAAGCAATGTTTGAGTGGGTAAGTGATGAACGGGTATCTAAATATATGGTTTACAATACATATACATCTGTAGAACAGGTTGAAGAATATCTTAAGTTTGTTGAAAAAGATGATGATACATATAATTTTGGATTTGTCCGTAAATCAGATAATAAGCTTATAGGTAGTGGCGATATTGGTTTGCGTGAAAACAAGACTTGGGGTAAGTCGAGTAACGCAAACTCCAAAGAAATCTGGGGATTTGGCTATAACTTTCGTTGCGATTGTTGGGGCAACGGTTTTGCTACAGAAGCAGTTAAAGGTATGATGAAATATATGCACGAAAATTTTGATGCGAATTATTTTTATTCAAGTCATGCAGAGCCGAACTTAGCTTCAGGAAATGTTATGAAAAAATGTGGATTGCATTTTGTACGTTATGGCGAGTTTAAAAAGCTGGACGGAAGCTGTAAAATGCGTTCTATGGAATATGAAGGAAATTATAATTTATAAATGATAAATATTGAGGAGGAAAAAACTATGACAGAAATGCAGAAAATGGGACAAAAAGCTAAAGAGGCATCACGTATTCTTGCTGTTGCAGGCAAACAGAAAAAAACAGCACTGCGTGCTATTGCAGACGCTTTGGTTAATAATAAGGAAAGAATTATAGCACAAAATGACATTGATATTAAAAATGGTGAGGAAAATGGACTTACACAATCTTTACTTGACAGACTAAGGTTAACCGATGACAGAATAGATGGTATGGCTCAGGGTGTACGCAAGGTTGCAGATTTTGACGACCCTATAGGCGAGGTTATAAGCGGTAGAGTTGCTGAAAATGGTATGGAAATCAAAAAGGTAAGAGTACCAATGGGCGTTATAGGAATTATCTTTGAGGCACGTCCTAATGTAACTTCAGACGCAGCCGCACTTTGCCTTATGGCAGGAAGTGCAGTAATTTTGCGTGGTGGCAAAGAGGCTATTAACTCAAACACAGTAATTGCAGATGTTATGAGAGAGGCTGTAGAGTCTGTAGGTTTGCCAGCTGATTGTATTCAGCTTGTAAAGGATACAACAAGACAGTCTTCAGTTGAACTTATGTGTTTGAGTGATTATCTTGATGTTCTTATTCCTCGTGGTGGCGCAGGACTTATTAAGGCTGTTGTTGAAAATTCAAAGGTGCCTGTAATTGAAACAGGCGTAGGTAACTGCCACGCTGTAGTTGATAAAGACGCAAATCTTGAAATGGCTGTAAATATTATATTTAATGGTAAAACTCAACGTCCTTCTGTGTGCAATGCTCTTGAAACAGTGCTTGTGCATAAGGATATTGCAACTGTTGCTTTGCCTGCTTTAAAAGCAAAGCTTGACGAAAAAAATGTTGAAATTCACGGCTGTGAAAAAACAAAAGAGATTCTAGGTGACTGTGTAATTCCAGCCGAGGAATACGACTGGGCAAATGAATATTTAGACTATAAAATAGCAATAAAGGTTGTTGACTCTCTTGATGATGCTATTGCACATATCAGAAAGTATTCAACAGGTCATAGTGAGGTTATCATAACAGAAAATTATGAGGCTCAGCGTAAGTTTACAGCACAGGTAGACTCAGCCGCAGTGTATGTAAATGCTTCAACACGCTTTACAGATGGTGGAGAGTTTGGAATGGGTGCAGAAATAGGAATTTCCACACAGAAGCTTCACGCAAGAGGTCCAATGGGACTAACTGAGCTTACTTCAATGAAATTTATCATCAGCGGTGATGGTCAGGTAAGATGATTGCTTGCACTGCGGTAAATATCATTTGTGGGTTTATTAACAGTTATATAATTAATAGGGTGCTATAATATGGAGGGTGTAGAGAGATATAAAGTAAGGCTTATGCCACATAATCCTGAACGGGAAGATGAATATAATATAGTAAAAACCGAATTACTAAACCTATGGAAAAAGAACATTCTTGATATTCAACACGTTGGCAGTACCTCGATAAAGTCAATTTGTGCAAAACCTATTCTTGATATTGCGGTTAAGCTTGCTTCAATTAAGAATATAAATGTAGAAAGCTTGCAAAAGGCTGGTTACAGCTATTGTGGTGTTCAGCACGGAAATGAAAATTATCATTTGTTTGTGCTAAGAGGAGAAAATCAAATTTCACTTAGACATATACATTGCTATGATAGGTCAGAAAGGGAATTTGAACAGCTTGTTGGTTTTTGTAATTATCTGAACTCACATTGTGATGAAGCCTTACAATATGAGAATATAAAGAAAAAACTTGCAAAAGAATATCCTAATGATAGAATCGCCTACACTAAAGGTAAAGAGGAATTTATAAAATCAATCTATGATAAATTGGATATTTAGTTTTATAAGGTGGTGTGGCTATGCTTACCGTTACAGAAGAGAGTTTTTTAAAAGAACTAAAGGAATGTAATATTGATTTTGACAATATAAATAAATTGCTTGTTGAAAAACTTGCAAAGCGGAATTTAAAAATTGCTACAGCCGAAAGTTGTACAGGCGGACTTATTAGCAAAAAAATAACAGAGGTGTCGGGTTCATCTGCGGTGTTTGACTGCGGTGTGTGTTCCTATTCCAACAATATAAAATCCAAAGTGCTGGGTGTAAATGAAAATACACTTGCTGTTCTTGGTGCAGTAAGTGCAGAAACAGCCATGCAAATGGCAAACGGTGTGCGTAAGCTTGCCGAAAGTTTTGTTGGTGTTTCTACCACAGGCATAGCAGGCCCTACGGGAGGTACAGCCGAAAAGCCTGTAGGTTTGGTATATATTGGTTTGTCTACAGCAGAAAAATCATTTGCAGTAAAGGCACTTTTTGCAGGAAAAAACGGTTTGAATAATAGGGAGCGTGTGCGTGAGCTTTCTGCAAACTATGCAATGTATATTGCATATAAAGAGATTTTAAGCGTAAAATAATCCCTGATTTATATCTTAAAACAGGTGTTTAAATAATTTTGTACAAAATTATATTTTACTATTGCAGTTATAAAAAGGGAATTTATTGCGTAAAATCTTCTAAATCTATTGCTAAAATTATTGGTTTATGTTAAACTGTTATGGAGTAATAGAATGGGATTAATGAAGTTTGAATTAACTTTTTGAAATTTTTTTGATGGAGATGATATTTATGTCAAGAAGTGCCGGAATATTAATGGCAATATCTTCACTTCCATCACCATACGGCTACGGAACAATCGGTAAGGCAGCTTACGATTTTGCAGATTTTCTGAAAAAAGCAGGTCAGAAAATCTGGCAGATTCTTCCTGTAGGCCCTACAAGCTATGGTGATTCACCTTATCAGGCATTTTCTACCTATGCAGGCAATCCTTATATGATTGACCTTGACTTCCTTGTAGAGGACGGTTTGCTGACTGAAAAAGATTTGGCAGGCAGAAAATGGGGAGATAATCCTGAAGAAGTTGACTATGCACAAATTTATGAAACAAAGTTTGAAGTTTTGCGTTGTGCATATAAAAAATTTAAAAAATCAGATGCAAAATATAAGAAGTTTGTAAAAGAAAATGCAGACTGGCTTGAAAACTATGCACTTTATATGGCTGTTAAAAAGAACAACGATATGAAGGCTTGGACAGAGTGGGAGGACGAAGACATTAAACTTCGTAAGCCTGAAGCCATTGCAAACTATACTAAGGATTTGAAGCCTGAGATTGACTTTTGGAAGTTTGTTCAGTTTATTTTCTATAAACAATGGGCAGATTTCAGAGCATATGTAAACAGTCTTGGTATTCAGATTATGGGCGATATGCCTATTTATGTTGCTATGGATAGTGCAGACACATGGGCAAACTCAGAGGTGTTCTGGCTTGATGAGGACAAACAGCCTGTATGTGTTGCAGGTTGCCCACCGGATTATTTCTCAGCTACAGGTCAGCTATGGGGCAACCCTCTGTACAACTGGGAATATCTGAAGGAAACAGATTATAAATGGTGGTTTGCTCGCATTAAGAGTGCAGCTAACCTGTTTGATATTGTAAGAATTGACCATTTCCGTGCATTCGACTCTTACTATGCTATTCCATTCCCTGCTGAAAATGCTATTGGTGGTGAGTGGCTTGAAGGCCCTGGTATTCAGTTCTTTGAGAAGATGAAAGAGGCAATAGGCTATTTCCCTATTGTTGCCGAGGATTTAGGTTTGCTTACACCAGGTGTTATTCAGTTGCTTAAAGATTCAGGCTACCCAGGTATGAAGGTGCTTGAATTTGCATTTGACAGCGGTGAAGATAATGATTATCTTCCTGAGCATTACACAGAGAACAGCGTAGTATACAGCGGTACTCATGATAATGATACCATTATGGGTTGGTTTGCTACAGCTAAAGAGCAGGACATAGCTTTTGCAAGAAGCTACTGCAACCTTACTGAAGAAGAAGGTTACAACTGGGGTATTATTCGCACTGCTTATGCAAGTGTTAGTAAATACGCAATTATCCAGATGCAGGACATTCTGGGTCTTGGCAGCGAGGCAAGAATGAACATTCCGTCAACATTGGGCGGTAACTGGGTTTGGAGAATTAAAAGCGAGGCTCTTACAGATGAGCTTGCAGCTAAACTAAAAAAATTGGCTACAACATATAGTAGACTGGAGGAAAATGACCAATGAGTGAGAACAAGATGATGAGCAATCTTATCGAGATTGCAAAGTGTGAGTATTGTAAGGAGTTAGAGGAACTTTCTCCTGCTGAACTACACTTTGTAGTTGGTAAGGCAATGATGGCTGAAATCAGCGACAGATGGACAAAGTCAAAGAAGAACCACGCTAGTAAGCGTAGAGCTTACTACCTATCAGCAGAATTTTTGATGGGTCGTATGATGTACAACAACCTATTCTGTATGGGTATTCTTGACGAAGTTAAGGATTTGCTTGCTACAAAGGGTATTGACATCAATGAGTTTGAAGAAATTGATGACGCTGCTCTTGGTAACGGTGGTCTTGGTCGTCTTGCAGCTTGTTTCCTAGACAGTGCCGCTACACAGGATGTACCACTGGATGGCTATGGAATCCGTTATAAGTACGGTTTGTTCAAGCAGTTAATTCAGGACGGCAGACAGGTAGAGGTTGCTGACGATTGGCAGAGATTTGATGACCCATGGTGTATCCGCAGAGAAGAGGATACAGTTCTTGTAACTTTCAAAGACCAGACTGTAAAAGCTGTACCTTATGATATGGCTGTTATTGGTTACGGCACAGAGAACATCAATACACTACGTCTATGGCAGGCAGAAGCAGTAGATGAGTTTGATTTCTTGGCATTCAACAACTGTGAGTACACAAAGTCTGTAGAGGCTAAGAATGCAGCTGAGAATATTTCTAAGGTTCTTTATCCTAACGACAATGGTTACGAAGGTAAGGTTCTAAGACTAAAGCAGCAGTATTTCTTCAGCAGTGCTTCTCTACAGAACATTTTAAAGAGATATAAGGCTAAGTTCGGCAACGATTTCAGCAAGTTCTCAAGCGAGTATGCTATTCAGCTAAATGATACACACCCTGTTATCGCTATTCCTGAACTTATCAGACTTCTTGACGCTGAAGGTGTTGATTTTGAAACAGCACTTGACATTGCTCAGAAAACATTTAACTATACAAACCATACTGTTCTTGGTGAAGCTTTGGAGAAGTGGAATATTAACCTAATGAAGGACGTTATTCCTAACGTATATGCTTACATTGAGAAGATTCAGCAGCATATGGACCGTGACTTCGACCAGAAAGGTATTTACGGAGATATGCGTCACAAGATGAGAATTATCGACGGTGACATCGTTCATATGGCTAGACTTGCTATTTATGTATCAACACATACAAACGGTGTTGCTTGGATTCACACAGAAATTCTAAAGAACGATGTTCTTAAGGAGTGGTATCAGGTATATCCTGAGCGTTTCCAGAATAAGACAAACGGTATTACACAGCGTAGATGGCTTGGTCTATGTAACCCTGAACTTTCTAAGTTCATTACAGACAAAGTTGGCGATGGTTGGTTGAGAGACCTTAGCCAGTTGAGCAAGCTAAACGATATGATTGACGAGAAGTCAGTTAAAGAGTTCAACGCTATTAAGGACCTTAAGAAGAAGCAGCTTTCTGATTTCATTCAGAAGCACGACAATGTTTATATTGACCCTAGCTTCATCTTTGATGTACAGGTTAAGAGATTGCACGAGTACAAGAGACAGCTTATCAATGCTTTCTCAATCGTTGCTATTTATCAGAAGCTAAAGGCTGGCGAGCTACCTAACTGGAACCCTACAGCATTTATCTTTGGTGCTAAGGCTGCTCCTGGTTATGCAAGAGCTAAGGCTATCATCAAGTATATCAACGAGATTGCTAAGCTTGTTAACAACGACCCTGATACAAAGGACAAGCTACAGGTTGTATTTGTTTCTAACTACAACGTATCTTATGGCGAGAAGATTTTCCCTGCTGCTGATATTTCAGAGCAGATTTCTACAGCTGGTACAGAGGCATCTGGTACAGGTAATATGAAGTTTATGCTTAACGGTGCTGTTACACTTGGTACTTATGACGGTGCTAATGTAGAGATTACACAGAAGGCTGGCGAGGAGAACGAGTATATCTTTGGTGCAAGAGTTGAGGAAATTGAAGAACTACAGAAGAACAACTCTTACAACGCAGAGAAGATTTACAACGAGAATCCTATGATTAAGAAGGCTGTTGATACACTAATCGACGGTACATTCTCAGACGGCGGTGCTCAGGGCGAGGGTAGCTTTGCAGAACTACACCACTCACTTATCCACGGTGCTCACTGGCATAAGCCTGACCACTACTTTATTATGCTTGACCTACAGTCATATGTAGATAAGAAGATTGAGTGTAACCAGAACTACAGCGACAGAGTTAAGTTTGGTACACAGTGCCTAAAGAATGTTGCTAATGCAGGTCACTTCTCATCAGACAGAACAATTCTACAGTATGCTGAGGAGCTATGGAAACTAAAGTAATTTTTGCTTAGTTTTTAAGTTTTAATACTAAATAATTTACACCCACCAAATCAGCTATAGTAAGCAGGTTTGGTGGGTGTTTTGAAATTTATGTTCTATTTTATATTACTAACCTTATTAATATAAAGCAACAACGGCACTGTGCAGGAATTAATGCACAGTGCCGTTAATTTCATATTGAATTATTCGCCTTTTTCAACATCATATTTGCCTTCAAAGTAAATTTCATACCAAACAAGGAAAATATAGATTGTCCATACCTTACGGCTGTTGTCCTCTTTACCACTGTAGTGTTCATCAAGAAATTCAATCAGCATTTCAGAATTAAAGAATTTCTTAGCAGTTTCTGAGTTGAACATATCCTTTACAACATTATAATAACGCTCATCTCTCAGCCACACTCTTGTAGGAACAGGGAAACCAAGCTTTTTCTTCTCAGCTGTTTCGGGTGGCAAGTGGCGAAGTGCCGCCTGTCGCATTGCATACTTGGTATTGTGTTTGTTTACTCTTAGTTTTGTAGGCAATTTTGAGGCAACCTTGAACACCTCTTTATCAAGGAAAGGTACACGTAACTCAAGTGAGTTAGCCATACTCATTCTGTCAGCCTTTAACAGAATATCGCCTACCATCCACATATTAATGTCAAGATACTGCATTTTTGTTACATCATCATAGTCAGGTACTCTGCTGTAGTATTCTTTACATCTGTCCTGTGGACGTGTTGCAATAGATGGGTCTTTAAGTATTCTTTTCTTTTCGTCAAGGTCATACATAAAAGCGTTACCAATGAATCTGTCCTCAAGCGGATGAGTAGCACGAATTAAATAGTCACGGCCCTTAATATCAGGCAGTTTCTTCATCAAATTGCAAATGCCCTTTCTCATTCCATAAGGTACAATTTTTTGGTATACCTTGAATACTCTTGGGTCGTTGTAAACTGTATAACCGCCAAATAATTCGTCAGCACCTTCACCGGAAAGAACAACCTTAACGTGCTCACTGGCAAGCTTTGAAACAAAGTAAAGTGCTATACAGGACGGGTCAGCCAAAGGCTGGTCCATATGATATTGAACCTTTTTAATACTGCCCCAGAATTCTTCTGATTTAATAAGTTTATAGTGATGGTCAACGCCAATTTTGTTTGACAAACGCTGTGCCCAGCTTATCTCGTTGTACTTTTCTCCAAAGTCAAAGCCAACAGTAAATGTTTTCTGGTCTGCAAAATAGGTTGAAACATAACTTGAGTCAACACCGCTTGATAAGAAACAGCCAACTTCAACATCACTGATTTTATGAGCATTAACAGAGTTTTCAAATACCTGCTCAATCTCATCAACAGCCTGTTCCTCTGTCATATTTTCGTCAGGCTCAAATCTTGCCTCCCAATAACGTGTAGTAGTAACCTTGCCGTCTTTATACCAAAGATAATGACCTGGTAATAGGCAATAAACACCCTCGAAAAATGTTTCAGGTGGTACAGCATATTGGAATGAAAGATAGTTATCAAGAGTTCTGTAGTTGAACTTCTTTTCAAAACCGGGAAATTCAAGGATACTTTTAATTTCAGAGCCATACACAAAGTTGTTGCCAACCTGTGCATAGTGCATAGGTTTAATTCCAAAAAAGTCACGGGCAATAAACAGCGAGTCATCTTTAAGATTATAAATGGCAAAGCCAAACATACCTCTAAGTTTGTCCAAAAGCTTTTCCTGCCACTGTTCAAAACCATGAATAAGAACCTCGGAGTCAGATTCGGTATAAAAAGTATGTCCCAACTCAATAAGCTCCTTACGAAGGTCTTTATAATTATAAATTTCTCCGTTGAATGTTAAAACCATTGATTTATCTTCGTTATAAATAGGCTGATGTCCTGCGTCCAAGTCAATAATGCTTAGACGTCTAAAGCCCATAGTAATTTTATTGTTCGGTTCTTTATAAAAGCCATTGCTGTCAGGACCACGGTGAGTAATAACTTTAGTCATTCTCTCAATGGTGTTGTCACGACTTACAACCTCGCCTGTAAAGCCACAAATACCACACATAATTCAGGTTACTCCTTTACAAATTTCTACTACATATGTTTATACACAGTATAACAATAATTTTATCATAAAAGAAAATCACTTGCAAGCAACACTTTCCATTTGCCTAGGCGAATTTACACGAATATACAGCACTGTTTTTAGTAGAAATGCTGTGTATTTTATAAAAAGTGAAAAACATTATATAAAAGTATGGATGTCTGACGCATAAGATATTCCTAAAATTAAATTTTAAAATTGTTATGTGTTAACACCATAAATAACCAAAAAGCAGTAATAAAAAGCTGATTTTTTCAATGAATAAAACCATGTGAAAATCTTGAAATAGATTGTACATTGATGTATAATATAACAGTATTTGACAAAAAACAGTATAAGCAAATGCAATGTATAAATATACGACAAGTGAAAGAGTTGTAACTATAAATTGTTGGTAATATTTTCAATGGTATTACCAAAGTATAATGATAAAATATACTTTATATCCATAGAAAGGGTACAAAATATGGCGAGTTTAACAGGAAAATTTAAGTCTAATAATATACTGCGTAGAGCTATTAAAACAATAAAAATTTATTATGAATATATGTATGATGCGGCAAACTATTCTAAATACTATATGGAATCTGCTAAGAAAAAAGGCAACTACAAATATGCAATAATGATTTATGTACATAATATAGAAAAAGGAATGTGTACACCTGAAGATGAGGTAAGACCGTTTGGATATAAGAAGGCAGTAAGTTTGAAAAAAATATTGTCTTCTTACCCTGAAAATAGCAGGCAGGATTTTGAATATCAGTTAGCTGTGTCTGCTTTGAAAGCTTGGGTTAATTTTCACGAGGAACATAATTGGGTTGATGATAAGGTAAAAGATATTAAAAATTTTGTTGCAGAACTTTCAGATGTAGATTTACAGGTGGGTAGCAAAATTTTTGATAGACCGACAGAGGCTATTAAAGAAGGAAAATTTTGTGATTTGTTAGCTACCAGACATTCTGTTCGTGATTTTGAGCCTGATGAAATCAAACAAGAAGATTTAGATTTTGCTTTAAAGTGTTTTGTTGATGCACCTACCGCTTGTAACCGTCAGATGTGTAAGGTATATCAGGTGAAGAACTCTGAGGTAAAAGAACTTCTTAATAAAACGGTTTTGGGTGTTGGCGGTTTTAATAAAGATTTTATGAATTATTTTATTATAACCTATGACACTGCTTCGTTGCTTTTTTATGGTGAAAGAAATCAAGGCTATTTTAACGCTGGTCTTGTTGGAATGAATTTTGTCAATGGATTACACGCAAGAGGAATTGGTTCGTGCTTTATGCAGTGGGCAAATAAAAAATCGGAGGATATTCTAGTAAGAAAAGCACTTAAACTGCCTGAAAGCGAAAGAATAGCAGTAGTTATAGGTGCAGGATATTATAAAGAAAAGTCAATAGTGGCTTGTTCTTGCAGAAAGCCTGTAAGTGATATTTTTAGAGTTGTTGAATAAAAAATAAAATATTTATTATTACCCATTATTTATTTAGGTTTGATGTGAATTATTTGTATGTCTAGGTTTCTCTATTTGAAATACAGATATTCCGTTATAGTTTGCATTAATATTCTTGAAAATATTGTAAAGCTACTTTACTTTTATTATGTTTCAGCCTATAATATAATCATATAAAAAATTGTTATTATAAATTATATGAAAGGAGTAGTGGATATGCAGAAGGAGAAATATTCAAGGGCAGAAATGGAAGTTATAGAGTTTGAATGTGATGATGTTATTACAACAAGTGAACCTGAACTTGATGATGAATTGGAAATTATAATATAAGATAAAATTTGAATTGAGAAAATAAAGTAATGACGGATGGCGTAGCTGTCCGTCATTACTATATATTAAAGAAAGCGTGTGTTATTAAAATGTTGAAGAAGATTTGTTTGTTGCTCTCTGTTGCAACAGTTATGTTTAGTACATTCTCAATAAATACTTTTGCTATTGGTGATGATGAAAATGAACTTGAGATTATGACAAATCCTGATTATCAGTACCAAAAGGGTGATGTTAATTTTGATGGGAAGGTAAATGTTGTTGATGCAATATATGTTCAGCGTTACTTGGTTGAGTTGGCTGATTTAACAACAAGCCAGATATCTTTGGGTGATGTAAACCTGAATGGTAAGGTTGATGTTGGCGATGTAATCTGCATACAGAAAAAAGTGCTAGGAATTGAAACAGAAATCACCACCGAGAGCAGTACAGAAAATGATGGACCAATAGAGCTTCCTTTTATTCCTGCTGTATAAGAAAGATGTGGTGACATTATGAAAAAGAAAACTATTATTTCTATAATTGTTGTTGCATTAGTGGCTGTTACAGTAACAACTGTAATTATTGCATCATCTTGTGGAAAAACAGATACTTCTATAAGTTCATCAGATGTAAACAGCGTATCAGCTCCAGATGTAATTAGCGAAAATGGCGAAGAAATTGCAACCGACTCAAACGGAAGTACAATATATTCAGACAGCAGTTCTGTAAATTTAAATGGAAGTATGGTAAATTCAAACGGTAATAGTACAAGTATAGAGGTAGAGCTTGAAGAAGGTGAAATGGAAATTATGTTGGATTCCGACAATGATAGTTCCTCAAAATCCCATTCCTCATCTTCAAGCAAAACAAGTAATAAAAATTCCAGCAGTTCAGGCAATGTGGCTTCAAGTAAGAGCAGTTCTCAAGATTCAACTTCAAATAATAGCAGTTCTCAAGGTTCAAGTTCTGATAAGACATCAAATAGCAACAGTAGCTCTGTATCAGCAAGTTCCAAAACAGAAGATAAGTCTGAATCGAAACCACAAAATTCATCATCGCAGTCATCTTCTTCACAAAGTTCAACAAGCAAGACAGATAATGCTGATGAAAGTAGTATTGAGTTGCCATTTATTCCTGTTGAATAATAATCCGGATATAAAATATTATGGAAAAATTTAATATAACACTTGCCGAAAAAACAATAGAAATAAATCCATTGTATTCATATATAAAGGACTATTGTAAGGATTATATTATTGCGAATGGTTCAGAATTGAGAAAATCTGATTTAACTATTTATATATGTGAGGACGATATTGTTTATGAACGCAAAAAGTCGAAGGCTGAAGCTGTTAAAAACAATACACCTTTGAGAAATTTTAGCAATGAATATCTGGAAACTCTTGCGGTTTATCGGAAAATTGCTGAGGGTATGCTTGATTATGATACCTTGCTTTTCCATGGTTCTGTTGTAGCTGTAGACGGTGAAGGCTATCTATTTACAGCTAAAAGTGGAACAGGAAAGTCCACTCATACACGATTATGGAGAGAATATTTTGGCAACAAAGCAGTAATGATTAACGATGATAAGCCCTTGTTGAAGATAACAAAAAATGGTGTAATTGCTTATGGAACACCATGGAATGGTAAGCATAAGCTAGGAGAAAATTCTTCGGCTTTGCTAAAGGCTATATGTGTTCTTGAAAGGGATTTGACAAACCACATAACATCTGTAGAAAAATCAGAGATTTATCCTATGTTAATACAGCAGGTATACAGACCAAAAGACGCTGTTAAATTGTTGAAAACTATGGAGCTTGTTGATGTTATGGCTAAAAATGTTAAGCTGTATAAACTTGGCTGTAATATGGAAAGCAACGCTGTACTGACAGCATATAATGGAATGAAATAGACCAAATCAGTTATATAAGGAGATTTTTATGAAGCTTAAAGATGATTTTCTTACTCATTATTCAGATAAAGAGCAGGTTATGGTAGATACATCAGGCAAGTTTTCGGGAATAGTACGCAGTAATCCAACAGCCGGCTTTATTGTTGATTGTTTGAAAAGTGATACAACCGAATGTGAAATTATTGAAAAAATGGTTGCAAAATATGATGCTCCTGTGGAAGTGATTACCGAAGATGTTCAGAAAATTTTGAATACTCTAAAAGGTATAGGTGCTATTGATGAATAAAGCAATATATTAAAGGGGCTGATAACAATATGAATATCAACCTGCAATCAGGCTATGATATGATTTATCTTGCTATGTGTGCAGTTAACCAGTACCAGCCTGATGTTGAACGTGTAAAAAATATGAATCTTGAAGAACTTTTTGAGATTTGTGAGCATCATAGTCTTACAGCACTGGTATGTACAGCACTTGAAATGGCAGGAACCGCTGATAAAAAATGGATTGAGGTAAAAAATAAGTCAATAAGAAAAACTATGATGTTCAATGCCGAAAGAGATAAAATAATCTCTTTTATGGAAAAAACAGGTATAAAATATATGCCGTTGAAAGGCATTATTATAAAGGATTTTTATCCGAAAATCGGTATGCGACAGATGTCTGACAATGATATTTTCTATGATAAAAATTACCGTAATGAACTGGAAAAATTTATGGATAGCTGTGGTTATACTGACAAAAAAGTAGGTACAAGCAACCACGATACATATAAGAAATTGCCCATATATAATTTTGAAATGCACACCACGCTCTTTGATGAAATTGTTGAGGATATGACCTCTTATTATTCTGATATTTCATCTCGTATGCTGAAAGATGAGGGTAATAATTTTGGTTATCATTTTTCAGATGAGGATTTTTATATTTATATAACGGCTCACGAATATGTGCATTTTACAAGCAATGGTACGGGTGTGCGTTCTTTAGTTGATTGTTATGTTTGTATGGAGCATTTGGAAAAATCCCTTAACTGGAAGTATATAAAGACTGAGAGTGACAAATTGGGGATAGCAGAATTTGAAGAAAAACGCAGAAAGCTGTCCAAAAAATTGTTTTCCGAAAATGGAATCGAAAATTTGACAGAAAGTGAAAAGGAACTGTTTGAGTGTTATCTTTTTTCAGGAACATATGGTAAATTCTCAAACAAAGTAAGTAACAAGCTTAGAAAAATTCAACCTAATGGTGATAAAATTACTTCTTTAAATAAGCTTACATATATTACAAAAAGACTATTTCCCGATATGAAATTTTACAAACGATTTTATCCGTTTTTTTATCGCCATAAGGTTTTATTGCCACTGTGTTTTTTTCTGCGTTTATATAAGGCAATTTTTTCAAGCAGAAAAAAAGTAAAACGAGAGCTTGAGATTTTGAAAAATAAATAATAGGCTGAAATTACTTTTGTTGGTTAAATTGTTTTTGTATAGTATAAATATGGACTTGTTTAGGTATATATGATAAACTTATTTATATATGTGTGTAATAAAGTTATACCATTTGGAAAGGATTGATAGAAATGAATATAGTTGTTCTGGCAGGCGGTTTAAGCAGCGAAAGAGATGTTTCAATAATTACAGGACAAAAAGTAGCACAGGCATTGCGTGAGAATGGTCACAAAATATGTCTGCTTGATGTATATATGGGTTATGAAAATGATAATATAGATAATATTTTTAATATTGACTATGACTTCACCAGAAATATAACATCAATAGGAGAAACTGCACCTGACCTTGAAAAAATCAAGGCAAGCAGAACAAATCAGAATCCAAAATGTTTTTTAGGTAAGAATGTTGTAGAAATTTGCCGTATGGCTGATATTGTATTTATGGCTTTGCACGGTGATGTTGGTGAAAACGGCAAATTACAGGCTACATTTGACATTTTGGGAATTAAGTATACAGGTTCAGGCTATCTTGGCAGTGGTTTGGCTATGAATAAAAGTCTGTCCAAAAAGATGTTCCTGACAAGTGGTGTACCTACTCCACAAGGTAAGTTATATGTAAAAGATGACAATACAGAGGATTGGAGTAAATTCCCTTGTGTTGTAAAGCCTTGTTCGGGTGGCTCAAGCGTTGGTGTAGCTATTCCACAGAATAAAGCAGAGTTTGACAATGCTATGGCAGAAGCTTTTGCACTTGAAAACGAAGTTCTTGTTGAAGAATATATAAAAGGCAGAGAATTTTCTGTTGGTGTAGTTGCAGGCAAGGCTCTGCCTATTATTGAGATTTGCCCTAAAGAAGGTTTTTATGATTACAAAAACAAATATCAGGCTGGTCTGACCGATGATATTTGTCCTGCACAGTTACCTGACGAAATTACAAGTGCAATGCAGAGAATGGCAGAAAGGGTTTGTGACACCCTTATGCTTGAAGCTTACTCAAGAGTGGATTTTCTTTTGGATAAAGAGAATAATATGTACTGTCTTGAGGCGAACACCTTGCCAGGTATGACACCAACAAGCCTTTTACCACAGGAAGCACTGGCACAGGGTATTTCATACACTGAGTTGGTAGAAATGTTGGTTCAGCAGTCACTTGAAAAATATAACTAAGGTGATACAATGAAAAAATTAACTTTATCAGAAATTGCAAAGGCTTGTAACGGAACACTTACACAGCCACAGTGCAGTGATTTATACATAACATCAATTACCACTGACAGTCGCAAGGCTTGCAATGATTGTTTGTTTATTCCTCTTAAAGGCGAGCGTTCAGATGGACACGACTTTATTATGCAGACATTTAATTCAGGTGCAACCTGTAGCTTGTCCGAAAAAGAAATTGAAACAGATAAACCGGTTATTATGGTTGAGTCCTGTTATCAAGCTGTAAAAGATATTGCTGAATATTACCGTTGTTTGTTTGATATTCCTGTTATTGGTGTTACAGGCAGTGTAGGAAAAACAAGCACAAAAGAGATGATAGCGTCTGTACTTTCTCAAAAATTCAATGTTCATAAAACACAGGGGAATTTTAACAATGAGCTTGGTGTACCGCTTACTGTTTTCGGATTGGAAGAAGAACATCAGATTGCTGTTATAGAAATGGGGATAAGCGATTTTGGCGAAATGACAAGACTAAGCAAAATTGTAAAGCCTACAGCTTGTGTTATTACCAATATAGGTGATTGTCATCTGGAAAATTTAGGTGACAGAAACGGTGTTTTAAAGGCGAAAACTGAGATGTTTAAATACCGCAGTGAAAATGGTGCAGTATTTTTGAATGGTGATGATAAACATTTGTCAACCATCACAGATGTAAATGGTGCAAAGCCTGTATTTTATGGTCTTGAAGATAAAAATAGCTATTATGCAACTGATATAGACAATAAGGGAGTAAAGGGTATAAACTGTGTTCTTTGTACACCAAACAATAAAATTGCTGTAAAAATTCCTGCTATTGGTACATATATGGTAGCAAATGCCTTGGTTGCGGTAGCTATTGGTGAAAGTCTTGGTATGACAGTTGACGAAATTGCAAAAGGTATAGAAAGCTATAAAACGGTTGGAAGTCGTGACGGTGTTATAGATAATGGCTATATTACAATTATAGATGATTGTTACAATGCAAACCCTGTTTCGGTTAAGGGTGGAATAGATACCCTTATGAATTTTAATGGCAGAAAAGTTTGTGTGCTTGGTGATATGAAGGAACTTGGTACAAACAGCAAACAACTGCATTTTGATACAGGTAAGTATGCAAAGGATAAGAATGTAGATATCCTTATTGCAGTTGGTACTGATGCAAAAGATATTGCTGAGGGTGCAAATGGTGGCAATACTGTTGTATATTACTTTGAAACAGTACAACAGGCTATTGACAATCTTAGCAGTATAATCCAAAAAAATGATACAGTATTAGTAAAAGCATCACGAGCAATGAAGCTTGAAAATATTGTAAATTCTTTAAAAGAACTTAAAGGATAAATGTAAAAATATAAAAGCAGAACCATCAACTATTTACTGTGTTGGTGGTTCTGCCTTTTAATTTACAATTATTATTAGTAGCATCAATTTTGCTTCTGCAACAATAACAGCTTGAAAGAACAAAACTGCTATTGTATAATTAAAACAAAGATAAAAATAAGTAATAGTATTTGTGCGAAAAATATAAAAGAGGTGTTTGTGTGAATTTGAATATGAAATTGGCAGAAAGCTGTGCCAAGTTTATAAAAAATAAAATAAAAGATTTTAGCCCCAGTGTAGGGTTAGTACTTGGCTCTGGCTTGGGTGAAATACTTGACAATGCAGAAATAGTTGCAAGTATAGATTACAGCAGTATACCAAACTTTCCTGTTTCTACTGTAAGCGGACATAAAGGCAAATTTCTGTTTTTTAGGTATAATAATAAAAATGTAGTTGCTATGCAGGGCAGGGTACATTTTTATGAGGGTTATGGAATGGAAAAGGCAGTTCTACCCATATGTGTTATGAAGTTGCTTGGTGTTGAAGTGCTTATGCTTACCAATGCTTCGGGTGGAGTTAATCCAAACTTCAATGCAGGTGATGTTATGGTAATAACTGACCATATAAGCAGTTTTATTCCATCACCTCTTATAGGAGAAAACGATGACAGTTATGGTGAACGTTTTCCGGATATGAGTAATGTGTATAACAAAGATTTGTGCAAAATAATTTTTGACGTTGCAAAAAAGAACGATATTGAAATAAAAAGCGGTGTGTATTTGCAAGCTACAGGCCCTAATTACGAAACACCTGCCGAGGTGAAAATGTTTAGTATACTTGGTGCTGACGCTGTAGGAATGAGTACAGTATGTGAGGCAATAACAGCACATTATTTAGGTATAAAAGTTTGTGGAATGAGTCTTGTTACTAATAAAGCGGTAGGACTGAGAGCTGAGCCTCTCAGTCACATTGAGGTTCAGCAGATTGCTCAGAATTCAGCAGATAAGATATATACGGTTGTAAAAGGCTTTATTGAAAGCTTGTGTTGAGTATTATTAATACCGCTTAATCGAAATATTAACAAATAATCAAATTAAAGGCTGTGATTGACACAGCCTTTAATTATAGCTTTCACTTATACAGTAGGATTTACCTGTTTTTGCAGAAATAAAAGAATTTCTGCACGATAAGCCTACACTTATACTGAATTAAATTATGTAGTTAGTGTCAGATTAAGTCAATACTTTAAAGGTAATAACTTTCAAATTTCTACATATATATGTATAACCGAAAAGTATAAATAATTATACAGGGAGGGTTATATGTGTTGACAGCATTGACGATAAAGGACTACAACAAGGATAATAAAAGGCATATATTCTTCAAGCGTGACAAAACACATTTAGAGGTTGTAAAGTACAACAATATACAGATTGTACATATTATATATAGTAAATATGGCAAGAATGTTAAATGGGAAAAGATAAGGGAGCTTGCAGGCAACGAGAGCAGAAATATTCTGTGTAATAAAAATATTATTTTCCCACAGGACAGCGGACTTAAACGATATACAACCAATCTACTGAAAGAGCGAATTGCCGAGAATACCGCTATAGAGGTGCTGAAAAAATGCAAAGCCCCAACCGAAGATATAGAAATAGGTTTGTATGACCCAAACGGCAGAAAAACAGAACTTGTTGAAAGCTTACTTAGATATACAGGCAGACTTACAGTGGTAACTGATGCTACAGGTGAATATTACAAAGTGTATAAGCAGGTTATAAGAAATACAGGTGCGGTGTTATTGCTTAAAAAAGATGTGTCAGCACTGAAAGGCTGTAATATGGTGGTAGCACCACAAAAGATAAGAGAGCTGTTGCCTGTTGGAGATGAAACCGTTATATTTACGGCAGAAAAGCCTGCGGTGTGCCAGAACGGCAGAGTTTACAGCCGTTATATTGTAGCCTTGAATGAAAGCTATAAAGAAATAAAACCACATTCACTGAGTGACGAATATTTTGCACAGGCACTTTATGATAAAGGCAGACAGCACAGATTGGGTTCGGTTTTGCCTATTCTTTGTATATCAGAAGGTCTTAATTCTACTATTGATGAAATAAGTGATTTCCTTAGTAAAAAGCTATTGGCTCAAAAGGTATAGATTATTGATTTATAAGCATAAAATTGGGATTTTAAAATAATTGTGAGCGTATAAAGATTTGTATGATAAATTACTTGACAGCAGGATAAATGGGTGTTACAATCAAGTTTGTATATGCAACGATGGGTTTGCAATTAAACTGTAAAGGATGATATTGATGCAAAAGGAAGTTAGATTAACAAGAGAAGGTTTGGAAAATCTTGAAAAAGAACTTGATTTTCTAAAAACTACTAAACGTGACGAAATTGCAGAAAAAATAGAAATTGCTCGTTCTTACGGTGACCTTTCAGAAAATGCTGAATATGACGAGGCTAAAAATGACCAGGCTGTAGTTGAAGCAAGAATTGCTGAAATAGAAAATATGCTGAAAAATGCAGTAGTTATCGAGGATATCGACACAGGTAAGGTGCGTCCTGGTGCTACAGTAATCGTAAAGAATTTAACAAGAGATAAAGAGATTGAGTATAAAATTGTAGGTTCAAACGAGGCTGACCCTTTGCACGGTTTGCTTTCAGATGAATCTCCTGTTGGTGCAGCACTTATGGATAAAGCTCCGGGTGAGGTTGTAAGTGTGGAAACACCTGCAGGTGTGGTAGAATATAAGGTTATAGAAATTTTAAAGAAAACAGAGGAGATATAAAATGAGTCAGGAGAAGACAACACCCGAGGTTGAAAATAACCAGCAGGATTTAAGTGAACTTCTGCAAATCCGTCGTGACAAATTAAAGGCTTTGCAGGAAAGTGGTAACGACCCATATCAGATTACAACAAGTGACAGAGATACTCTTGCTAAGGATATTACAGACAATTTTGATGAAATGGAAAATAAAGATGTTTGCATTGCCGGCAGAGTTATGAGCTGGAGAGATATGGGTAAGGCATCTTTTATTGATGTTCACGACAGAAGTGGTCGTATGCAGGTGTATGTAAGAATTAACGATGTTGGTGAGGACACCTATAAGGTTCAGATGCCTAAGTGGGACATTGGTGACATTGTTGAAGTAAAGGGATTTGTTTTTAGAACAAGACGTGGCGAAGTTTCTGTACACGCAAAGGAAATCAGACTTCTTTCAAAGTCATTGTTGCCATTGCCTGAAAAGCACCACGGTTTAAAGGATACAGATTTGAGATACCGCCAGCGTTATGTTGACCTTATGGTAAACGCTGAGGTAAAGGATGCGTTTATAGCAAGAAGCACAATTATCAAGACTATTCGTAAAGAACTTGACGATATTGGCTATATTGAGGTAGAAACACCTATACTTAATACTATTCCGGGCGGTGCAAATGCAAGACCTTTCATTACACACCATAATACACTTGATATTGATATGTATCTGCGTATTGCTCCTGAACTTTACCTAAAAAGACTTATCGTAGGCGGTATGGAAAAGGTTTACGAAATAGGCAGACTTTTCAGAAACGAGGGTATGGATGTTAAGCATAACCCTGAGTTTACTACAATAGAATTGTATGAAGCATACACAGATTACAACGGTATGATGGATTTAACAGAAAAGCTAATAAACAAGGCTTGTCTTGCTGTAAATGGTACAGACCAGATTGAATATCAGGGCGAGGCTGTTGATTTGTCACTTCCATTCAAAAGAATGACAATGATAGACGCTGTAAAGCAGTATGCAGGTGTTGATTTTAGCGAGTTTACAGGTGATACAGAAAAGGCTAAAGAGGTAGCAAAGCAGTTAAAACTTGAGGTTAAGCCTACCGATACATGGGGCAATATCCTTAACACTGCATTTGAAGAATATGTTGAGGAGCAGTTGCAACAGCCTACATTTATCATAGATTACCCTGTAGAAGTTTCACCTCTTACAAAGCGTAAGCCTGGTCAGCCTGAGCTTGTTGAAAGATTTGAATTGTTTATTACACGCAGAGAACTTGCGAACGCTTATTCTGAGCTTAATGACCCTATCGACCAGCGTGGCAGATTTGAACATCAGCTGAAGCTGAGAGAAGCAGGTGACGAAGAAGCTAATATGATAGATGAAGACTTCCTGACATCACTTGAATATGGTATGGCACCTACAGGTGGTATGGGTATGGGCATTGATAGACTGGTTATGTTACTTACTGACAGTGCCTCAATCAGAGATGTAATCATCTTCCCGACGATGAAACCAATCGAGAAGTAATAACTCAAAAAACATAGTATTTATGCGGGTTTTAGAGGCTATGAAAGCTCTAAAAAATTTACACCTTACACCATTTTGTGCAGAATTTTGTGCAAGGGCAAAAAAATCGCATAATTAGCAGAAAAAGAATGGGCAGTTCCAATTGGAATTGCCCATTTTCTAAGATGAACAGAAATACAAATTGGGACTTGTAGGAGAGAATATAAATGAGTGAAAGACCAAATTTGAATAAAGAATTAGATGGAGAAACTTTTCGAAGTTTTTATTATTTGAAGGAAGAATTAGTTAATTTTTGCAGGGAAAACAATCTACCTGTTTCGGGTGGAAAGATAGAACTTACAGAAAGGATTGCGTATTTTCTTGATAAAGGGAAGGTGTTAGAAACTTCTGCAAAAAGAAAAGCAACAATAAATGTTGGATTAATTACAGAGGATACGTTAATAGAACCAAATATTGTATGTTCTGAAAAGCATAGAGCCTTTTTTACAGAAAAAATCGGTAAAAGTTTTTCTTTTAATGTTTTGTTCCAAAAATGGTTAAAAAGCAATGCTGGAAAGACTTACGGAGATGCAATTAATGCATATTATCAGATTTTAGAAGAAAAGAAAAAGGGAAAAACAACAATAGATAAGCAATTTGAGTATAACACATACATTCGTGATTTTTTCGAGGATAATCAAGGAAGATGTTTGGAAGAAGCTATTATATGTTGGAAATATAAAAAGAGTTTGCGAGGACACAATCGTTATGAAAAGTCTGACCTCGTTGCGTTAGGCTGACAACTTCCAGTTTGTTAAACTGCCCTATCCGTATCGGTGTATATTGTATTTAACAGATTGAAGGAACAATCACCTATTCCATTGATTAGTATTGTAGAAGCGACCTGTGAAGAAGCTAAACATAGAGAATTAAAGAAAATTGGTTTATTAGGTACAATTTTTACTATGACGGGAGAATTTTTTCATGCCCCATTTGTAAAAAACGGAATTCAAGTTGTTATTCCGGAGGAAAGTGAAATTGAGATGATAAATGAAAAAATTTCCATGGAGTTAGAGTTGGGAATTGTAAAAGAAGAAACATTATTATTTTTCCAAAATGTAATAAATCGTATGAAAAATGAGGAAGGTATAGAAGCCATTGTGTTAGGATGTACAGAACTTCCGCTTTTGCTAAATGATGAAGTAAGTGCCGTTCCTTGTTTAGATACAATGCAGATACATATTAATTCTATTGTAAAAACTATTTTAGATTGCTAAAATCTAATCGGGAAATTTTGAATTTGGAGATGAGATTGTTGTGAGAAGAAAAGATAGAGAGATTACTGATAAAAAGAAAATTGAAGAGTTTATCGCTAAGGAACAGATATTACGAATTGCTTTTTATGATGAAGGAGAAATATATATTGTCCCATTGAATTATGGTTATGTACTGGATGAGCAATACACCTTTTATTTTCACGGTGCAAAGGCAGGGCGTAAATATGAGCTTGCTAAGAATATACCAAATGTGGGCTTTGAAATAGACGGAAATTATTCATTGGTAGAGAGTGAAGTGGCGTGTGATTTTTCAGCTACGTTTCAAAGTATAGTAGGTACTGGTAGGATTTCTTTGGTAGAAGATAATGCGGAAAAGATTGTAGGGCTTAATGTAATAATGAAACAAACAACGTCTAAAGAAAAATGGAATTACAGTAACGAGATGCTGGAAGCAGTAGCGGTGTTTAAATTAAATGTTGATAAGTTGTCGTGTAAAGCGAAGTAGTATAAAATATGTTGAATTTTGTGTTATATTAACATAGATGTGTTTTTTTAAAATAACATAGAGCAAATTTTGAAGTTAATGGAGGAATAAATATGCTTACACATGTTGGCACTAATACAATAGAAACGGAGAGATTAATACTCCGAAGATTTGAATATACAGATGATGAAGCGATGCTTAAATATTGGGTTGCAGATGAGGCAATACAATCATTATATTCTGAGCCTGTGTACTCTACTAAAGAAGATGTACGGGGATTGCTTGACAAATATATCGGTTCTTACGAGAAGAACGACTATTATCGTTGGGCTGTTGTTGAAAAAACAACGGGTGAATGTATAGGACAGATTGCGTATTTTCTTGTTGATAATAAGAATCATTTTGCTGAGATTGAATATTGTATTGGCTCAAATTTTCAATGTAAAGGTTATGCAACAGAGGCAACAAAATCCGTTATTGCATATGGTTTTAATGAAATAAATTTGCACAAGGTTCAAATTTGTACCAAAACTATAAATACACCTTCTAAACGAGTAATAGAAAAATGTGGTTTTGTATATGAAGGAACATTAAGAGATTATTTTTATATGAACAAAGAATATGTCGGAAGATTGTATTTTTCAATACTAAGAAACGAGTTTGAAGCTATGATGTAGAATGTTTGTAATTAGAAACAAATTTCGGTAATACTGAGAGAAAGCTTTGAATTTGGTGGAGGATAATATGTCTTCAAGTAAAGAGTATTTGGATTTTGTATTAGAACAGCTATCCGAATTAGAAGAAATAACATATAGAGCAATGATGGGTGAATACATCATTTATTATCAAGGTGAAATTGTTGGTGGTATATACGATGATAGATTACTTGTAAAACCTGTTAAATCGGCTGTTGCTCTTATGCCGGACGCAACTTTTGAATTGCCTTATAAAGGTGCAAAAGAAATGTTGTTAGTCAACAATGTTGATAACAAGGATTTCCTATCACAACTTTTTAATGCTATGTATGATGAACTGCCAGCACTAAAGAAAAAGAAATAAACGAATTTCAATTTGTAGAGGTCAATTTTATGTATATAGAACATATTGCAATGTACGTGAGTGATTTATAAAAGACAAGAGATTTTTTTGTTAAATATTTTGATGCAACATCAAATGAAGGCTATCATAATAAGAAAACAGATTTTCGTTCTTACTTTTTAAATTTTGATGATGGTGCAAGATTAGAAATTATGAATAAACCACAGATGGAAGATGATGAAAAAGTATTGAATCGCACAGGGTATATTCATATTGCGTTTAGTCTTGGAAGTAAAAAAGCTGTGGATGAGTTAACAGAAAAAATGAGAAAGGATGGCTATTCTGTTGTTAATGGACCAAGAATAACAGGTGATGGTTATTATGAGAGTTGTATTATTGGAATTGAAGGGAATCAAATTGAGATAACAGAATAACAAATTTCAGTTTGTATGACTGACATTAATAGTAACTTGCGTATGCTTAGATTTTTATAGATATATCATAATGTACCACCTTGCACATTGACAGTTAATAACTTTCGGCTAGATTGATTATGATTGCTGAATTGATATAAGATAATTAAAATTCAACGGTAACGATAAGATAATCAATGTGAAATTTAGGGTGAAAAATTCGATTAATTTTTTGCCAAAAGGTGTTGACAAATGTTGTAAAAAGCGATATAATAGCAAAGCTGTCGAAAGACAGGGGCTAAAAAATGCCAAAACAAGTTAACAAAAGAAGTTTTTAATGTGTATTC
>JAXJYN010000016.1:0-73272 GCA_036306965.1 Acutalibacteraceae bacterium
ATTGTTTCAGTAAAGGTTATTTCCTTTACTGTCTATATTATACACTATCTTAATTTTAAAGTCAAGAAAAAAAATGAAAAAAAGTGAAATAAAATGAAATAAAATGAAAATCAAAGCAAAAAAATAAAGAACACCTAAAAAGATGTTCTTACATTCCACTATGGACAGATTAAATTATATTCACGGCATAGAATATTTACGTCATAGAACGTGAGCCTTAATTGATATTATTTACATTCCATTTTGGATAGATTAAATATTCTCACGCCATAAGACGTGAGTTTTTATCGATATTGTTTACATTCCATTTTGGATAGATTAAAAGATGTTTGATTTTATCCCGTTTGCATTTACAACTAAACTATACACTATTTCAATTCTAAAGTCAAGAAAAAAGTGAAAAAAAAGTGAAAAAAGTGAAAAATAAGCCTACCATATAAGTAGTTTAGAGGCTATTTTTACAAAATTAAAGCCCAGTGATTATCTTCTTAGACAACCACTAGGCTTATTTTAGAAATTGCACACACTGGGTATTAGGGTATTATTCAATTTCGTGAGATTGCGTAAACTTTGCTGACGAGAGCGATAAAACAATCTACGCAAAACCGTACGCAAATTATACTCAAAACATTACGATATTTTACGATAAGTTATGATACTTTACGCAATTTTCGCTTTTATTATTAAAATTTGTTTAAACCAAGAAAATCGCATTAAATCGAGAATTTTTGGTTTAATAATTAAATTAGTCACAGATAACTTTTTACTTAACCATTGAAGCCACTTCATCAGCAAAGTTGTCTTCTCTTTTCTCAAGACCTTCACCCTTTTCGTAACGTACAAAGTCAACAATCTTGATAGAACCACCAAGCTCTTTAGCAACATTATTTGTATACTGAGTTACAGTCATATTGTTATCCTTAACAAATACCTGCTCAACCAAGCAATTCTCTTTATAGAATTTACCAATTTTACCCATAACAATCTTCTCTGCAATAGCAGCTGGCTTACCCTCGTTAATAACCTGCTCTGTCATAATCTTCTTCTCATGCTCAAGAGTTTCAGCAGAAACTGACTCTTTATCAAGGAAGCTAGGGTTAATAGCAGCAATTTGCATAGCAATATCCTTTGCATATGTTGCAAAGCCTTCTTTGTCAGCTACATCTGTATCAAACTTAACAATAACACCAATTCTGCCTGCAGCGTGAATATAAGCTGTTACTGCACCATCGAAACGAACAAAACGACGGATTTTGATATTCTCACCAATTGTAAGAATTTTCTCTTTCAAAAGAGCATCTACTGTTTCTGTTGAGCCTGAAGCCACACAAGCAAGCAAAGCCTCAACATCAGCTGGATTATTCTCAATAACTGTATCTGCACAAGTTTCTACAAATGCCTGGAAATCTGCGTTCTTTGCAACGAAGTCTGTTTCAGCGTTAACCTCAATAACTACACCAACTGTAGCGTCAGCGTTTGTTTTAGCAAAAGCAACACCTTCAGCAGCAATTCTGCCACTCTTTTTCTCCTGCTTTGCAAGACCCTGCTCTCTTAGGTAGTCAACTGCCTTATCCATATCACCGTTAGACTCTGTAAGAGCTTTTTTACAATCCATCATACCGCAACCGGTTTTTTCTCTTAATGCCTTAACATCTTTAGCTGTAAATGCCATTTATATCAATCCTCTCTACTTTTTACTATATATACACCAAATTTACAGGGCAGACAATTCTACCCTGTAAATTTAAAAAATCAAAAATTATTCAGCAACTTCCTCAGTTGTTTCTTCTGTTGCTTCTTCAACTGCTTCAGCTTCCTCAGCTGCTGCACCCATCTTACCCTCATTGCCTTCGATAATAGCATTAGCAATTGTGCCTGCAATCAGCTTAACTGCACGAATAGCGTCATCGTTACCAGGGATAACATAATCAATCTCATCAGGGTCACAGTTTGTGTCTACAATTGCAACTATAGGAATACCAAGCTTCTTAGCCTCAGCTACAGCAATTCTCTCCTTACGAGGGTCAACAATGAACAATGCACCTGGCATTTCTTTCATTTCTTTAATACCGCCCATAAACTTCTCTAGCTTTTCGATTTCAAGATTTAGCTTAATAACTTCTTTCTTAGGTAGAAGATCGAATGTGCCGTCCTCTTCCATAGCACGAAGCTGCTTTAGTCTGTTAATTCTTCTCTGGATAGTTGTGAAGTTTGTCATCATACCACCCAACCATCTTGCATTTACATAGTAAGCACCTGCTCTCTCAGCCTCTTCTTTAACAGAATCCTGAGCCTGCTTCTTTGTACCTACGAAAAGAACACTCTTACCTTCCATTGAAAGGTCACGAACAAAAGCATAAGCCTCTTCAAGCTTCTTAACTGTCTTCTGAAGGTCGATGATGTAAATACCATTTCTCTCTGTAAAAATGTACTCAGCCATCTTAGGGTTCCATCTTCTTGTCTGGTGACCGAAGTGAACACCTGCTTCTAAAAGTTGTTTCATTGATACTACTGCCATTTTAAAAATCCTCCTTAGGTTATTAATCCTCCGTTGCATTTAAATTAATTTGCCAACTGTTAATGGCTAACAGCACCTAGCAATAAATGTCAACGTGCGTATTGCTTAAATATTTTATCATAACTAAAAAATTTTTTCAAGAGTTTTATATAATTTTTTTATCTATTTATTTCACTCTATAATTACTTATTTTCCTTTTAAAACAATTTATAAACTTTCCGATTTCATTTTACAATCAACCCACAAAAATTAATTTTAATTTTTTTCAAAAAAGTGTTGACAAATAAGTTTTATTAATATATAATAGTCAATGTTCTCAAGAGAGTAAGAACAACAAAGAGAATAACACCTATGCGGGTGTGGCGGAATTGGCAGACGCGCTAGATTTAGGTTCTAGTGTCAGCAGACGTGGGGGTTCAAGTCCCTTCACCCGCACCAAAGTCAAGCAGTAAGTAAAAAAACTTACTGCTTGTTTTGTTATATACACAATTTTGTATACTTAATTTTGTAAACTGAAATAACCCGACCACCAAAAGTTAATTTTTAGTCTAACTTTTTGGCGGTCGGGTTATTATGTTGTTTACGAGGTAGTTTTGAATTGTAAGTTATAAATCAAAGCAAATTATTTTGAATTTTGAATGCTGTGAGGGTATTTTTCATAAGCATTGCGATTGTCATAGGGCCTACACCACCTGGTACAGGGGTAATGTAAGATGCTTTGCTTTCAACATTATTAAAATCAACGTCACCGCAAAGCTTGCCATTTTCATCTCTGTTTATACCAACATCAATTACAACAGCACCATCTTTTACCATATCTGCCCTGACAAACTTTGGAATACCTACGGCAGCTACAAGAATATCTGCTCTACTGCAAACCTCGTTTAGATTTTTTGTACGGCTATGGCAGATTGTTACTGTGCCATTTTTATGTAGTAAGAGCATACTCATAGGTTTGCCCACTATATTACTTCTGCCGAGAACTACACACTCCTTACCTGTAATGTCTATATTATAATATGCAAGGAGTTCCATTACGCCTGCAGGTGTACAGGGCAAAAAGTCAAAGTCACCTATCATAATTTTACCCACATTAACAGCGTGGAATGCGTCAACATCTTTAGATGGTGATATAGCTTCTATAACTGCTTTTTCATCCAAATGCTTAGGCAGTGGAAGCTGGCATAATATACCATTTATATCGCTATCATTATTTAGAGTGTTTACAAGTTCTGTAAGTTCCTCTTGTGTGGTGGTTGCAGGCAGTGCATATTCTCTTGATAAAAATCCTACAAGTTCACAAGCTTTCTTTTTGTTGTTTACATAAACTCTTGATGCAGGGTCATCACCTACAATGATTACAGCAAGTCCAGGTTTTTTACCTGTACTTTGTAACAACGATGCACATTCATCTGCTACACTTTGCTTTACACTTGCTGATACTGTTTTACCGTCAATAATCTGTGCCATATTATGCCTCCGCTATTATTTTTTATACTTTTTGATATCACTCAAAATACTGTCTATTTTTTGCTCATTTGAGAAATCTTCCGAATTATTCTTGTTGTCGGTTTTGTTTATAATATCATTTATATCAAAGTAATCATCATCTGAATTATCCTGCTGTAACTCTGCCATATTGAGTGATTCTGTTTGCTTATTATCAGAATTTTCAGGTACGATATTTTCAGCTTTATTATCAGAATTATTTTTTACTTCTTTTGTATTAGAATTTCCATCAACTTTCTTTTCTTCCTTTTGCGAAGAATTTTTATTTGATGTTTTCTGAGCATTATTGTTTGATTTTTGAGTTTTATTATTTTTCTTTGTTTTTTTGTTCTGTTTATTGTTTGGAGTGTTTGAAACCTTTTCTGTGCTACTCGTTACTTCTTTTACATCAGATTCTTTAATCACATCTGTAGATTTTTCTTCTGCTTTTGTTTTTGATTCATTAGTATCAGAATCTTTTTCTGTTACTTCTTCAGCTTCTTTTTTGTCAGCAATAGCTACAGCTTTATCAACAATATTTGTAGATTCTTTATCACAATTTTCTGTTGTTATCTCTTTTACAGGTACAAGATGTTCATACTTCCTTATATAGAAATAAACAAGCATTGCAATACCTGTAATCATAATAAGGATTGACAGTAATTGCGATACTCGTATGCCTGTATTTGGAATATACAAGCTGTCTGTACGCAAGCCCTCTACAAATGTACGCTCTGCACCGTACCATACCATATATATAAGAGCCATCTGACCATGATATTTTCTGAACTTTGAGCGTGAAAAAAGATGTAACAACAATGCACCAAGTAAACACCAGATTGACTCATACAAGAAACAAGGATGAACTGCAATGTTATTTGTACCTTCACTCATCATTCCCCAAGGCAGGCTTGTTGCAACGCCGTAAGCCTCCTGATTGAAGAAGTTACCCCATCTACCTATACCTTGTCCTATTAAAAAGCCTACAGCGGCTACATCAAGCAATGCAGGCAAATTCATTTTTGTAACTTTTCCTACTATAAGACCACCTATTAAGGCACCTATAATACCGCCGTATATAGCAAGTCCACCTTCATTAATAGCAAGGATTTTTTCTGGATTGGCACCATAGTAATCCCAGTTAAAGAACACATAATAAAGTCTTGCACCCAATATACCTGTTATTACACCTGCAATAACACAGTTTAAAAGATTATCAGCAGTAATACCAAGTCTTTTTGAATTAATACATCCATAAGCAACAGCACATATAAGTCCTGTTGCTATGATTATACCATACCAATAAATGTGAATTCCGAAAAGCTCTATCTGATTGTTTATATCAAGATTAATCCCCAAACCCGGAAAAGAAACGTGATACATTTTATTTTACCTCCTCTTACAGTGGCAGAACTACTGACAAGGAAGATTTCTTGCTGTTAAACTGTTTTAATAATCTGTTATTAACATCCTCCAATGTAGCATTCTTTACACATTCAATATAATTAAAGATTTCTCTGCCCGAAAAATCATCATCCATAATTATGCTTGCAACAGTTTCGTTACGATTGAGAGCTGAAACATTATCACCATAAACAGCTTTTTTGGCAAGTTCAAAATCTTCAGCAGACAAGCCGGTTTGTCTTAGGTTATCAATATATTCTCTTATAACACGTGCTAACTCTTTTGGATTTTTAGATTCTCCTCCAAAAAGTACACTGCTGTAGTATGGGCCTTCGAAATGCTCATACTCAAAGGTATTATTAATAAGCTCTTTATCTTCCAAATCCTTATACAGCTGTGAAGAACCTGATGCAATTGCAAACAGAAGAATCTCACTTTCTGCCATTTCTTTAGCTGTTAATCTTTCTTTATTTACGCTTTCTTTAAATCCAAGATGGAACATTGGCACAGATACAGGAAACTTTTGCTCAACATAGTCTGTAACTACGCTTTCTTCTTCAGTGGGAAATGTGCTTTCAACGTCTTTTTTAGGTGAATCCTTAAGATATTTATCACACATTTCAAGAATTTTATCAAGCTTTGCATTTCCACCAACCACAACTAAAGCCATATTATGAAGATTGTAGAAACCATTGTAGCAGTCATAAAGCTTTTGCGGTGTAATTTCGGCAATACTTTCAACTGTTCCTGCAATATCTATTTTAACAGGGTGAGTATGGTACATAGCACCTAAAAGATTGAACATAACTTTCCAACCCGGATCATCATCATACATTCTTATTTCCTGTCCAATTATGCCCTGTTCTTTTTGAACAGTTTCTTCTGTAAAGTAAGGGTCCTGTACAAATTCAAGAAGAATTTTGAAGGATTCATCAAAATTATCTGCACAAGAGAAAAGATAACAGGTTTTATCGAATGATGTATAGGCATTTGCGGATGCACCTGTTTTTGCATACTTTACAAATGCGTCACCATCTTCACTTTCAAAAAGCTTATGCTCAAGATAATGGGCTATACCATCAGGAACAACCACTTGTTCACCATTATCCTTTTTAAATGTTGTGTTTATTGAGCCATATTTTGTACCAAACAAAGCATAAGTAGACTCAAAGCCTTCTTTTGGATAAATATATATTGTCAGTCCGCTTTTATGGTGAACCTTGTAATATTTGTCACCGGTAATATTACATTTTATTTCCTCTATATTACTCATTATTCTTCCTCCCTGCTGTCAGCGTTTGGTTGAAGCAAATAAACAGTGTCAAGTGTAATTGTATTTGCAAGCTTTACTATAGTATCTTTATCAACAGCGTTCAACTTATCCACTGCTTGCTCAACTGTTAGAATCTCTTTGTCGAGCATTTGGTTAATATACCAAGACTCTGCACCCGACATTGTATCCATTGAACTTTTATAGCTGTTTACAATAGCAAGCTTTGCTGACTCAATTTCAAAATCGGTAATATTTCCGTTTTTCATATCATTAAGCTGATTTTTAATTTCTTCAATAGTACGTTCAACATTAGCCTTTTCTACACCGCTGTCAACTGTAACTATACCTTTAAGCTTATCATAACGTGCAGCACAGTAATAACAAAGACTAAGCTTTTCACGCACATTCATAAAGAATTTTGAACTTGGTGTTCCACCCAAAATTGCAACTGTAAGCGACATAGGAATACTGTCTTGTAAAGGCTGTGCTGTAGCTGTTCTGAAACCCATTACCAGTTTTGCTTGTGCAATATCCGAGTTTTCATACTTTTCTTTAACTTTTTCTACCGTTGTTCTTATTTCGGTAGAAATTTTAGGCTGAGTACGCTCAAGCACTGTAAATTTCTCTTTAATAATACTTTCAGCAAGCGATGTATCACTACTGCCAATCATCATTATTTCTACTCTTGAATTAACAAGAATATTCTGCCATGCACTGTACAAATCTTGTGGTGTAAGCTTTTCAACAGCCTCTCTGCTACCATAGCGTTTAATACCGAATGATTCCTCCGCACACATTTCTCCTATCATTTGAGAAATCGCATAGGTACGCTTTTCGTTAAATTCACCATCTATAGTTTCCAAAAGCTGACGTTTACACTGGTCAAAGTCCTCCTGTGCAAAAGCACTGTTTTCAACCTTTGGATTAAAGATAATCTCACAAAGAAGATTTACAAGTTCGGGCGAAATTTTTTCATTATTCATTGTATATCTGTCATCAAGACCTACTATTGTTACAGTTAAAGCTAATGACTCGCCCATTTTTCTGCAATATGCACCAACACCTGCACCATAAAGATTACTTAAAGCTCTGTTAAGACTTAAAGTGTCGGGATATTTATTACAGCTATGTGCCAATACAGATGGCAACAGACAATACGCAGGTGCGGTATCTTTACTTAGAGGAACAAACATTGTAACCGAAATTTTTGCGGTTTTAAAGCGTTCTTCATTTATACTGTTGAACGAAACACCGTTTGCTATAGATTTTCTTACTATATTACTCATTTCATTTTCCCTTTCAAATAGATTTAATTTATTATTATAATTAGTTTTATACTTAGTTATTATATCATACTGCTTTAATATATTAAAGGTTTTAATAAAAAATTTATTTTAGCAAAAAACGAGACTTGCATATAAACTACAAGCCTCGTTGGGGTTTTAAAGTTTAAAATTTATAAGTAACAGTAATTAATAAAATTATGTATTACATTCTTCACATTCGCTATCACAGGAAGATATTGTATCACCGTTTGTTAAACCTTCTTCTGCCTCTGCTACTTTAAGCATAATTGCACATTCTATACGTTTTTTAAAAAGTTCACAACCATACTCATAAATACCTGTAATATCACCTGTTGCGTGATATGAGTTTGCGGCACAACCACCACTGCAATATAATCTTGCCCAACAGTTGTCACACTCACTTCTAGCAAATACATTACACTTTCTGAACTTGTCCTGAATTTCTGTATTTTTAACACCGTTCCATACATCACCAAGACTATATTTAGGGTCACCTACAAACTGATGGCAAGGGAACAACTCACCCCAAGGTGTAACAGCCATATATTCTGTACCGCTACCACAGCCTGATACTCTTTTATAAATGCAAGGACCGTGTTCAAGGTCAATCATATAGTGATAGAATGTAAATGGTCTGCCCTCTTTTTCTCGTTTTAGCATCTCTTTTGCAAGAATCTCATACTGTTCAAAAATTTTGGGTAAATCTTCTTTTGTCAGTGCATAAGGGTCATTAGGAGAACAAACAACAGGCTCCATACTAAGCTCTGTAAAGCCCAAATCCGTCATATGAAAAATATCGTTTGTAAAATCAACATTATTGTGTGTATATGTACCACGCATATAGTAACCACGGTTACCACGCTTTTCTACGAATCTTTGAAATTTAGGAACTATAGTATCATAACTACCCTTTCCCTGATAATTAACACGCAGGTGGTCGTGAATTTCTTTTCTACCGTCCAGACTTAATACTACATTGTGCATTTCCTTATTGGCAAATTCTATTACATCATCATCAATTAAGATGCCGTTTGTTGTTAGTGTAAATCTAAAATTTTTGTTATACTTTTTTTCTACACTTCTTGCATATGCTACAAGCTGTTTTACAACATCCCAGTTCATAAGAGGCTCACCACCAAAAAAGTCAACCTCTAAATTATGCCTGTTACCGGAATGCTCTATTAAAAAATCTAATGCCTGCTTACCGACTTCAAAACTCATTAACGCTCTGTCGCCTTGATATTTACCCTGACTTGCAAAACAATAACTGCAATTCAAATTGCAAGTGTGGGCAACGTGCAGACAAAGTGCTTTGATGTCATTATTTTTACTTTTAAAGTCAACTGCTACCTTTGCATAGGTACTGTCTGTAAAAAGCTTGTTATCATTTTTCAACTCTGTTATATCATTATAACATTCTTCAAGCTCTTTTTCGTTTACATCTGCACAATCTGCGTATTTCAACAACATTGCAGAGATTATATCTTCTTTTGTATGGCTTTGGTACATCTCAATCATATCATAAGCTACTTCATCTACACTATGTACCGAACCACTACCCTCATCTATAATAATATTATAACCGTTTAGTTTGTACTGGTGAACCATATTTTTACCTCGTTTACTACAAAATAAAATGCCGCAACACACATCAAGTGGGTATGCGGCACTTTTCGCAAAAAATGAAATTACTTACTCTTCTTCTCGCAAGGCTGGTTAGCAACACCACAAGAAGTTTTGCAAGCTGACTGGCAAGATGTCTGGCACTCGCCACAACCGCCGTTCTTAACGCTCTTTGTAAGGTCTCTTGTTTTTAAAGTTTTAATTCTCTTCATAAGTAATCTCTCCTTTCAGAAATGTATGTAATTAAAACTATAAGCATATTTTACAACTTTTTGCTGTTTCTGTCAATATATATTAATCAATGACATCAATTATCACTGCAACATCAGAATTTTGAGTTGATATAGTTTTTTGTAAATTCATTTTATTGCTGATTGCGGTTGAAATTGAGGTTATAATCTCATCTGTTATTATCTCTCCGGGAGTTATAAAAGGTATTCCCGGAGGATAAACCCAAATATATTCAGCAGAAACAAAGCCCTTGCTTTCTGATATATTTATTGTTTTATAATTGCTGTTTACAGCTTTTGAAACAATAATTTTTTGTGTTGGCAGGTTTGAGATTGATGTAACTATTGTCTTCCTTTTAGCCGGAAATATACTACTATCTATCTCAAGCAAAGCTTTAGCAAGACGTTCCAGATTTTCCCTTACATCTGCCATTGAGGTCATTGCAATAGCATAATCACCGCTACACATTTCAAGTTCTATATTGTATTTTGTCCTTAAAATATCCATAAGAATGTTTCCGTTTATATTTGTATTTGCTGTGGATATTACAATTTTACTTTTATCAAAAGCATATATTTCCTTGGAAATATTCCCACTTTTAGTATAGCCAAGAATTTCCAGATTTTTAAGTTTTGAAATTTCATTTTTGAAATATTCAAGGTTTTTATGCCAAATTTCAAACAGTTCTTTATGCTCGGTTATAAGCTCTATACAGCTGTCTATTGATGACATCAGAAGATATGACGGACTGCTAGTTTGAAAAATTGAAAGCTGTCGCTGAATTTGTTGTGGCATAATTATATCTGAATTGAGGTGTAATATGGCTGTTTGTGTAAGACTTGGTAAAGTTTTGTGCAAACTTTGCACTGTAATATCTGCACACCCTTTTACTGAACCATTTGTAAAATATGGTGATAAATCCAAATGAGAACCGTGAGCTTCGTCAACTAATACAGGAACATTAAAACTATGGGCAATTTTAGTTATTTCTACAATATTGCTTATAATACCTTCATAGGTTGGACTTGTTAAAACCACAAGCTTTATATTTTTATTTTCCTTAAGTGCATTAAATACATCTATTGTATTGATTGAAGTATATATTGGGTAATTTTCCAGAATATCAGGCAAAATATAAATCGGATTAAGTCCCAGTAATTCAATAGCATTATAAACCGATTTGTGACAATTTCTTGCAACTAATATGCTGTCACCATATGTTGTGCAGGCTCTTATACCCGCAAGTATTCCGCCTGTACTGCCGTTAACAACATAAAAACTGTGCTGACTGTTCCAGAGTTTTTCTGCTTTCTTCATACAGTCGTTCAGTATTCCTTCCGGTGCGTGTAAATCGTCCATACCGTGAATTTCAGTAAGGTCACAGTTAGCGTATAATTTCTTTAAATAAGATGCTAATTTTGTATTGCGTTTGTGTCCTGGCATATGCATTGGCAATGCATTTGTGTTTGTATAGTCTTCTAAATACTTCAACAATGTCATTTGTTTACCTCTTATAGAAAATAGATTCTACAATAAATATTGGTATAAAATATTTTGGTTAAAAGCACCCAAAATTCTTTGAAAGTGGTTTATATAAACTTTAGTTTATTTTTCCAACATTTGCAATAGAACTCAAAAATATTAAAACTCTCAAAGCTTAGTTTTGAGAGTTTTAATAAATATTATTTTTTACCTTTTATTTTCTTGATAAATTTATTTTTAGCACGTTTTACATAAGTGTAGGAAAATGGGAACATATACTGCATATGATAATCAATTTTTTTATTTATAGGTATATTGTTAGCAAATTTTTCTAATGCAGTATAACCTTGTTCATAATAATCCTGCATAAGCTTTTCTCTCATTTTAGGTCTTTTTTCAGGAGATTTTAAATTACTTTGAGACTTTCTTACATTTTCAAAAGACGTTTCTACGATATTACATTTTTCAGAAAGTATTTTTAAAAGTTCATTTCCCTTATCAGTATTTATTAGAACACACGAAATACCACTTTTTTCAGAAAAAATTCCGCTTTTAATCTGTTCTTTATGCAAAAAATGAACTCCCCAATAATCCCCGATTGTTAAGTCGGCACATCTTTCTTTTGAGGCATATTTACAGTTGTAACACGAATCTCTAAGTATATAGCTATCTAAAAAAAGTGAATAATAAGAAGTAAAACGACTGCCTTTAAATATCTTATTTGTTTGTCCGTTATAAGTCTGTAAAATTATTTCAGCAATTTTAATTATCCAGCCCTTCTTTTTGCTTCTAAAGCGATAGTCTAATATTTTACCATCAAATTCATTCTGGTTTTTCAGATAATCATAAAACATTTTATTGTTAGGTACACCGTGACAAAGTACCTCTATTGTATATAAGTTATGATATTCTTTACGCAAAAATGATTTTAAGCCTGCAATTTGGCAAGGAGTTCCCGAAAATAATACAGTAGTTCCGTTTTTCAATAATTGTTCAGCAGACCTATATGTATCATTAATTTCACTTTGAACATACTTTGAACCCTGTAATAATTTCAAATCATCAATTTTATCTATTGAACAGTGTTTTACAACAAGGGCATTGTCTTTCTCCTCTGTTGATGCACCAAAAACAACACCACCCTTTTCCAAAAAATCTAAAGCAACAACAGAAAACACACCACCAGATGAGGAATTATTAAGTATCTCAGTATCTTTGGCTGCTGCTGCAAAAAAACTTTTTGCAGTATTTCTTTTCGGCATATTCAAAGAAGGACAAATTTTTTCGCACATACCACAATTAATACAATTCTCTAAATCAATTTCAGGGTAAATAAAACCAATTTTATTTTCCTTCATTTTAATACACTTTTTAGGACAAATATTCATACACGCACTACAACCTGTACAATCATTATCGTCAGAAAGTACCCTTTTCACACTGATATTTGTATTGCGATTATTATTGTTACTTTCGTTAATAAGACCGCTTAAATATTCAGTAGAACTTTTTCTTTGTTGATTAAGCTTATTATCAACTTCATCCCATATAATCTCTTTATCAATCAAATTGAAATCATTTTCAGATTTCGCTATTCTATTTGAAAGACCTACAGAATTAAGAAAATCATTTGTACGGGAGCCTGTTCCTGAAACAACAATAGACAGAAATTGTTTATGAAATTGTACTGAAAATGCAGTTCCGTGAAAAGAGTTAGTTACAACATATTCTGCGTTTGAAAACAAAGACAAAAACTCTTCAATACCAGCATCAGTAATATTTTCAATATTATTCCCATTAATAATTCGGTTACTACATATTTTTATTTTTAATCCTGTTTGTTCTGAAATTTTTTTAGCTAAAGCTAGTGTAATAGGCTCAGGACGTATCATATATACAAATATATAAGGTTGAGTATCCTTTAAAGGAGAAGCAAGCTTTTTCCAGAAATTACGGTCATAAAGTAATGTAGGATCAAGGTCAGTTCTAATAGGTCGATTTGTGCAATCTTCTAATAATCTCTTTCCTGTTATCTCACGCAAGGATACTGTATTAAAATCTGTAAGGCATTTAGAAAAAAGTTCTTTATCTTCATTAGATAATTCAGAAACACCTATACTAGCAGCATAAGAAGCTTTTATATATTTTTGCTCTTTTCCGAATGACAATAATGTAAACTCTGACAATAAACCTGCACTAGAACTCCATATCTGGTCACTACCAGCAATCATAATATCACATTGATTTGCAATGTTAGCAGCTTCATTAAGAGAGCTACAAAATTTAACCTCAAGATTATTTTTACAAAAAGAACCTGTTTTCTGATATTTAACAACATATTTTTTTCGAGCTTTTTTTATTTCATATTTTGATTTAAAAGAATATTTTACCTTAGATGGCGTTAGTATACGTTTTACCTTTGAAAAAAATCCTTTATTCTGTGTAGAAACCTTTTTCAAAATAAAACTCTCGGCACCCAACTCAGATAATTTTGTTTTAAGAGCATATGCTTGTAATACTGAACCATAATTTTGTTTGTCAAGATTTGTTATAACGCCTATTTTCATTTTAAATCTCCTCTATGTCTAAATCATCTATTTTTTCTTTTTTAATTCTTTAATTGCTGAAATAAAAGTTTTCCTTTTTATAAATAATATAAGAGTTATAACAAGAACAACAGCATAACGAATAAAAATATAATCATATATTAACTCAAAAGCAATAGTTGCTACTAAAATAAATATAGACATTATAACTATGAATTTCATATCAAATATTTTTTCATTATTCATATATTGCCTACATATAGATTTCATTATCAAGTAATGTGCAAAGGCAAAGAACATATAGCCTATAAGTGTTGTATAAGCAGCTGCGACATATCCAAATATAGGAATAAAAATAAAATTAAGAATTAAATTTAAGGCAGCACCTGATATTGATGCAATCATAATTTTATTTGTTTTTTCATAGTACATTCCTACTATAGAAAAAATATTATATAAGAATGTAAAAAATGAACTAGCTGAAACCGGAGGAATAACATAAATAGCTTCGTGATATTGTTCAGGAGCCATAATGGCTATTATTTCCGGAGCAAAAGCTGTAAACAGAAAACTAATTATTGTAACGAAAATTATAACTATATTAGCATTCTTTCTTATAGCGGTATAGTTCTTTTCTTTTATTTTTTGATATAACCAAGGTTTCAAAGCATCTACTATACTGCTTTTCAATATATTAACTATATATCCAGCTGAATAAGCAACACTAAATATAGCTGCTTGAGTTTTACCAAGCATATTATTTATCATAATACGGTCAGAAGAAGAAAGTATTGAAATAGATAATTGATGTGGCAATAAAGGAAGTTGTACTTTAAGTGCATGTTTCCATCCCTTGACAGAAAATATTTTTTTAGCACGTTTGAAAAAATATAAATAGAATATACCACCAAATATTGCCTGAACTAAAACTATAGAAAGAACTCTTGCTAAACCTTGGTTTGTAATTGAAATAGAAACAGCAATAATGCCAAGTACAGAATTTAAAACCACCATCAATATTGTACGTGTAACAAGAAGAACATATCTATATTCAAAACGCTGTTTCATACTCCAAAAATTAACAGGAGGTTCAAATAATATCTGAACAAATAAAAGACAGGTTACAAGAAACGGAAGACCGATTATATCATCTAAATATTTATGAAATATAACAAAAGCAATAAACAATATAATAGTTAAAGTTTCTGATAAAGATAATAATGGTACTGCAACATCATCTTGTTCTTTTTTAGTATTTGCTTTTGTATAATTATTAACATATATACAACTGTGCATATTCAAAGTACAAAAAGCTGTTAGAATACCATACCATGAAAGATATGTACTATAAATACCATATTCCTCTGTGGGCATTAATCTTGTAAATATTGGTACTGTTATAAAAGAAATACATTTTTGAAGCATTGTACAGGCAACAAACCATAAAGCTGCTTTTGCCGCAACAGGAATGGCAGCATACTTACTGTAAGCTTTGTTGACAATAATTTTAACCTTATTCATTATATTATATAACAAACCTCTCTATTTCTTTATCTTTTTCTTTATAATAAATTTTATTTTTCTGAATAATCTATTTACTATTGAGTACGGAGCATATTTTTTTATCAAAAGGTCTATACCACCCTGTTCATAGGTTTTCCAGAACTGTTCTCTGTCTTTTTTAGGTTGTGAAGCGTGTTGTAAATTAGGTTGTAATAACAACTCAAGTGAAACATTTTCGTATTCAAAACAAGATTTTATTTTTTCAAAAAGTTCTTTTCCTTTATCATTGTTTATAATAACAGTAGAAACACCAGTATCATCATAAAGATGAGGTAAATTATTTTTTATTCCCCACGCATCTCCTATTGTAATTTCAGAATATCTGTTGACGCTTACATATTTACAATTATAGCACGAAGGACGTAAAGGACAGTTGGTGTAAAACAACTCACGATAGATTCCTTTAACATATTTTTTGTTGTTAATAACAAAACTTTCAAAGTGACTGTTCCAACCACGAGCCTCCTTATCACGAAAAGAAAAATCTGTAATTTTACCATTATGTTTTTTCTCGCTCCATTTAAAATAATCTTCATACATTTTAGGGCTTGGAACACCATGACAAATTAAATCAATAGTATATAATTTGCTTACATCTGACTTTTTATATTTTAAATATGAATGTAAAGAATCTACCTGACAAGCTGTACCTGAAAACAATACCATTCTTTTTTCAGCAAGGTCATTTTCTATCTGTGGAAATATTCCTTTTATATCACTTTGTACATATTTAGAACGACACATCAAATCTCTTGTTTCTTTGGTTGTAGCTCGCATATGAACTGCTTTAAACTCATCGTTTAATACACAGCCATATACCGAACCACCATTATCTAAAATATAATCAGAAACAGCAATAAATATTGAACCTGAACTGCCTTTCATTCGGGTATCTTTATCAACGTGTTTAGCTACAACTATAGTTGGTAATTTATCACTTTTTTCTTCAAGCTTTCTATTTCCAAAAGCACAAACTTTTGAACAAAATCCACACTTTATACATTTGTTATCATCAACATCAGGATAAACAAAACCTTCATTGTCTATTTTTAGACTTATAGCTGAAACAGGACAAACATCGTAGCATACAGTACAACCACAACATTCATTTTTTGCAAATGGAACTACTTTTTTATTCATATAATTATCCCTACTTTAAATTAATTTTCAAGTGCTTTCTTCAACCAATCCTCAGATTTGCTACGAACATTATTAAGTTTATTTCTTACATCACTGTAATCTAAAATTTCATCTAAATTAGCTGATGAAATACATCGGTGCTGTACACCTGCAACACGTGCTAAATTATCAATTCTGCCTTCAATACCATTTTTACTCAATGGTTCATAGAAAAGTTGTTTTTCTAAATTTAACGAAAAAGCAGTTCCGTGAAAGGAACCCGTAACTACATAATCAGCATTTTTTATCCAACCCAAAAACTCATCAGGTGAAGAATCATAAATTGTATGTACTCCACTTTGTTTACGTGGTGAAATACTAAGATAAATCACAGGCAAACCTGTTTTTTCTTTGAGTTTTTCAACAAAATCAAAAACAAGTTTTTTGTTATGAGGAAAATATACCAATATATAGTGTTCGAGATTTGGTTTGAAAGTGATTCTATTTTCCCAATCACTTTTTGAAAGTAGCAACGTTGGGTCAAGAACTATATCTGCCTCTTTTCCTGTCATTTCTTTTATAAGCTTCTGCCCTGATGCTTCACGAATAGAAAGAGCATTGAAATCAGAAAGTAATTCTGTAGCTTTCTTTTTTGCTTCTTCAGAAAAAACTACATCTCCAAAACTAGGTGCATATGACACCTTCTTTTTTGATTCAGTAACAAAATCAAGATAAAAATGCCAATCTGTATCCGTGATAACTGCATTAAAAACCTGATCACTACCTGTAATAAATTTATCATAATAATTATTTACTTCTGCAATATTACTTTCTGTCAATTTTAAGCCTGAAACTATATTTTGTTTTTCAAATGCCCTAAAAGCTTTTTCTTTTCTTTTTAATGCAGACC
The DNA here is from genome assembly GCA_036306965.1 of Acutalibacteraceae bacterium. Taxonomy (GTDB): domain Bacteria; phylum Bacillota; class Clostridia; order Oscillospirales; family Acutalibacteraceae; genus CAG-964. The sequence goes on from JAXJYN010000016.1 coordinate 17,465, forward strand.
CCATAACCATTTGACGCAACAAAAATTTAGGACTAAAAATTGATTTATTTTTTTCTTTATTTTCAATAAAGTTGTTTGTGTATTGAATAATCTCTGCATCATATCCAAAACTCTTTACTTTTTCCTGCAAAGCAAAAGATTGAAGCACTGCACCAAAATTCAAAGTGTTTGTAAAAGTTAAAATTCCTACTTTCATTAAATTACCTCGTTCTATAAATTGTACTTATAATTTGTTAGTATATTTGTAATTAATCACACGTGGTACTGTGCAAGCCAGTAAATATGGAATTAATACTGAGTACATTGTAAGTGAAGATGCTGTTACACTGTAAATTAAAACAAATATCTGCAATTCAAGTGATACGCAAAGCATAGAGATATCTTTCTTATCACCATTATTTGAAACTAATTTTATTATTAAAATTGCAGAATATATAACACCGGTTATGAAAGCTACAGCATATAAAATTAAACCAACCAAACCTAACTCAGATAAAATTTGGAGATATTGATTGTGTGCGGTATTAGTAAATAGTGCTGCAGACTTTGTTAAAGCTTCATAACTGCCATAGCCCAACCCTAATATTGGAGACTTGTCAAACATATCTATAGCAAATTGCCATAAAAGTTCACGACCATTTAATACTCCGGCATCAGAATCTTCTAGAGCCATAAATTTATTTGCGATTGTATCCATTCCGGGGATATATTTAACAGCAAGCAAATATAGTAAAAACACAGCCACACAACTTATTGTAATAATAAATAAACGTTTCATTACATTTTTACCAGATGAAATTAATAGTGTTATTACCACTGCTGCTATTGCTGCCAAAAGAGGAGAACGCTTTGATGACAAAAAAAGAGCATAGATTACAACCAATAAACATACTATATATGCCACCTTTTTTGCCTTTGTGTATTTTTTATCTTCTTTATCATTAAATAATTGTCGTGTTTTTTCAAAAATTACTAATGCACCCATACCCAAAACGATACCATTACTACTAAAATGAGACCAAAGACCAGACATATATCCCATTTCATAATATTTTTGAAGAGTAGGAATTAATGAATAATCAAAGAATATCTTAATAAATTGATTGTACAAATTACCATTAAAATAAAATACTATTGTTGCAGCCGCATTGATAAAAGTAAATAAAACAGCAATAGAAAGCCACTGCTCAATCCAACTATCACTTCTGTTCATAAAAAGCATAAAAGCAATCATAACGCAAAGCTGAATAACTCCACCACTTGCAAGCGAACTTGCAAGATCGTAGTTATCTATAAGAATGAATGCAGCTATTAATACCCACGTTCCACATAGTAACTTGTCAGTTTGACCACATATTCGGATTTTTCCATCATTTGTAAGAACAACAGAGAAAAGAACAAATGCCAATATTAACGGAACTGTAACAGAACTCATAGGTATAAAATAACGTCTAAGACTGTTCATATAACAATAATATAACAATAAAAATAAAGAAACAGTTCCCATTAGTGTATATAATTGAGTTTTTTTAATTGTCATCTGCCAATCCCCTTCCTAACAAAAATTCCAAAGTTCTTCACTAAAAATAACATCATTTTAAATATTCACAAAAGGTGTTATAATATTTTTCCTCATCAACAACAGAAGGAATATGCTTGCTTGCTGCAATACCTTTTTCTTTCCATTCTGGTAAATTATCTGCCACTTGTTCTATAGATTTCTTTAAGTTATTTGTAAGTTCAGCATTATTTTCAAGCAGAATACCAAATCTGCTATCAATAAATTCTGGAATACCTCCGGAGATAGTAGTTATAACAGGTAAGCCTGCTGCCATAGATTCAACTATAGTAAGTCCTGCAGGTTCTTCACCTGTAGACGGTAAAACAGCAAAATCTGCAATTTTATAATATTTCCAAACCTCATCGTAACGAACATATCCGGTGAAACGAACTTTATCACCCATATCAGAAAAGGCTTTTTTCATTTTTGTTTCAAATTCAGATGTTTGGCTAGAGCCAAAGTTGTGTGAACCAATAACAAGAAGAATCAAGTCATCTCTGTCAATTTGATTGAAAGCTGTTGTAAGTTCAGATATTCCTTTTACCGGAACAATTCTTCCTACAAACAACACAATTTTTTTATCCGAAGGAATGTTCAAATTTTCTTTTATTTTTAATTTTTCTTCATTATTCAGTTCTTGTGAAAAACGCTTATAATCAAACCCGTTATGTAAAATTTTAAAATTATTCATAATATCAGGACCGCAAGTTTTAATAAGCCTTTTACTCAGATAATTACTTATTGACAGTATTGTACATTCTTTCATACCATCAAAATAAAACTTTTTACTTACATCATTATGAATATGGAAAAATAACTTTCCTTTGTATTTATTTGCTATTTTTTTATCTTTAAGAGTTTCAAGCATAAAGCTCATATTTTCAAAAACAACTCTATCATAATCACCTAATCGTAATATTTTCTTAAACCTGTTGATTAAAGAAAGCTTTAGAGCATATCTATGAGGGTTTCTGGGCTTTTTTTTCTTTATTTTACTCTCAAGAAATTCGTAAGCAGAATCCACAGTATTATAAAAATTAGAATTATGTATATAAATAAATTTTGTATTTTTATACATTTTTGATTTTTCAACAGCCTCAGAATCGTATACACTTACAACTGTAAAATCAAATTTATTATGATTTTCATTTTGAATAATTAGACTTTCTATTAAAGTAGATACTGCACCACCTTTTACCGCAGGCACAGGCATTTCCAGACATGGTGTTATAATTAACACTTTCTTTTTCTGATTCATAAAAAACTCCCCAATAATTGGCAACTTATTTTCTTTATTGCTTCAATATATTTTTATCATATTAATTAAAATTATGAAAATACTTATTGATACTTCATTTTCAATATTTTCATATAAAAATCAAGTATCAATTTATTTTTATACTATTTATCGCCTTATCTAAATATTGTCTTGAGAAAAGGCGTTTTTCTGCTATGGTTTTATCAACAAGATTCCAATCAATTTTTTCCATATTGTTAATATCATTTATAGAGCTTTGTTCATTAATAAAACGGCTGGACATTCCAAAAAGCTTTTGCAAATCAGTAATACGACTCATTTGTGCCGGACCGATTTTAGGAAATGTAAAAAATTCTTTATGATATAGGCAACTAAAAACCATACAATGAAAAGAATCGGTAAAAATATAATCAGCATTGCGTATTGCACTGATAAATTCAACCGGAGAGGCATCCCAAAACTTTATATCTCCAAAACTAAAATCATATAGCTCAATCTTTTCGGTATCCAAAAATGGAATAGTAACTATCTTAAGATTTTTTTCTTTTGCAAACCTTTCAATAAGTTTTCGTTGTTTTTTATTACCTCGAAGTATGTATGCAAAAATATAATGTTCATTAAATAAGTTTTCGGGACAAATATTATCCCAAACTTTACGCTCAACCAAAAGTGTAGGGTCAAGAACATTTGTACACTTATCTGATTTTAAAATATTATTAATAAGTTTTGTTCCACTTTCCTCTCGGCAAGAAATAGCTACAAAATCTGAAAGATTTTCTCTTATTTTTTTGCTTTGTTCATCAGTTACCTCACTTACACCAATGCTAGGTGCATAGGCAATTTTATATTTGTTTTTTTCAGCAAAAGACAACCAATACATACTGGTTACAGGAGAAAGTTGAGGATTCCAAATTTGGTCACTTCCACAAACAAAACCATCGTAAACATCATTTGCCTCAGATATATGTTCAGAATCATACTGTCGCTTAGATACTGAAAGATTTTCATCAACAAATTTTTGTAATTTTTCAGTACGCAATCTAAGCTTTTTTAAACCAAATTTACATATAACTCTTTTTATTGATTTAAGTAACCCTATTTCTTTTACTTTATCTTTAAAATTGCTGAAAGACGCTATCTTACTGCCATACTGACAAATTATTTCATACGATACATCATCATAATCTTTAAAAGCTTCCTGTAAAGCGTAGGCTTGCAAAATAGAACCGTAATTATTTCTCCACCATGTCAGACAAGCTAACTTCATCACTGAACACTCCATTTACATCATTAGTCAATCAAAATACTATTTTGTTAATCTTTATAATAAATTTACTTAACACTATCTAGTGCCGACTTATAAATTTCATTTAGTTTATTTGCATTGCTTTTTATATCATAACCTCTTTCGGTCAAAGTATTGATTGTCTCAACTGAAACGCTTTCACGATTTACATCTTTTAAGCCAAGTATTTTTTCTGACCACAGAGTTTTATCATTAATAGGTAAAAATTCTGTTTGAGATGACATTTTAGCTTCCATTGTTACTTGATTTGATATCAAGCATTGTAAGCCTGTTGCTTGTGCTTCAAGCGAAACAATAGCAAGACCTTCAAAAAGAGAAGGAAGGACAAAAGAATCCATTGCCTGCATATATTCAGGCACTTCAAAGGTAGTTCCAAGAAATATAATATTATCCTGAATTTTAAGTTCCTCTGCTTTTGCTTTAATATCGTCCATTAATAAACCTGTACCAATAAGCAGAAGTATATAATTGTCATCCTTTTTCAAAAGGTCTGCAAAAACCTCAAGAAGAAAAGTGTGGTTTTTTTGTTCAAGAAAATTACCAACATGACCAATAACTTTTTTGTTACCTGCATTTATTTTAGCACGATATTTCTCTCTGGTTTCTGGATTAAATGCAAATTTTGATACATCAATACCATTATTCAAAACTGTAAATTCTCTGTTTGGAAACAACCATTTTCCTGCAGCTTCGCCACACGCCAGCGGATGTGTACATAATTTCTGGAACATTGGATTAAATAACTTATGTACAGTCATATGGGAACAAGTTGTATTATGTGAATGTGCTATTCTTACCTTTGCACCACCTAATTTTATTGGTAAAAGGTCTATAAGCATCATCGCACTGTTACCATGAACGTGAACAATATCGTATTTATTTTTTTTGACTAACTTTCTAAGTTGATTCATATAAGAAAGTACATTTTTATTTCTTGGTATATGATAAATATTTGAACCATTTGATTCTATCTCATTACGAAATTTAGGATTAATCTCATTAACAACAAGGAAATCCACTTGCATACCTGTTTTATTCATATTTTTAAAGTAATTCATAATTACTGCTGTTACTCCGTTTTCACGAAATAATATTGTATTAACTATAAGAACTTTCATATTCCTTACTCCTCATTAAAACTAATATGCCTTCCATATAATTATTTGTTATATGTACTCACTTCGCTTAACACCATATTAAGATAATCTATGGACTTCTCTCTCTCAGAATCTAATATTTTATCAACATTAGAGTAATCAATATCTTCCATAATTTTGTCTACAGAAGGTATATCTTCACTGCCTCTATCCTGAAGATTCAATAATTCCAATATACTACGTATTCTACTGCTTGCCTGTTCTGGATAAATTATCATAAACTTTTTATTAAACATAAGAGAAAAAACTGTTGCGTGGAACGAATCTGAAACCACATACTGTGCATCTCTTATCAATCCAAGATATTCCTCAACAGTAGGACACCATTTTATTGTTCCTTTTCTTATAATATCATGTATGTTATATGTAATGTTATAAACCTTTAAACCATTTGCTTTTGCAACTTCCATTGCATAATCATCAATTCTTTTATCGTGATGTAGATTATAAGTAAGTACATACTTCTTATTTTTGAATCTATCTGATGTATATTTTTGCCATTCCTCACCATTAAAAAGAAGTGTTGGGTCTAACATCTGCTTCACAGATTTAAAACCTAGCTTTTCCATAATATCTATTCCTGTATTTTCACGTACCGAAATATGTTTATACTGTTCAAAAAGAGGTATGACTTCTGATGCCTCTTTTTCTGATAGCTCGGCATTACCTATACTTGCTGCATACGAAAACTTATATTTATCTTCAGGCAAAAAACTAAGGTAAAAAGGACGGTCAACACCCTCATTCCAATGACTATTCCACACTTGATCACTGCCAGTACAATACGCATCTGCATCAGGTATGTCCTCAAGAAGTTCTTTTTCATTCCTATAAGTTTTAGAAGTCATCTTAATATATTTCTTGAGAAACTTATCAAAAACTATTTTCTTCTTGATATAGGAAAAAGATATTATTACTCTTGCTCCAAATAACAATATAGGATTTTTGGCAAGCTTATCACTTTTATACTTTAATCTTTTCAGCAAACCAACACTGGTATAACGTTCAGGATAGTAATCAATTATTTCGGTTTGACATCCAAGTTTTTCAAGTGTTTTCTGAGTTGCAAGAGTTTGCAATGAAGAACCATAATTTCTTACACGGTGCAAAGTAATAATATCTATCTTCAAAATAATCTGCCTTTCATTTAACAAAATTAAAGTTTTTACTGTATAACTAAATTAAAAAGTATTCAAAAACTCATTAATAACCTTAATAGTGGTATCTTTTTGAGAAGAATACTTTTCAAATTTATGATTTTTACATTTTTCAAGTAACAAAGAAATATCATCATTTTCATCGCAAGCCAAAACATAATTCATTTCTGAAAAAGTCTTTGCGATTTCAGTTTGATGATCATCCACATGTTCATTATATTTTTTAAGTCGTGGGCAAACAATCACAGGTTTATCGTGATTAATGCCAGAAATTATAGTACCAACACCACTATGTGTAACTAATATATCACAACTATCAACTATTTTTTCAAATTCATCTTTATCAATAAACTGCTTATAGTGATAATGTTGGGGGCGATAATCCGAGTTACCAACCTGAGCAAATACCTCATCATTTATAATCCCATTTTCAATCAAATCATCTATCTTCTTAAGAAGTCTATTGAATTGAAACTTTTGAGTTCCAACTACAACAAATATCATTAATATCGTTCCTCTTTAAAAAATTCCGCCTGTATATTTTGCTTTAGGATAACACTTCAGCATTGTTTCCCATTGAACAATAAATAAATCTGCAAATGGATAAACTAACTTACCAGTAAGAGATTTTTCATAAACACGAGCAAAAGATTCTATATATATAACTTTTTTTCCAAAAATTTTTGCTACAAGACAAAAAGGAAAAGCAAGTAATGCCCCTGTTGTTATTACAACATCAGGTTTTTCTTTTTTTATAATTTTTATAGCTTTTCCAAACAAATTTATAAAATGTGGTATAAACGATTTCTCGTGTCTGTTAATCTGAGGAAGTAAATATAAATTCTTATGAGAACTTTCTTCTACTTGTCCTCCCATTTCAGTAACATAAAAAGAATCATTATTTTCAGCAATTTCTTTTAGGCACATCAATTCTGCATAGTGACCGCCTGATGAAGAAACAAAACAAATTTTTTTCACTATTAAAAATCTCCACTTACAATTTTTCAGAAAAAAAGCAGTAAAATAGTTCTACAACAATTATTTTACTGCTCTTTAAATCAACAACCTTCACGTCTAAATACAGCGGTAAAGGTTTTAAAAATCACTTTTAAATCAACAAATAAACTTCTTTCTGATATGTACTTTCTGTCAAGTGACATCCACTCTTCAAAAGAAATTGAATTTCTGTTTGGTTCTATTTGCCAATAGCATGTAAGACCAGGTTTAACCATAAGGCGAATTCTGTGAATAGCATCATATTGCTCGACCTCTTTAGGTAATGCCGGTCTTGGACCAACAAAAGACATATCCCCTTTTAGAATATTCAATAACTGAGGAAATTCATCAATACTAGTGGCTCTGAGAAATCTACCCAATTTTGTAATTCTGGGGTCATTTTTAATTTTAAATACAGGACCGTCCATCTCATTTTTTTCTTTTAACGAATCAAGCTTTTTCTCAGCATCAGGACACATTGTTCTGAATTTATAAAGCTTAAAAACTTTACCATCTTTTCCGCATCTTTTTTGAACAAAAATCGGACTTCCCGTGTGGTCATCAATTATAATCATTATTGAGATAATTATAAAAAATGGCAACAATACACACAATAATACCGCTGATAACAAAATATCGAAACCTCTCTTTAAGATTTCATATACAGGTTTCTTTTTGAAATTAAAGGTATCATAATTAACATATTCAGTTTGTCCACAATTATTTTTTTCATCAAGCTCGGCAGCTGCTACATCGTTATCGATAACAGCATACTCTATCCCCATAGCTTTCAGTCCTACCTCTCATATAAATTCAACTTATACCCAAAAACCTAAAAATTTTCTGGGCTTTTTAGTTACAGGTAAATCTACATATTTACCTGTAAAAACATTATTGCAATTTGATTCAATCCACGAAACATATTGGTCTCCCAGTTTCTTTTCGAGGATATCAAAAGCCTTTTTAATATTAGGCGGTCTGTGTTCTATTGAATGACAATCACTACAAACGAGATGCACCAATTCCCATTTTAAATATTTTTCCACAATACCTGTCATATTTCCCTTTTTAATAAGTGTTCCTGCATTAATTTGGGCAAGACATCCACTTGCAACCAAATCATAAAGCAATACAGGATTTTCTGTAAAATAAGGATATCTCTCAACGTGTGCTATTATCGGTGTATATCCACGATTTATAATATCTGTAAAGGCTTCCATTAAACCATATGGTTTTGATTTAACAGGCAACTCAATAAGAATATAATCTGTATCTCCAAAGCATAATGGTTGAAGCTCTATATCTAAAAGTTTTAAGGAAAAATATACTTCTGCACCTATTTTATAACTAATACCGATATCAGTAAATTCATTTGTTGAAGTAAGAAGAGATAAACTTCTGTTTCTGGATTGTATAAAATCGTTTAAATCAGTTTCATCGATTTTATAGTGAGGTGTAAAAACAACAGAATCTACCCCTTGTGATTTTTCAGCCTTCAACAATGCAAGTGCTGTATCCAGGTTTTTTGCTCCATCATCAATTCCAGGTAATATATGACAATGTAAATCAACCATTATTTTTACCCTCATCATTACTGTAATAGTAATCATTGTATGAATAGTAATCAGAATATGAACTGTTTGCTTTATCCTTATAAGAGGTCAAAATTACACCAAATAATTTTACACCTGCATTTTCGAGATTTTTCTTTGCTTTAACTGCAAACTTCTTTTCAGTAGAATTATGCTTTACAACCATAAAAGTTGCATCCATATATCTGCCAAGAACAGCAGCATCACTAATCATAAAAGCTGGTGGAGTATCATAAATTACATAATCATACTCTTTTTCAAGTTCGGATATAACAGATTGCATTCTTTCACTTGCCAATAATTCAGTAGGATTAGGAGGCGACATACCTGCAAGCAATATACTCATATTTGTGTTACTTACTTTTCTTATAGCCTTTGATATTTCAACCTCACCTTTTAAAACGTGAGTAAGTCCTGTAGTGTTTCTTTTAGAATCTACAAATCTATGCACACTAGGTCTTCTCAAATCACATTCAACCAAACAAACCTTTTTACCAAGTTGGGAAAGTGAAATAGACAAATTAACAGAACAATTAGTTTTTCCTTCATTTGCTATTGTAGAAGTAATCATTATATTTTTACATTTCTGTGCAACAGTGATAAACTCAATATTTGTACACAACATTTTATATGCGGCAACATAATTCTGAGGAGCATTCTTATCTAATACACTGAAAAGCTCTTTAACAACAGGCTTGTTTTTTCTTTTTGTTAAACTCATTTTCCGAACTCCTTTCCGTCAACCTGAGGAATAACTCCAAGTAATGGCAAATTAAGTGTATTAATAACGTCATTCTCGGTTTTGAATTTCTTGTTGAAAAATTCCTTTATAAACAATACTAAAATCGCAAGAACAAGGCCTGCCAAAGCACCTATAAAAGCATTCTTTTTTGCATTAGGGCCAACAGGGTTTCCGTTATTGGCGATTTTAGCTTCATCAATTACTTTTACTGAACCTGCTTCAACCTTGTCTAAAATAACCGGTTTAGCTACTTTAACTACATTGGCAATTACCTTTTTGGCAAAATTGGGGTCTGTACTTTTTATGGATACTTCAATAATTTGGGTAGAATTAACCGATGAAACAGTAATTGAATTACTCAACTGTTCTACAGTCATATCAAGCTCCATTTTTTCTATTACAGGTTTCAAAACTGAATCAGACTTAATTATAATAGAATAAACTTCAGCCAAATTCTGAGCTGCAACAATCTCGTTTGAACTAATACCACCACCTGTTGTTGTTGAATTAACCTTGTTGTTTACAATAAGCGTTGCACTTGCTTTATATTGCTTTGGAATAAAAAAGTTTGTACCAAGATATGCTCCAACACCAAAAAGAATTGTAACTAATATTATAGGTATAATATGCTTACCTATCATAGTAAATACAGCAGACAAATCTATCTCTGTATCATTAACATTTTCTCTAGTTTTATCCATATAAATTCCCCTTAAAAATTTGTAAAATTGTTGGTTTTAGCTACGCTGAAACACACTCTCTAGCTAAAAATTATACAGTATTAGAGCAACTCCGTCAAGCAAATATATATTTATTGTTGAACTTTGTAAAAATCTTATTAAATTATAGTTAATTTTTATTATATTTTAGTTTATACATATACGAAGATTTTTTTATAATTTATATTGATAAGTTAGCAAAATTAAATAATCAAATACCTCAACTTCAAATTTTAATTAATATATAATAATCTTTTATCAAAATTTACAGTTTGTTAATTTATAAAAAACATATCTTATGATACAATCAACAATATAAAAAACTTCTTATGGAGTGTACTTTGCTATGATAAAAGTGTGTAAAATGATTGTTTGTGCTTTAGGTGCAGTGATTGCAAGTTCAAGTTTAACCGCTTGTAATGACAGTAGTCCAGCAACACAAAGCAAAGCTTCTGCTATGTCATTGACAGAAAGCGGAAGTTATTCTAAGTATACTATTGAAACAGGTGAGTATGGTGATTTTATATACGAAAAAGGAAATGATTACATAGCTATTTCACAATATACCGGTACAGACAAAGACGTTATTATTCCTGAAACTATTGAAAATCTAAAAGTTACAACAATAAAGTCACGTTGTTTTGAAAATACCAATAATGCTGATATTATAAACAGTGTTACTTTGCCATCATCTATAAACAATGTAAGCTCCTTGGCTTTTTATAGTTCCAGATATCTTCATACAATAAACTGCGATAATAATTCTTACTATGTAGCAGAAGATGGCATATTATATACAGCAGATATGGCAGATTTGGTGGCTTATCCCGAAAATAAACCGGATACCGAATATACTTTACCTGACTCTGTAACAAAAATCAATAATAATGCTTTTTCTTTTTGCAACAATCTAAAAAAAATTACACTTTCTTCTAGTCTTGAAACTATTCCGGATTATACTTTTGCATATAATAGTGCTGTAAGTGAAGTTATTGTTCCTGCCAATGTCAAAGAAATTGGCTTTGCAGCATTCTGCCGATGTTCTTCGCTAGAAAAAATAATACTTCCAAATAGTATTACTGATATAAATGATAATGCTATTGTTTTCTGCAACAACCTGCAAAGTATTGAATCTTATGGGAATAATGATGTTATAAAAAAATATGCCGATAATCTTGGTGTACAATATACATTTTCAGAATAAATATCAGATAATAAAACAGATGTACTTCACTATAACCCGACCCCAAAAGTTAGACCTAAAAATCTAACTTTTGGGGTCGAAGTTTTTATTATTCTGTTTTACTGTTTTGTTTATTAACAATCAACTGGTATGGAACTTTTATTTTATTACTATCAAAGGCTATATTTATTTCTTCTTGGATTTTGTAATATAAATCCCAATAATCTTGATTTTTACACCAGAATTTTACATCAAGCGTCAAACACCTATCATTCTGGCCAAAAACTCCTACAATAACTTCTTTATCCTTATTTATACCCTCATTGTTGTTTATAACCTCTTTAACAATCTTCTTTACTTTAAGTATATCATTGTCATATGCAATATTAAATGTAAGGTCTACTCGTCTTTCTTCATTACTGGAATAGTTTATTACGCTTGCAGCAGTTATATTTCTGTTCGGAATTACTATTTCCTTGTTATCTACTGTATTTATGTGTGTTGAAAATAATGCGATTTTTGTTACAGTACCTTCATCTGTACCAATTTTTAAATAATCTCCTTCTTTGAACGGATGAGTAAAAATCAACAAAATTCCACTTGCTATATTTCCCAATGTATCCTGTAAAGCAAGACCTACTGTAACTGTTGCCGCACCAACGGCAGTTACGATTGTTGTAACATCTATTCCAAGCTGACTTAGTACAATAAGGATTACTAAAATTCTAAATGTGACAAGAATAAAAGACCTGAAAAAATATTCTGCAGATGAATCAATTTTACTACGTTCAATAAATTTCATTATTATCTTTGTAAGATATTTTGCCAGATTCCAGCCTACTAAAAATATAATTGCAGAGAAAATAATATTGGGCAAAACACTCATAATACCATCTAACATTTTACTTAAAATATCTGCAGCATTATATATTTCTGACTCATTTATATTCATAATTCATTTCACCTACTCTTTAATAAGATTGTACACCACATTAGCAAATTTAATAGGAGAAGTATTTATAAGCTGTTTATCCATAAATGTTCCGCTTACAACAGTACCATCACCAAAATAAATTACACCCTTGCCACAGGCTATACCGTTTTTAAAACATCCTGTATATCTATGGTCTAAATAAAGAATTGTTCCTTTTCCATCAGGAACACCATTATTTAATTGACCGGAGTAAACACCCGACATCATCGGCTGTTCTACAACAAATTCCTTTGAATGTCTAAACTGTTCATATTCGGTATCCTTTAATTTTGCAACATATTCAAGTTTCGGAATTTCTCTTGATGATACCTTCATACTTTTAAATGGCTCACCGTTTTTAAAAATACCTTCAAATAGCTTTTCACCATATTCTGTAAAGGTACAGCCCATACCTTCTCTTTTATTATCCTTTATGTTTCCATCATATATTACACTGGAACCATCAACGGAGTATTCACGCATATACTCACATTCACCATTACTATAGATACATTCCTGAACCAGAATGTTGTTCTTTATTATGTTTATTCTGCCGTCAGGCACACCATTAATAAAGCTTCCTGCCATAGATGTACTATCATCAATCTGTAACAAACCTGCTCCGTTATACAGATTATTTGCCCACATACCACAGTAATCAGGTTTTGAATTTTTATAGCTTATTCCAAATCCGCTGAACACATCATTTTCAAAAGAACCCATATATACGCACTCGCCATTAGAATATAGCCTGCCTGTACCTGACTTTACACCTTCTGAAAGCTGACCATCATATACCTTTTCTCCATTTTGATAACATATTCCGCTTCCGTCAGGCTTACTGTTTATTACAACACCATTATATTTTATCATACCGTTTTCATCATAGATAACAAGTTTACCTTTTGCAGTGCCGTTAACAAACTTTCCGTCACTATAACTGCCATCCTCATTATAGAGTCTTCCATCACCGTTATATAAGCCTTTTTTCCACTGACCAGTATATATTACTGTGCCACTTTCAGTTTTCAGTTCACCTGTACCATTTGGTAATCCAGCTGAAAATTCGCCTGTATAAATATTACCGTTATCGTATTTAAGTGTACCTTCACCACTATATACATCTCTTTTAAATTCGCCTGTATATTTTATAGTACCATCAGTATTAAAAAGAATTCCTCTGCCTTCTTTATTTCCGTTTTTAAAATCACCATTATAAATCAATGTTCCGTCAGGAGCAATGATTGTACCATTCTGCAAAGGTTCTCCGTTATGATGTTTCGCAATAAACATCTCACCGGTTTCTGTATTAATTGTTATACCTGTACTATCATTATCAAATTTATTTCCTGCAAAAATCATTTTACCATTTTTATCAAATTTTGCTGAAACAAATTCTTTGCTATTATTACTAAAATCTGCAATAGTTATACTGCCATCGGTTGCTCTAAATTCTATACCAAAACCTTCATAATGGTCATCTTTATGATTACCAACATATGCAATTTTACCACTCTTATAGTAGCTAACACCAAAACCATTTTTCATATCATTCAGATATTCACCCTCATAAAGAGTTTTACCCTTTGATGTTTGTGTTCTTCCATAACCACTGCGATTATTGTTTTTATCTAACTCTCCAAAATAGAATCCTTTTTCTCTTTGAGAAATCATAACAGATTTATCAGAATTAGCATTGCTTTCACTGTCAGCAGACTTTTTTTGTATAATAGCTACTGTTTTATCTGAAACAGGCAAGCTATTGTTTATAGGTTCCATAGCAATATCTTCAATAATCGATTCTGTATTTAAAGTATTTTCGATTATTTGAGGTTGTACAGAATTTACCGCTGTAATTTTATCTTTACCAAACACTTCACTTGTATCTGCAAGACTTTTAAACAGCGTATCTACACTTAATGCCGAAATATCAAAATAATTTTTTTGTTCAGTTACTGAATCTGACTGTGTATAGGACTGTGAACCTGTTGGACTAACGATTTTATTCCATTTTTCTTCAACTTCATCATCACCAAAATAATATGTAACATTATTTACCGTTGCACATACCTCAGGTTGACAAACAGAAATTGCTTTATCCAATACATTCTTATTATCAGTAAATGGCAGTGCATAAAGTATTTGAGGAAATGAAACGGTATTATCATACATAGCGATTGCAGCCTTATTATCATTAAGCCATGGCATAAGCGAAATAACAGGCTCAGACATACCAACTTCAAAATATTCTGTTTTCTGCCATAAATGTGAATGATTAAAATACATTTTTTTATTTACAAATCCATCAGCTGTTTTATACACAATGATATAGCCTGCTGACTCTGCAACCACTTCTTCTGTAACAATACCATTTGAAGTGGTTTTCCACTTGAGTTTTCCTTTAGAATCAATCTGATACACAAAAGAATACTTAATACCATTAGCGGAAAAAGAAACTTTATCTTTTATTTTTTTACCTCTGCTTAAAAAATATCTATTTCGTGCATCTGTTAAAATATCAACAGGGATATTATTTATTTCTTTATTTCTATAAAATACGTTTAAATAAATACAAGATTTATCTAAACTAACATCAGAATAATTATCCATCTTTGTCCTCCAACAAATTCATAATAAACCAATATATATAATACTACAAAATATTACTTTTGGCAAGGAAGCTGTGACACTAAACATCATTCAAACAGCAATATTTGATATAAAAAATCAACAGGCAAACAAATCATTGCCTGTTGATTAAACTTATACTTAGCTTTGATATAAAACTATTCTGTGATTTTCTTTAATGAAACATTAACAGTATATTCCTTAAAGCACCAACAACCATTCAGTTCTGACAAATCAATTTTAACCGGCATTTCCTGCGAGCCTTCAAAACCACTTGCCAATGAACTTAAATCGACACTGGCTTTTATACTTTCAGCTGTTATATCGCTAATTTCATCAGTAGGTCCTGCAATGGATACATTAATCGACTTTGTGGATACCTCTGCTGTATAGCCATCAGGAACAGAAGTTAATTCTACATCTGTTACGGGAATGGTAGTGGAAGAATAATCACTCAAATCCAGTGACACTCTAGCCTGTTCAACATTACTTATGTTTATATAACCAGCAGGAAGTGAAATATTACAGGTAATCTGTGTTTTTGTAGGGTCTAAAGTATTAAAATCAATAGGATCCAGTTTTATTTCATTAAGTAATGATAATTCTTCTTCTGTAGCCGCCACAGTTATTTTTGAAGGCTTAACAGATGCTATGCTATCAACATCCATACCAGAAGGTACATTAACAAAATTAGGTATTATTTCTATCTCTTTTTCTGGCAATATCTGAATGGTAACATCTACTTTTTTAGGTGAAACATTTATTAAATCGCTTTCTATTAGTTCTCCATCTGAATCAAGCAACTGCACTTCAAGCTTTTTGGTTATATTTTCACTCTGTTCACCTGAAATAGTATCAGAAACCTGTACTTTGTTAATTTGCTTAACTTCTTGTTCAGGACCTGTTACTGTAACTGTATTATTAGAAATAACAGGCTTTGAGAGATAGTATCCTGATATAGATTCATTTGTACTTATAGGTAATGTAACTGAAGATGTATCAATATTTTTTTCAATATTAAATGTCTGTTGTTTTTCTTTATCTACAGTTACATTAATAACAGAAGGTGAAACAGATACTATTTCATAATCTGTTTTCACACCGTTTTTTTTGGTAGATAAGCTGAGAGCATATGTATTGGCTACAGTGATACTACTTGTATTCTGAGCTACAACCTGTATATCATCTTTGGTTATAGAACCAACTGTAAGTCTGTTACCCTTTACCTGAACCGAAACTGTAGCTTCACCGCCACGGTATACTCTTAATCCATCTTCCTTTGCTTCATCAGAAAGTTCTATAGTAACAGGTATGTCTGAAATTGTAATTGTGCTTTCTTCATCAGAACCAGAAGCAAATGCTACCCAAAAAATACACGACAATATAAACGAAAGCAATAAAAGAAATTTTGAATTATCAAACAAGCTACGGGAATTAATGTTTTTTTTCTTTTTCATTTGTACTTTTCCTATCCTTTCTTATTGATGAAAAAATAGGGATATAATCAACAAGGTCGCTCTTTGCATATTCTGGAACTATGAGCCTTTCAAGTCTTGTTTTAAGTTCTTCGCTGTCTTCCATTTTTATCAGTCTACCCTGATAAGCCAGTGAAATTCCTCCTGTTTCTTCAGAAACAACAACTACAACTGCGTCTGACTCTTCACTCATACCAAGTGCCGCTCTATGCCTTGTACCTAAGTTAACATCAACATCCTCATTCTTTTTAGTAAGTGGCAAAATACAGCCTGCCGCATATATTCTGCCATCACGCACAATCACTGCACCATCGTGTAATGGTGCTTTATTAAAAAACATATTTCCTAATAAAGAAACAGACGGTGCAGCATCAACAATCGTACCTGTATTTATAATATCACCAAGCTTTGTTTCTTGCTCAAATACTATTAAAGCACCAACTTTTTTCTTGCTGAAATTTTTAGCCATTGCAACAACATCGTTTACACACTTTTTCTTTGCTTCAATCAATATTTCTGCATCATCCGAGTTTGAAAAACCAAATGATTTTGAAAAATTACTTCTTCCGATTTTTTCAAGCACTTTACGAATTTCAGGCTGAAATATAATTATAACAATAAGGACACCAAACTCAACAAACATTCTCAGCAAAGCTGAAAGCATAGTAAGGTTAAAAAATGTGGCAACAAGATAAACCATTATAAGCAAAGTTGCACCTTTTAATAATTGCACAGCCTTAGTATCTCTTACAAACTTAATAAGTGCATATATTACAAAAGTAACACATACAATGTCTACAACATCCTTAATCTCAAAAGTTTTTATGACAGATAAAAAGGACTGAAACCATGATAATATTGTATCCATGATTATTCATTCCCCTCTATAATTAACTTTGTAGTAAATTATGAGTTTTCTCTAAATTTATTTTACAACTACGCATTGATAATTTTATCACAAAATTTTGAAATGTACACTACTTTATATTAAATTTTTTTGAATTTATATTGGAAATATTTTTAACGGCATTTGCCACAGTGTTAATCTGAACAAAAGTATTGAAATATGATAACGATATTCTTACTGCTCCCTGATTTTCTGTACCCAGTTTTTTATGTGCAAGCGGTGCACAATGCAAACCCGCCCTTACAGCAATTCCATATTTTGTATTTAAAATTTCTGCTACTTCTTCGCTGTGCATATCTCTTACATTAAAGGCAAGTAATGGAGCATTATATTCTTTTTTAGGTTCTGGTGTATATAGAATAACACCGTCTGTTTTTTCTAGTTTATAATATAACTGCTTTAGTAATGAAAATTCATAATCATGTATTTTATCAATACCGGTTTTTTCTATAAATTCTATTCCTTTAAGTAAGCCACAAATTCCCGGAAGATTGCAAGTTCCACTTTCGTATTTATCAGGAGTAACAGTAGGTTGTGACATATCAAGAGAACTACTTCCCGTACCTCCACAAATCAAAGGTCTAATCAAATCAGGTTCTCTAATATACATTATGCCTGTACCCATTGGTCCCATAAGTCCCTTATGCCCTGCTGCTGCAAGAAAATCCAAATTCATTTCTTCAACATCTATAGGCAATACTCCTGCCGATTGAGCTGTATCAACTAAAACCCTTATATTATATTGGTGTGCAAGTGCTGTTATTCTACTTATTGGTAATATTGTTCCTGTTACATTTGAAGCATGGGTTACTACAATAAGTTTTGTTTTTTCATTTATTGATTTTCTAAAATTATCAAGTGTTTTTTCAAAATCTCCATGAACAACCTCTGCTACTGTAAAAGTAATACCCTGCTCACTTAACTCCTTTACAGGACGCAGTACAGAATTATGTTCAAACTCAGAAATTACAATATGATCACCTGAATTTAGGTATCCTCTGATTACAGTATTGAGTGACTGTGTACAATTCTGAGTGAACATTACTTTTTCTACATCTTTAATTTTGAACAATCTAGAAACTGCTTCACGACATTTATATACTTCTTCAGCACCTTTTATAGACATACTGTGTCCACTTCTGCCGGGATTTGCACCATAATTTTTTAGACTGTAGTTTACTGCATTATAGACAGATGTAGGCTTTGGATAAGTTGTAGCCGAATTATCAAGATATATCATTTTTTAACACCTCCATCTGTAAAATCTAATATATCAATATCGTTTTCTTTAAGTATTTCAATAGCTTTATCAAAATTTTTATATAAAACAAGGCTATAGCTGCAACCGCCTTGTGATGAGTATTTTGAAGTTTTTATTATATCAACATAAATACCATTATCTCTTAACAAGGACTTTGCTTTCATGGCATAGGTTATTGATGATACCATAATAAACTGCCTTGACATATACTTCACCTCTTTTAATTTTTTGTACAATTCTTTTTAATATATTATGCACAAGCCAATTTATTAGTGATATAAATTAAAAGAAAAACAGCAACAGACATTAAAAAATATCTGTTGCTGTTTTGAAATAAAATTTAATATTCTTTTTAGTTCAGTTTAATGCTTTTTTCAATGTTTCTACATTCTCCTCCATCATCGAAAGATATGTTTCTCCATTATTAAATTGTTCCTTTGTAAGATTATGACAAGAATAGAAGGTAAGAACCTCTGCATTGGTTTCTTCTGCAATAGTTTTGGCAACTGTGTCATTACTCAGTTCAATTTTTAAAACAACAGGAACTTTATCTTCTTTCACTTTATCTGTCAGAAAAGCTATAGTAGATGCACTGGGTTCTGTTTCTGATGAACAGCCTGGAAAGGCCGCATAATATGTCAGGTCATATTCCTTTGTAAAATATACCAAAGGAAACCTGTCACCAAAAATCAATTCCTGTCGTTCTGAGTTACTTACAATCTCTTTGAATTTACTGTCCAGTTCATTCAGTTTGGATATATAATTATCTGCATTTTTCTTGTAAATATCTGCATTGACTGTGTCGGCTTTACAGAGTGCGTCTTTTATAGCGTTTACCATTTTTGCTGCATTAAGTGGAGATGTCCAGATATGTTCATCTGCCTCTACAGAATGGCCCTCATCGCTATGTTCTTCCTCATCACTTTCCATTCCTTCTACAGTTTCTTCTTCAACAGTATCAACATAATCAATAAGTTTAATAACTTGCGTTTTATCTGTATCTATAGAATCGAGAATATCCTCAACCCATTCATCATTTTCTCCACCAATATACAAAAAAACATCTGACTTTTCTATACTGATTATGTCCTGCGGTGTAGGTTCATATGTATGTGTTTCTCCAGCAGGTGCTATAAGCATTTTTAAATTTATTTTGTCTCCTGCAATTTGTCTTGCAAAATCATATTGTGGAAATATGGTTGCAACTACATTGATTTTTCCATCATCTGTTTCTTCCTCGGTTGAACAACCTGTTATAAATAGTGATGACACTATTACTACTAAAAGAAAAACTGAAATTACTTTTTTATACATAGATTACCTCCGTTTTATACATTAAAAATCCACCATAGTTTTAAGCTCAACATCTACGGTGGATTTTATATTTGAATTTACATTATTTTTTATTCGATAATGCGTCGAATAGTGTAATATCCGTCAATATTATAATCTCTCATAACCATATAGCCTTCATCATAAGCGTGTACTCTGCCACCGTTACCGTCATATATAGCAACGTGACCCGGATAACAAAGAATATCTCCTGCTTTTGCTTCTTCTATAGATGATACTTCTACACCTGCCAGATACAAATCAGTGCGAACACCCCAAAGGTTAACACCAAAACGCTCATAAACAGCACATATAAAGCCGGAACAGTCTACACCTGATGAAAGGTCTGTGCCACCCCATACATAAGGAATAACTCCTACATAACGCAAAGCTTCTTCCAGCACAGAGTTTGCAGGCACAGGATTTACTGGTACATATACACTTGTTCCTGTGGTATGTGTAACTACTGCCATTGTACCTGTTGCTTTAACCTCGCAAGTTGCTGATAAATATGTACCATCTGTAGTTGTACATACTATATCACATTCTCCGTCACCCACAACCGTTACATATCCTTCTTCATCTACCAAAGCAACATTTTCATCTGTGCTGTGCCACTTTACAGTTTTGTTTGTAGCATTATCAGGTGATATTGTAGGTGTTAAAAGCACAGATTGTGTTTGTGGGCCTTCAAAATCATATCCTATGTAATCAAGTGTAAGTTCTTCTGCTTTAACAACAGGTTCAACTATAATTTCACATTCTGCTGATAAATCATTTGAGGTTGTACAGGTAATTGTTGCTGTACCCTCACCCACCGATTTTACCAATCCATCTTTAACAGTTACAACATCTTCGTCTGAGGTAGACCAAACCAGTTTTGTATCTGTTACTTTATCTTCCGGCGTTATTGTTGCATTAAGCTTTAACAATTCTCCTACAGTTGTCATTTTGTATGATTCTTTGTCTAATTGAATATCATCAGCATATACAGGCTCTGACACTGCAACAATTAATTTTGCCCAAGTATTATCAGCTGTATTTGTACAGGTTATAGTTGCATCACCTGTTGATATAGCTTTTACTATACCATTTTTATCAACAGTAGCAATTTTTTCGTTGTCTGTACTCCAATTTAAATTAAGTTTTTCTTTTTCCATTCCATCTGCAAGCAATATTGAATATGTATCGCCTTTTATAATTGCTATTTTTTCTTTTGCAAGCTTTATACTATATGAACCTTCTGATGAAATTTCTGTTGATTTTGTTATTGTAGCTATTTCAGAGGTATTATTTGAAGAAAGCTTATTTGATGAACTTTCTTTAGAAATAAGTCCTGTACTAACAACTACTGCACCTGCTGTAAATGATGTAACAGCTACAGCTATAGTTACAAACATAATTGTTATTGCTTTTTTATTTTTTTTAGTTATAACTGTTTTTATACTTCCAAATAAATTCATTATATTGCTCCCATCAATTAAAATACCTTAATACAAAATCAATATTATCATATCAATAATTATTAATCAACAAAATTGTCAAAAATTCAATAACTGTTCACATTATTGGAAATTTATTTACCATTAGAGCAATTTATGTACATTATATAGAATTACTATAAAATCAACTTTCTCATATCTTTGGGAAGTTCTGTGGTTACAGTAATTTCTTTATGGGTTATAGGATGAAGAAAAGTTATTTTCTGGCAGTGAAGTGCTTGCCTTTTAATGTATTCAAGTGAACCACCATACATATCATCACCTGCCAAAGGATGATTGATATATGACATATGAACCCTAATTTGATGTGTTCGACCTGTTTCCAAATCAAACTCAACAAGTGTATGGTTGTTTTTTATAAGTAATGGTTTATAATGCGTAACAGCATATACACCATCAACCACGCCTGCAATACGTTGAATAGTATGTCCAGGTAAAAGAGCAATATTTGCATTTATTGTACCGCTTTCTGCAATTTCTCCCTCACATACTGCAATATATGTTTTCTTTACATTTTTTACAAGATTAGCGGCAGAATAGCTATGTTTTGCAACTAATACCAAGCCGGTAGTATCTCTATCTAACCTGTTGATTGCTCTGAAAGAAATATTCAGATTTTTATTTTTAAGATAATAAGCAACACCGTTTGCAAGTGTATCATAAATATGGTCGTGTGTTGGATGAACAGGCATATATGGTGGCTTATTAAGTAATAAAACGTGTTCATCTTCGTAACATATATCAAGCGGAAGATTTACAGGTTCAATTTTGTTATCGTCCTGTGGTAATTTTATCTTTATTATATCTCCTTTATATATAGTATCAACCACTCTTAAAAGCTCACCATTTCTGCTGATTCCCAAAGGAACCATTTTTAGTGAAGTAAGAAGGCGAGCGGAGATATTACAATAATTACGCAAAAACCATTTTGCCTGTGTATTATTAAATTGTTCGGGTACAGTAAAACTTAAAACTATTTCATTCATAATATCACTTTAACAAGAAAAAACAATAAGAGCAATTAATAATACTTCTGCTATAAAAATAACAGGTATTCCTATCATAAACTGTGGCTTTTGAGTTTTATGTCTAATTATACACATAGTAATATACATTCCTACAGAGCCACCCAAAGCAGCTAATGCAAACAATGTAGCTTCGCTGATACGCCATTTATGAAGCTGAGCCTTTACCTTGTCAGCAACCGTTACAATAATTGCTATTATATTTATTAAAATTAGGTAGGTTAAAATTATAACTAAAAAAATATTTTCTGTATCAAATATTTGCAAAAATATCACTCCAATCTCGTTATTGTTTTGCAAATAGAATAATTATCAGTTTTTAAAATATATATTTAATAATAGTATATTTTTCAGAAAGTTAAGATAATTGTTTGAAAGGAATTTTACAATGATATTAAAAGTTAGATGTAATAAAATATGGAGTGTTGCAATATGTATTCTAATTATAGTTACGGTAGTAAGCACTATTGCAACCATAACATTACCAGACAATAATTCAGCTAACCATTCATACAAATCACTTACTACACAATTAAATACCAATAAAACAACACAAACAAATATAGAAGGTATGAGAGGTGTATGGGTGCCATATATGTCACTTGAAACAAATGAGCATACTGAAGAATCTTTTAAAAGCAATTTTGATAAGATTATAAAAACCGCAAAAAAAAATAAAATAAATGCTTTATTTGTACATATTCGTCCGTTTGCAGATGCTTTATATAAATCTGATATTTTTCCAACCTCCCACCTGATTACAGGTACGCAAGGTGACGAAATCGACTTTGATCCATTAGAATATATGATAGAAAAATCACACAAAAACAATATGGAATTTCACGCCTGGATAAATCCATATAGAATAAGTACCAGTGATACTCCTTCTGAACTTGCAGAAAACAGCATTATACACTCACTTAATGAAGATGAAATACTGAAATATGATGGCGGTAAATATATTAACCCTGCAAGCAGTAACGGCAGAAAACTTATTATTGAAGGTGTAAAAGAGGTTGTGGAAAACTATGATGTAGATGGAATACAGTTTGATGATTACTTCTACCCTACAGCAGAAACAGAAGTCGATAAAAATTCATATAATGAATATTCAGAAAATCTTGATAGTGAATGTATTCCATTAACACAATTTGAATGGAGAAAATCCAATGTAAATATACTTATTAGCGGTGTATACAATGCTATCAAAAATATTAAATCTGATGTTGTTTTCGGAATATCACCACAAGGTAATATAAGTAACTGTGAAGATATAGGAGCAGATGTTAAAACATGGTGCAATACAAAAGGATATGTAGACTACATATGCCCACAAATTTATGTAAACTTTGAACACTCAGTTCTTCCCTTTGATACAATGCTTAAAGAATGGCAGGAAATTAATCCAAATAGTACAACCACATTATGTGTTGGATTGGCACTATATAAGGCTAACAGTGACTATGACGAAGGAACATGGAAAAACAGTGATGATATATTAAAAAAAGAGGTTGAATACTGCAAAGAAAACAACATAGATAATTTCATTATTTATGATATAAGCTATTTTGATAATGAATCTACCTCTACTGAAGTGGAAAATGTTATGTCAGTTCTTTAAATATTTACTAAACCAATATACCAATACATTTATCTCCACTAATTTCAGTTATTTTTACATTTTCTATTTTGTTGCTTAATTCCTTGTCTGTTTTTACTATAACTTGTGTATAATTAGTTGTATGACCTTCATAATAACCATTCTTCTGGCGTTCAAAAAGAACAGGCTCTACTCTGCCAATTTGTTTCTGCAAAAAATTATACATTGTTTCTTTTGTAAGTTTTATCATCTCTTTTGAACGGACATTCTTTATTTCCTCAGGAATCTGATTATCCGCTTTATCTGCAACTGTACCAGGACGACGTGAGTAAGCAAAAACGTGAACCTTTGCAAAGGAAATTTTCTCTGCAAAATTAAGTGATTCTTTAAATTCTTGCTCTGTTTCTCCTGGGAAACCGACCATAATATCTGTAGTTATAGCACAATTTGCAAAAGCATCTCTAAGGTTACCTACTATCTCTGCATATTCTTCTGCGGTATAGTGTCTGTTCATACGCTTTAATGTTCCATTACTGCCACTTTGTAATGACAGGTGAAACTGGGGACAAAGTTTTGGTTGTTTTGAAAGTCTGTTTATTGTATTTACATCCATTCTTTCAGGCTCAAGTGAACCCAAACGAACACGTTCTATGCCTTCTATTGAACAGGCTGTTTCTATTGCATCTGCCAAATCCATATCAAATTCTTGACCATAGGCTGACAGATTAATTCCAACCAAAACAATCTCTTTAAATCCTTTTTTGCTGAGGTTTTCAAGTTCCTCTCTAATCTGTTGAATTGGTTTGGAACGAACTCTGCCCCTTGCATACGGAATAATGCAGTAAGAACAAAATCTGTTGCAACCATCCTCAATTTTAACAAAAGCACGGGTTCTTTCGGAAAAGTTACTGATAGACATACTTTCAAACTCATCACCTGTTTCGTGCTTTTGAACATTGATAATTCTTACACGATTGCTCAAAAATTGCTGAATGGCAGGTACAACTATATTTCTTGATTTGTTACCAAGGATAATATCTGCCTCTGCAAATCTTTCGTCATTTGGAAAAGCCTGCGGTAAACATCCGGTAAGTACAAGTACACACTGAGGATTCTCTCTTCTTATTCTGTGCATTGTTTTAACTGCTTTGCTGTCACTTACTGAAGTAACAGTGCAGGAATTTATTATTACAATGTCTGCATCTATATGTGTATTGGTATGTTCAAAACCATTTTCACACAGTTTCTCGTGAATAATTTGTGATTCATATTGATTAACTTTACATCCTAATGTAAAAATATAAAACTTCATAATAAACCCCTTTTTTGAATAAAATGTCATATAAAACGTCATTTGTTGATTGGTTGTAGGTATAAATATAAAACTATTTGGTAAATATTGATTTTAGAGTCAAAAAATGATAAAATATCCGTATAATGAATTAGAAGGAGATTTAAAATGTATTCTACAACTATCTATATTCCGGATATCGCCACTGCAAAAAGATTTGTTGATGTTGCTGAGAAATATCCTGACGTAAATATGCTAATTATAAGTGATAATCTGGAGATTGACCCACATTCGATTATGGGTGTTCTTAGCCTAGACCTTAATAAAAAGCTAACACTTCAGACAAATGATACAGTAACTGATGAGTTCAAAAAAGACCTTACACCATTTATGCTTGACTCTGAACTCAACTGATTTATATTTATTAAAGTTAAATATCAAAATTTGGCACTGCTTTAGGGCAGTGCTTTTTTTATTTGAAATAGTGATAATTTTCTAATTTATTGCACTAACTGCAATTATATTTTCAGAAAAATTAAAGGCAGATTTCTCTGCCTTTAAAAATCAGGAATTTTTATCTACCTGATGGAAAGTTTTCAGGTTACCTGTTTTTGCACTTCTCTTATCAAGCTCTGCAAGAACATCATCCATTGGAATACCCTGATTAACCATCATAACTGTAAGATGATACATCAAATCTGCAATCTCATAAACAGTTTCGCTATTATCATTATTTTTTGCAGCTATAATTGTTTCGCTACATTCTTCTCCTACTTTTTTCAGTATTTTATCAAGACCTTTGTCAAGTAAATAACAAGTATAAGAACCTTCCTGTGGATTTTCTTTACGGTCAATTACTGTCTGGTAAAGAGCCTGTAAAACATCATTACTCATTTTTTATTCTCCTATATCAAAGCTTTTTAATTTTGTATAAAAACAACTGTGATTACCTGTATGACAGGCTGCACCTGTTTGTTCTACTGTAATAAGCAGTGTGTCATCATCGCAATCACCATAAATATCTACAATTTTTTGTAAATGACCTGATGTAGCACCCTTGTTCCATAGTTCCTGTCGTGAACGACTGTAAAACCATGTATATCCCGTTTCAAAGGTTTTTTGCAATGACTCTCTGTTCATATATGCAAGCATTAAAACCTCGCCTGTTGATTTCTCTTGAATAACAGCAGGAATAAGCTCACTTTTTTTAAAAAATTTATCAAAATCCATCTACAATCTCCTTGTTTACTATTTCGTCAGACAAAGATGAAGCCTTTATAGCTGCCTTTAAATCAAGGTCACCTGTATAAATTGCTCTGCCTGTAATAGTACCATATAATTTCAAAGCAGAAACATTAAGTATATCCTTTAAACAAGAGATACCACCACTTGCAATGATATTACATGAAACAGCATTCTGAAGTTCGTCAAGCTGACCCAGATTTGGTCCTGACAGCATACCGTCTTTTGAAATATCTGTAAAAATTATATATTTTACACCGATATCTTCCATTCTTTTGGCAAGCTCAATATACTCAATTTCGGATTGGTCCGTCCAGCCTTCTGCACATACCATACCGTTTATAGCATCAATTCCTACAGCAATTCTATCACCATAAGCATTCACAGCATCTTTTACAAAGTCAGGATTTTTAACAGCGGCAGAACCTAAAATAACACGGCTTATACCATTGTTAAGGTACATTTCTACACGCTCCATATTGCGTATACCACCACCAACTTCAACATTCAAGCCTGAACTTTTGGCAACATCTATAATTAAATCTTTATTTTGTATTGAAGCATCTTTTGCACCGTCAAGGTCAACCATATGCATCCATGTTGCACCGGCATCTTTAAAACTCTGTGCGGTTATGTAAGCACTCTCGGCAACTTTTTCTACAGTATTATAGTCACCTTTTTTCAAGCGAACACATTCACCGTCTTTAATATCAATAGCAGGTAAAATAATCATAATACTCTCCTTTCAGGCGAAAACATCAGTCAAGAGAACCTTTTGTAGAAAGTGTTTTTCCTGTTGTATTTTCTGAAACAGCCAACTTCATTGAATGAGCAACAGCCTTGAAAATAGCTTCAATAATATGATGACTGTTTGCACCATACTCACTTTTTATATGAAGTGTTATGCCTGCATTAAAAGCAAAGGCTCTGAAAAATTCTTCTGTCATACAACAGTCATATGTTCCTACAACAGCTTGCGGATATTCAGTATTAAACACTAAAAATGGTCTGCCACTTATGTCTACACTTGCAAAAGCCAGTGCCTCGTCCATTGGAATATAGAATGAACCATATCTCTCGATACCACCCTTATCACCCAGTGCATCATAAAAAGCCTTACCTAATACAATGCCTGTATCTTCAATGGTATGGTGACAGTCAACCTCTAAATCACCTTTAACATTAACCTTTAAGCCAAATCCGCCATGTATTGCAAAGGCTGTAAGCATATGGTCAAAAAAGCCTATACCTGTGTTTATTTCAACTGTACCTCCATCAAGATTTAACTCAATTTTGATTTCGGTTTCTTTGGTTTTTCTTTCCACCACTGCATTTCTCATAGCAGTTACCTCTTAACTGAAAAATTCTTTAAGCAATGTAACAACAGCGTTATTTTCTTCTGCTGTACCTGCTGTAATACGGATATAGTCATTCATTAATCTTATGGCTATACCCTTGCTCAAAAAGAAATCGAATATTTTTTTGCTTAAATCTGTTTTGATAAAAACAAAGTTAGAACAACCCTCAACGATACTAAGTTTTTCAGGATATTCACATTCAATTTCTTTTAAATCATTATACAAATTTTCCCTTAAAGATACAATAGTGTTTCGTCTATTTTGTAAAAATTCTTTATTTTTATAAATAATTGTTCCTATTTTTTGTGAAACACTGTTTACATTATATGGCGATTTAACTGCTTTTAATGCGTTTGAATTAACTTCATTTGTAACTGCAAAACCAAGTCTGATAGCCGCTGCACCGATTGCCTTTGAAGCTGTACGCATAATTATAAGGTTATCGTAGCTATTTACAAGGTCAAGAATTGACGCATCCCAAAAATCCATATAAGCTTCATCAAGTATAACCAGTGCATCAACAGATGTAATAAGTTTAATAACTTCTTCTCGGCTTATTCCTTTTGATGTTGGGTTACAAGGATTTGAGAATATTACACCTCTTGCATTATTTTCTTTTACTGTTTTTATAACTACATCTATATCTATTGACAAATCAGCCTTTTTAGGTGCTGAAACACAGTTAAGTTCTGCCAGAGTTGTATAAAAACGGTACATCGAAAAATCGGGTTCTACTGTTACAAGTGTTTCACCAGACATCATAAATGTTGTCATTAATAAAGTAATCAACTCATCTGAACCATTAAACGCTGTTACATTTTTCTCACTTATACCATAAAAATCTGCAAAAGCCTTACAAAGCTCGGTTGCATATGGGTCGGGATATCGGTTATAGTCAATATTTTCAACTGCTATTTTAATTTGTTCTAAAATATTCTGTGGCAGATTAAAACAAGATTCGTTAGCGTCTAGTCTTATTTTATAATCACCTGTAATAGGAGAATACGGAGTAAGATTAGAAATTTTACTGTTTAATTTATACACAATATCAATCCTTTGTATTATTCTCTTTACGAACTATAATCGAATTGGCGTGAGCTGTTAAACCTTCTGCATTTGCAATGCGAATAATATCATCTGCATCGTCAAGAAGTGCATCTTTTGTGTAGTAAATAAAGCTTGACTTCTTGATAAAACTATCTACTGATAGAGGTGAGAAAAATCTCGCAGTACCACTTGTAGGTAAAACGTGGTTAGGGCCTGCAAAATAATCGCCTAATGGCTCAGGAGAATAGTTGCCAAGAAAAACAGAACCTGCATTATCAAGTTTTCCAATATATTCCATAGGATTTTCAACACAAACCTCAAGGTGTTCAGGTGCAAGTATATTGGCAAATTCTACTGCCTCTTGAATATCTCTACATACAATAATTGCACCATAATCTTTAAGTGATTTTTCAATAATCTCCTTACGGCTGAGTTTAGCACTTTGCTTTTTAAGTTCTTCTATAACTTCATCAGCAAGATTTTCATCATTTGTAAGCAAAATTGAAGAAGCAAGAACATCGTGTTCTGCTTGTGACATAAGGTCAGCAGCCAAATAGTTGGCTTTAGCTGTTTTATCTGCAACAATCAGAATTTCTGAAGGGCCTGCAATCATATCAATATCAACAGTTCCGAATAATAGCTTCTTTGCTGTTGCAACAAATATATTACCGGGGCCTACAATTTTATCAACCTTTGGTACAGTTTCAGTTCCATAAGCCAATGCTGCAACCGCCTGTGCACCGCCCATAAGAAATACTTTGTCAACACCTGCTACATATGCAGCAGCCATAATGTCCGGATTAGGTTTTCCGTTCTTTCCGGGAGGTGTAACCATTATAATTTCTTCAACACCTGCAATTTTAGCAGGAATAGCATTCATAAGAACTGATGATGGATAAGCAGCTGTACCACCAGGTACATAAATACCTACTCTTTTCAATCCTCTTACACGCTGACCAAGAATTACACCGTTACTTTTGGTTGTAAGCCAGCTTTGTTGTAGCTGACGCTGGTGGAAATCTTTAATATTTGCAGAAGCTTTTTCAAGTGAGGCAAAAACATCTGCACTACACTGCTGTGCATATTCTTTTAGTTCTTCTTTACTGATTTCTGTTTTTTCTACTTTAGAACCATCAAATTTCAGTGTGTATTCTTCAACTGCCTTATCACCATTTTCCTTAACATTTGCAAGAATACCTGAAACAATATCAGTTACATCTCTATCATTATTTTCACAACGAGCCTTAAGCTCTGAAATATATTTATATTCGGCATTACCGTCTGCTATAACCTTAGAAATCATATTTTACTCCTCTTCGTTAATTTTTCCATATATTTTATCTACTATATCTTCAATTTCTTTCTTGCGGAATTTCAAAGATGCGGTATTAGCTATTAGTCTTGCAGAAATAGGTACTATATCCTCAAAAACCTCAAGTCCGTTTTCTTTTAGAGTTGAACCTGTTTCTACTATATCTACTATTGCATCGGATAATTCCAACAATGGTGCAAGCTCTACACTACCTTCAATCTTAATACAATGTATGTCCATTCCTTTTTTCTCAAAGAAAGAGCGTGCAACATTTGGATATTTTGTAGCAATGGTTTTTACATTGTGTCCGCTATAAAAATCTGTACCTTTTTTACCTGCTAAAGCAAATCTGCATTTGCCAAAACCAAGGTCGAGCAGTTCAAAAAACTTTGTTCCATTTTCAAGTATTGTATCTTTACCAACAACACCAAGGTCACAAACACCGTGTTCTACATATGTAATAACATCTGCCGCTTTTGCCAGCACTGCTTCTATTTCTCCGTTACCTATAGGTAAAATAAGTTTTCTGCCCTTATTTCTTACAGCACTGCAATCGTAACCTAATTCTTCAAGTAATCCTATTGTATCTTTTTCAAGTCTGCCCTTTGTCAGTGCAATTCTTAGTGGTTTCATAATATATTCCCCGTCCTGTTAAATTTCTTCAATTCTTGTTTTTGCGTTTACTACACACAGTTTTTTAATTCCTTTTTTCTGTGCATAGAACTTTGCACTGTCTTCAGAGGCAAAAACACTGTATTCACAAACATATCCCTGATTAGTCAAATCTTCTTTAACCTTTAGTGCTTCGATTTCAAAACCATCATCGCCATGCACCATAACATCAGCAACTACAGGAATTTCTGCCCCATTTATATTCATATATATTTTTGCAAGCTCATCCACATTAACACCAAAGCCCGCAGCACAAATCTTTTTCTGGAACTGATTAAACAGATGGTCGTATCTACCACCTGTAAGAACAGCGTCACCACAACCCTCAACATAACCGCAGAAAATCATATCGCTGTAATAGTCATTTTTCTGAACCATACCGAGGTCAATCATCAATTTATCCTCAGGCAATATTTTAGACAACTCTCTATATAAATCCTTCAGATAGAACAAAGCCTGTTCAGCGTCTGTACCTTTAAATAAAGGTAATGCTTTTTTAAATATTTCTTCTCCACCGAAAAGACGAGGAAGTTTTTTAAGTGCTTTTGTTGTATCATCTTCAGGGATTTCGTCTAAAAGAGAAATAAGAGCAGAATAATTTTTAGATTCTATATAACCTCTAATTTCTTCCTTTTTTTCGTCATTTACATCAAGTTTATTAAGTATTGCTTTAAGAAAAACAGCGTGACCAAGTTCTATACGAAAATCCGGTGTGATTTTCTCCAAAATTTCTATAGAAGAAATTATCAATTCTAAATCAGCTCGTTTACCGCCTGCACCTATAAGCTCCATACCAGCTTGTCTTATTTCGTCACTTCTGCCTGCAAGATATTTGTTATTTCTGTAAATTGGCTGGTCGTAGCAAAGTCTTAATGGTAGTGTTTCGTCTTGTAAACGTGTTGCCACAACCCTTGCTATTGGTACAGTAGAATCAGGACGCATTACAAGCAGTCTACCCTTTTTGTCAGTGGAAATAAACATTTCTTCTGACATATATCCAAATCCGCCAAGTGTAAATGTATCATAAAATTCAATACCCGGTGTAATTACCTGATGATAACCCTTTTCTTTAAAAACATCATTAATTATATCACTTACTACATTAATTGCAGCAGACTCCTCAAACAGTAAATCTCTTGTTCCTTCAGGAGTAAGCTTATAATATTTCCTCATAAATATGACCTCTCTTTTATAATTCACTTTAGCGTGCTAATATAATAACACACTAAAATTATCTTGTCAATAAATTTATAATAATTTCAAGAAAAGCAGGAGATTATTTCCTGCTTTTCTTTGAAAATCAATCATTACTTTCTTTATCAATGTTATGCTTATTGTGGTTAGATTTTTTAGACGTATGATTTACATTTTCTTTAATTGTTTTGTAAAGCTTCATTTCTTTAAAATCAATCACAGGCTTTTCGGCATCAGTTATTATATCTGTATCAGGAGAATCTCCAAACTGTTGAAGATAATTTTTCTCTTTTAGTTTCTTATTTACTGCACTTCCAATCAATACATATATAATTGCAAAAACAGGTACAGCAATAAACATACCTACTACACCAAACAATCCTCCACCTACAATAACACTGACCATTATCCAAAAACCTGAAATTCCTATAGAGTCACCAACAACCTTAGGACCTATAAGATTACCATCAAGCTGTTGCAGTACGAATATAAATACAGTAAACCATACAGCTTCCAAAGGATTTACAATCAGCAATATAAGAATACTGGGTATAGCACCTATAAACGGACCAAATACAGGAATAACATTTGTTATTCCTACAACTACACTGATAAGCAGTGCATAGTCAAAATGGAATATACTCATACCAATAAAACATAACATACCAATTATAAGAGAATCAATAATTCTTCCATAAACATATCGTCCAAACATTTTATTGGATAGTTCTGCAACTTCAAATGTTTTTGGTAAAACTTTTTCCGGTAAAACTGCAACTGCAAGTTTTTTAGTTTGATAAAGAAGTTTATCTTTACAGCCCAAAAAGTAAATTGAAGCTACAAGACCAATTATAATATTATAAAGGTTTGTTGTGAACTGTAGTGCTGTATTAAATATATCAGGACCAAGAGCGTTTGCCATATTAGTAACAATCTCTTTTAACTCTCCGCCTGTTATAATTTTAACAAGATTATTTACCATTGTAAATAAATCGTTATCTTCTGTCAGTTCAATATTCAAATATTCTTTTGATACAGTAACAAGCCATTGTTTAAATGATTCTGCATAATTGTAAAAATTATCTGCTAACGTATTAAAACTTGTAATAAGCTGTGGAATAATTATACATATTAAAAATGTAATTATACCCAAAACCAAAAGATAGGCTAATAAAAGGGATACTGGCTTACGAGCTTTTTTTACTACGGCAAATTTACTTTTTTCCATTTTTTTGAAAGCTTTTTCCGCAAAAAACATATAAGGTTTATTAATGAGAAAAGCAATACAAAATCCAATAATGAATGGCATAGATACTGAAAGAAAAGTACCTATCATATTCCATACATATACCAGATTGTTCATTACAAACATACAAAATACACCAAAGGCAATTAAAGCCAGAAGTTGTTTAAATTTCTTTTTACTCATTTCATTTTTCCTCCTATGCTAAAACAGTGACATTTGACTGCTTTCCGGAATATCTCCAAGAGCACCTGCCTCTTTCAAAGTTTCTACAACTGCTGTTGAAACACCTGTGCGTGATTTAAGCTCCTCTATAGACAGATATTCGCCCTGCTTGCCACCCTCTGCTAGACTCATTGCAGCTGCTTCTCCTACACCTGCAAGTGAAGAAAAAGGCAAACGAATTTTATTTCCTTCTATAACAAACATTTTAGCTTCTGATTTGTATATGTCAATAGGTAAAGCAGAAATTCCTCTTGCAAGCATTTCATTTACTATCTGCAATGTATCAAGTTCTGTTTTATCTGTAGCTGTCGCAAGGTTTTGTGATTGTTTTTGCTTTATGGAATTTATTTTTGCAACAACTGCCTCTTTTCCTTGTAAAACGGTTATAGCATCAAATCCATCACTTCTTACTGTGAAATAGGCTGCATAATATTCAATAGGTTTATGCACCTTATACCATCCAAGTCGCAAAGTAGCAATCATATATGCAGCTGCGTGTGCTTTAGGAAACATATATTTTATTTTCATACAAGAATCGATATACCATTGTGGAACATCGTGTTCTTTCATTGCAGTAAAATGTTCTTCTGTAAGCAACTTTGTTGCATTACCTTTACGGACAATCTCCATTATTTTAAATGCCATTTTAGGTGGTAAACCTTTATGAAGAAGATATGTCATAATACTGTCACGAGTACCGATAACTTCTGAAATTGTACAAGTACCATTTTTAATTAAATCTGCGGCATTGCCTATCCAAACATCTGTACCGTGTGACAAGCCTGAAATCTGCAACAAGTCAGAAAAAGTTTTTGGCTGTGATTCTAAAAGCATCTGACGTACAAACGGTGTACCAACTTCAGGAAGTGAAAATGTTCCTGTTTCACAATCTATATCTTCCGGTTCTATTCCAAGTGCTTTTGGTGAAGTAAATAATGACATAACTTCGGGATCACTCATAGAAACTTCCATTACAGGTATGCCCGTAAACATTTCAAGATAATGATAAATTGTAGGAACATCGTGTCCAAGTTCATCAAGTTTACAGATTGTGTCATGTATTGAATGGAAATCGAAGTGTGTGGTAATATTGTCAGAATCCTGTTTATTTGCCGGACGTTGTACAGGACAGAAATCATAAACTTCCATACCTCTTGGTACAACAACCATACCACCCGGATGCTGACCTGTAGTACGTTTTACACCTGTACAGCCTATAGACAAACGCTCCATTTCGGCTTTATTAAGAGTTTTGCCTGTTTCTTCAACATACTTTTTAACATAACCATATGCGGTTTTATCTGCAACAGTGGCTATTGTACCTGCTTTAAACACATTATCTTTTCCGAATAATTCTTCGGTATATCTATGTGAGCTTGACTGATATTCTCCACTAAAATTAAGGTCTATATCCGGAGTTTTGTCACCCTCAAATCCAAGGAATGTTTCAAATGGTATTTCGTGACCGTCCTGCAAATACTGAGTACCGCATTTAGGGCAATTCTTATGAGGTAAATCAAAGCCTGAACCATATTCGCCGTGAGTGAAGAACTCACTATTTTTACATTTTGGACAAATATAGTGTGGACAAAGTGGATTAACCTCTGATATACCTGACATAGTAGCAACAAATGATGAACCAACAGAACCTCTTGAACCTACCAAATAACCGTGTGCTTCACTGTCAGCAACCAGCTTTTGTGCTGTCATATACAATACCGAGAAACCATATTTTGTAATAGCACCAAGCTCTCGGTCAAGCCTTTCTTTAACAATATCCGGCAGTGGGTCACCATATTTTTCTTTAGCACGTTGCCATGTGATTGTGGTAAGCTGTTCCTCGGCACCGTCAATAAATGGAGGAAATACTCCCGGTGGGATAGGTCTTACCTGTTCTATCATATCAGCTATTTTGTTTGGATTTTCTACAACAATTTCATAGGCTTTTTTCTCACCCAGATATTCAAATTCCTTCAACATTTCCGCTGTAGTTCTAAAATACAGCGGTGCTTGCTGGTCGGCATCTGTAAAGCCTTTTGAAGTCATAAGAATTTTTCTGTAATCACTTTCGTGTGGGTCCATAAAATGAACATCACAGGTTGCAACAACCATTTTACCAAGCTGGTCTGCAAGCTTTATAATTGTTTTATTATATTCCTGCAATTCCTTTTCATCTTTGGCTGTGCCATTGCGAATCATAAATTCGTTATTTCCTATAGGCTGTATTTCAAGGTAATCGTAAAATGAGGCAATTTCTTTAAGTTCATTCCACGGTTTTCCGTCAAGTATAGCACGGAACAATTCGCCAGACTCACAAGCACTGCCTATTAATAAACCTTCACGGTACTTAACAAGCTCAGACTTAGGTATACGAGGATTTCTGTAGAAATACTTCATATGACCCATTGAAATCAGTCTATAGAGATTTTTTAGTCCTACCTTGTTTTTTACAAGAATAATCTGGTGGTGTGCCCTTAGCTTATTGGGATTAGCACCTACAATATTTGTGTTTATATCTTTAACGTGTGTAATCTTGTAATCAGATTGTAGCCTTTCAACAAAGCTTATAAAAATTTTTGCTAACATTTCTGCATCATCAGTTGCCCTGTGGTGGTTAAAATCACCCAGACGCAGATAATCAGCTATTGTATTAAGTTTATAGTCCTTTATATCTCGTAAAATAGATTTCGCAATAGCAAGCGTATCTATTGAAGTATAGTTATAGGAAAGACCACTTCTTTCAGATGAATTACGGATAAAAGAAGTGTCAAAATCTGCATTATGTGCAACTAATATTGCATTTTCACCACAGAAATCAAAAAAGCTTTGTACGGCAACATCTTCAAGCGGAGCATTACATACCATATCGTCAGATATACCTGTAAGCTGTGTAATCTTTGCAGGAATTGGCATTTGTGGATTTACAAAGGTAGAAAACGTATCAAGTATTTCTCCATTTTTTACTCTTACAGCACCAATTTCTGTTATTCTGTCTTTATTGGGGCTTAGTCCTGTGGTTTCTATATCAAAACAGATAAATTCATCGGTAAGTTCTTTATCGTTATTACCCTTTACAGATGAAATCATATCATTTACAAAGTATGCCTCTGTACCATAAATAATCTTGATTTTCTCTGCAATGCGTTCTTCGCCTTCGTCATATTCAGTAAAACCGTAAAACTTCTTTTGCTTTTCCTCGTTGAATGCAATACCATTAATTTTCTCCGCAGTATTCATTGCATCAGGAAAAGCTTGAGCTACACCGTGGTCTGTTATTGCAATAGCTTTATGTCCCCATTTATTGGCACGTTTAACAAGGTCTCCGGCAGAATTAACACCATCCATAGATGACATATTGGTATGTAGATGAAGTTCCACACGCTTTGTTTCTGCATTATCTACAACCTCTGTAATTTCGGCAGTTGAAACAGCTTTTCCTGAGAAGATTGTATCTCTTGCATAGCTGTCATATTCAACTTTACCTTTTACCACTATAATATCACCCTTTTTCAGTCCGCTAAGACATTCAGCTTTTTTTACTGAATCAAACACTTTCACAACAATAGAACTTGTGTAATCTGTAATACTATAGTTTGAAATTGAATATTTGCCATCTTTTGTTATTTTTGTTTCTATATTAAATATTTTACCCCAGATATTAGTCATACCCAAATCTTCGGTTAAATCTTTAATAGGTGTCGGCTTTTCTTTTGTAACTGTGCCGTATACAGAAGTATAACTACCTGTAACAAGCTGTGGAAACAATGAATTGCCACTACGCACCTCAATGGTTTTATCAACTTTTTCCGCTTTTTGCTTTGTCGACCTTTTAACGGCTGTTTCCATTGAGCTTTCGTAATCTTCAATCTGAGTTACAATATTTTCTCTTGCCTCTTTTACGATTGTATTTTCGTGCTTAGAAATACTTACAGGTTCATTCAAATCAACCTCTAAAACACCGTCATATTCAACTTTGAATTGCAAATTAAATTCTTCACTGATTATTTTTGCAAGTGCCTTATCAAATCCCTTTGTTTGCAATATATTTTTTCCGCCATGACAAAGGTTAACTGTTATAACATCACCGTTAACAGTTATTGTGGAGTCATTTAGAGAACCATTAAAAGATGGTGTGTCTTTTTTTAGCTGTAAAACAAGCTGAGGGTAATACTCGGGTGTAAAAAGTTCTTTACAGAATTTTGGTTTTATATTAACCAAATAAGGAGAAAGAGTTGAATTTTTAATCTTCTCCTCAACTGAAAAAATTGATTGTCTTTCAACCAAGCTATTCAATTTTAAGTTTATGGTAATTTTACCGATTTTCTTTTCATAACGGATATGTAGAACCTCAGACTCTGTTAAAGCCTGTGGAATTTTATCAAACTCAAGAAAACCAGAAAATAAATCTTTGAACAAGAGCATTATAAAAGTTCAACTTCCTTAATTAATTCATCTATCAGTTCATTTTCAGGCACTTTTTTTACAATTTCACCTTTTTTGAAAATAAGTCCTGTTCCGTCACCACCTGCAATGCCAATATCTGCCTCTCTGGCTTCGCCGGGACCGTTAACAGCACAACCCATTACAGCAACTTTGATATTTTTCTTACAATCTCTCAATCTGTTTTCGACCTCTGTTGCTATTGATATTAAGTCTATTTTTGTACGACCA
The DNA here is from genome assembly GCA_036306965.1 of Acutalibacteraceae bacterium. GTDB lineage: Bacteria > Bacillota > Clostridia > Oscillospirales > Acutalibacteraceae > CAG-964. The sequence continues at coordinate 56,094 of JAXJYN010000016.1, forward strand.
CAGGTTGGGCAGGAAACGAACTGAATACCATCAGTTCTCAAGTCAAGTGCCTTTAAAATATCCTTTGCAGCATAAATTTCTTTTACAGGGTCTGCTGTAAGAGAAACCCTGATTGTATTGCCTATACCTCTTAACAGCAAAGCTCCAAGTCCCGCAGAGGATTTTATTATTCCCATATGTTCAGTGCCTGCCTCAGTAACTCCGAGGTGCATAGGATAATCACATCGTTCTGAAGCGAGTTCATATGCCTCTACCATTGTTTTTACATTTGATGATTTCATAGAAAGCACTATATTGGTATAATCAAATTTTTCAAGCAATGAAGCATGATACAAAGCACTTTCACATAAAGCCTGTGGTGTAGGCCCACCGTGTTTTGCAAGTATCTCTTTTTCAACTGAACCCGAATTAACACCAATTCTTATAGGAATTTCCTTTGGCTTACAAGCATCAACAACAGCTTTCACCCTGTCAATACTGCCTATATTACCAGGATTAATGCGTATTTTGTCAACACCTGCCGATACTGCCTCTATTGCAAGTCTGTAATCAAAATGAATATCAGCAACTACAGGAATATTTATATTTTCTTTTAATGCAGGAATAAGCTTAACAGCGTCCATATTTGGAATAGCAGCACGAATAATCTCACAGCCTGCTTCTTCAAGACGTTTTGCCTGTTCAACACTTTTCTCAATGTTGCTTGCAGGAATATTGAGCATTGATTGTATAGAAACAGGTGCGTTACCACCTATTAAAACATTTCCTACTTTAACTTGTTTTGTAACTTTCATAGCTTTTAATCTCCTATTTTATAAAGCGAATTAACCTCCACTAAAACCACTGCCTGTAAATATTCTTACAACATCGCTTATAGATACTACAATCATAAATAAAATAAGCACTATAAACCCTATTGAATGAACCAATCCTTCATACTTAGGTGGAATTGGCTTACGGCGAATAGCTTCTATAAGCAGGAAGAAGAATCTTCCTCCATCAAGTGCAGGTACAGGTAGCATATTAAAAATACCAAGGTTTACAGAAATAACCATCAACATAAACAGCAGATTATTTAGACCATCTACAAATCCTGTTTCAAGTCCCATTGAGGTTGCTTCTGATATTGCCGAAGCTGCACCGATTGGACCTGAAACATCGTTCATAGAAAACTGACCTGTAACAAGACCTATCAAACTCGCCCATATCATACGCACAACTGAATAGGTTTGCTGGAAAGTCTGTGTAATAACTGTACCAAAATTTCGCTCTATAGGAACAACATAAAAATCAAGCTGTATATATGTGCGTCCTGTTGAATCTGTAGTTGTATCAAACTCAATATTACCTAAATCTACAATTTCGCCATCTCTGCGTACTACCATATCGGGTGATGTTGTTTTCATTGTAGCCATCGAGTATGAAAAATCTCTTGATGTGTTTATTGTATATCCGTCAAGAGAAACAATGGTATCACCTACCTGCAAGCCTTGTGTTGCAGAACGTGAATTTTCGTGGAATGATTCAATAGTTGTTGAAGCATAATATGGCTCTTGCACTACAAGAATACACATAAGCACCAAACCGAGCAATACATTCATTATTGCACCTGCTGCAACTATTATCATTCTTTGCCATACCTTCGCTTTACCAAAAGCACGAGGATTGTCACTTTCTTCATCCTCACCTTCCATTTTACAGTAACCACCTATTGGGAAAAGTCTTAATGAATACTGAGTTTCACCTTTTTTAAAACCAAAAATTTTTGGTCCCATTCCCAATGCAAATTCGTGTACCAATACACCTGAACGCTTCGCACATATAAAATGTCCAAACTCGTGCGAAAGAATAATTAACTCAAAAAGAAGTACACCTATTATAATCAATAATGCAACTTGTATTTTAACCAGTCCTTTCCAAAGTTTATATTTTGCTAAGTACAAATTCTCGTGCAGTTTTATCAGCCTCTAAAATATCCTGAACACAAGTTATTTCGTTTTTGCTTACATTATCAACAGCCTGTTGAACAAACTCTCCTATCTGTAAGAACTTAATTTTTTGATTTAAAAATAATTCAACAGCCATTTCATTTGCACCATTTGCCGCTACAGGTGCAAGCTGACATTCTTTAATTGCTCTTATACATTGAGCAAGACAGGTAAATGTTTCGTAGTCAGGCTTTGCAAATGTAAGATTGCCTACATCGGTCAATGAAAGTTCTTTAACAGGCGATGGAACTCTCTCAGGATAAGTGATTGCATACTGAATAGGAATACGCATATCAGCAACACCCATTTGTGCTATAACTGAATTATCTACAAACTCAATTAAAGAATGTACTATACTTTCTCTGTGTACAACAACATCAATATCATCAACATCTACATCAAATAACCATTTTGCCTCAATAACTTCCAGACCTTTATTCATCATTGTAGCTGAATCTATAGTTATTTTCTTACCCATACTCCAGTTTGGATGATTTAGAGCATCTTCAAGTGTAACATTTTTTAAATCATCTTTAGTTTTTCCAAAAAATGGACCACCAGATGCAGTAAGAATAATTTTTTTCAGTTCCTTTTTATCATTCATTCCTTGCAAGCATTGAAAAATAGCAGAATGTTCACTATCAACAGGATATAAATTAACATTGTTTGCTTTTACAGCGTCCATTACAAGCTTACCGCCTGTTACCAGTGTTTCTTTATTTGCAAGTGCAATATTTTTCTTTGCTTTTATAGCAGCCAAAGTGGGTTGTAAACCTACCATTCCCACAACTGAATTTAGTACAGTATCAGCACCATCAATAGTAGCTGCGTGAATTAACCCTTCCATACCCATTTCAACAACAGTGTCTGTATCTTTTACACGCAGTTTCAAATCTTTAGCTGATTCTTCATTAAACATTACAGCAAGCTTTGGTTTAAAGCTTCTGATTTGTTCTTCTATTAATTTTACATTATTTGATGCTGTTAAAGCTGAAACTTTTAAATTGAGAGCCTTTACAACATCAAGAGTCTGAGTTCCTATTGAACCCGTTGAACCTAGAATTGATAAATTTCTTGTCATAACCCTGACCTCTTTTTTATTAAAGTCACATAATAAACAAAGGGTTCATACGAACCCTTGATTAATCTTCTTATAATACAACAGTTAATGGCCAATATTGTATAAAAATAAATATCATTGGTGCTGTCATAATTATACTGTCACATCTGTCGAGTATTCCACCATGACCCGGAATAACATTTCCATAATCTTTTACATGACAACTGCGTTTGATAAGTGAGAAGGTTAAATCTCCTATCATAGAAGTTACAGTGCCTATAACAGCTACTACAAATACTCCAACAAAATCTACACTTGCCTTGTCGGCAAAAATAATATACTGATATACAACAGCATCCAGCATAGCTCCTATAATACCAATAACTACACCGCCTACGGCACCCTCTACAGTCTTTTTAGGACTAACATCAGGACAAAGCTTGTGCTTGCCAAAAAAACTACCTACAAAATACGCACCAGCATCTGCCACCCAAGGAATAACAATACATAAAGTTACATAAAAGCATGAGTGTGTATTATCAAGATTTGAGGCACTTACCATACAACCTAAGCCGGCAGTTGAAAGACCGATTGATGTAAAAATATATGAAATATCTGCAAAAGAATATTTTTTACTCTTTACAATCATTAAGGTGAAAATGTAAAAAACAAACAAAAATAATATAATCTGCCATAAGTCAACTGTTACCAGCATTGGCAATAATGCTGAAAACAGCATACAGGGTACTGAAATTGCAAAATCTTTTGTAAGTTGCTTGGCGTTAAGAAGTTCAACCGTACAAACCAATGATGCAACTGCACAAAGAATATTAACACACAAAGGAAAAACACTGTGAAACGCAAGTGTTAAAATAATCAGCGGTATACCTACTACTGCCGATAAAATTCGCATTTTCATTTATAAAATCCACCTTTCACCTTGTTATACACCACCAAAACGTCTATTACGTTTTGCATATTCTATCAGTGCTTCATCCAACATTTCTTCTGTAAAATCCGGCCATAAAACATCCATAATAATATATTCAGTATAAGCCGACTGCCACAAAAGGAAATTGGAAATTCTATATTCACCACTTGGTCGAATAACAAGGTCAGGGTCAGGTTGACCTGCTGTATACAAGTTATTGCTTATTGTTTCAGTTGTAATATCATTAATATCAAGTTCGCCGTTTTTTACCTGTGAAGATATATTTTTAACAGCACGCAGAATTTCGTCACGGCTACCGTAGTTCATTGCTATATTAAGCACCATACCTGTACGATTAGCTGACATAGTTTCGTTTTCTTCTATAAGAGCCTGTAAATCAGGTGAAAAAGCCGATTTATCACCAATAAATTTAACTACAATATCCTCATCTTTAAAGTCGCTTATAGCCTCTTCAAGATATGACTTAAAGAGGCTCATAAGAGCATTAACTTCATCGGCAGGCCGTTTCCAGTTTTCTGTAGAGAACGCATAAACTGTAAGATACTTTATACCAATATTACTGCAATATTTGGTAATTGTTCTGAAGTTTTTTGCACCTGCCTTATGTCCTGCACTGCGTGGAAGATTTCTTTTTTTTGCCCATCTTCCGTTGCCGTCCATTATAATTCCTATGTGTTCGGGCAGTTGAATGTCCTTCAAAGTTATATTATTGTTATTGTCGTTTTTATCCTTAAAAAATGAAAACATATTGCACCGCCCAAACGAATTTTTGATTTATAAATTCAAATAATCATTATATCCTGATTATTTTTAGATTGACATAACCTCTTTTTGCTTTTTCTCAGCAAGAACATCAATTTCTTTAATGAATTTATCGGTTAAATCCTGAGTCTTCTTTTCTGCCTGCTTTAGGTCATCCTCTGTGATTTCACCCTCTTTTTTCATTGCTTTGAATTTATCCACTGTGTCACGTCTAACATTTCTTACGCCTACTTTGGTTTCTTCAGCAAGCTCTTTAATATCTTTTACAAGGTCTTTACGTCTTTCTTCAGTAAGTGGTGGAAAAACCATTCTGATAGTTTTTCCGTCATTTTGTGGATTGATACCAATATCTGACATTTGAATAGCTCTTTCAATAGGTGTAAGTACAGATGCGTCCCAAGGTTGAATCATAAGAGTTCTTGCCTCTGTAACAGATACAGCCGCAAGCTGGTTTACAGGTGTAGGTGCACCATAATAATCAACTACAACCTTATCAAGAACAGCAGGATTTGCTCTGCCTGCTCGAATAGCTGCAAACTCATTATTAAGGTGGTCAATTCTTCTGTTCATACGCTCTTCAGCTTTTTTTAATACAGTTTTCATAGATATAAATCTCCTTAGTTGAATTATTGCTTAACCAACGTACCAACTTTTTCGCCACAAACAGCAGAAACAATGTTGTCCGGGTTTTCGATACTGAATACAAGAATAGGAATATTGTTATCGGAACATAGTGTAGCAGCTGTGGTATCCATAACAGCAAGACCTTTGTTAAGAATATCTAAGTATGAAATTTCATCAAACTTTACAGCGTTTTCATTAATTTTAGGGTCACTGTCATAAACTCCGTCTACCATTGTTGCTTTAAGAATAACGTCTGCTTCAATTTCAGCTGCACGTAAAGCAGCTGCTGTATCTGTTGAGAAGAATGGGTTACCTGTGCCACAACCAAAAACAACTACTCTGCCCTTTTCAAGGTGACGAACAGCTTTATTTCTTATATAAGGCTCTGCAACCTGCTGCATAGCAATACCTGTCTGTACACGAACAACTACGTCAAGCTGTTCCAAAGCATCTGCAACACCCAAAGCATTTATAACAGTTGCAAGCATTCCCATATGGTCAGCTCTTGTTCTGTCCATTTTACCACTTGAACGACCTCTCCAGAAATTTCCTCCGCCTACTACAATGGCAACCTCAACGCCCATATCAACCAATTTTTTTATAGGTTTACAGAAAGATAAAACAGTATCAAAATCTATACCATGCTTCTCTTTACCGGCAAGAGCCTCTCCACTTAATTTCAAAAGAATTCTTTTATATTTTGGTTCCATAACAAATTATCCTTTCTATTATTTGTGTAGATACTACAATGTTGTAAATTTCATTAATAATAATACTATATCCAGCAATTAATGTAAAGTAATTGTTAAAGATTTAACCATAATTTAATAAATTTTCTGTTGCAAGTTACATAATAATCGGAATAATTTTATTCATATTTACAACTATATTAAATTTAATTACGTCAATAATTATGCATCTTTTATGTTAATTATATACATTGCTGTTTATTCTTGCAATACTCTTGTTATAATTTTATTTTATACTTCAGATTTGATGTATTTAATATGAATAATATGAATTTTTCCTATTTATTATAATTTCAAACATAATAAAGAATTACGAAAAAGCACTGAAATAAACAGACAAATAAACAATAAAATTGACTTTTTTCTATATAGGTGGTAATATTAATAAGGATTTTTAAAATTATTTTTTGTATATATTTAAGGAGATGTGTCCAATGAGAGTTTCTAAACTTTTAGGCGAAAGATTTAAAAACGCTCCATCTGACTGTTTAATTGAAAGTCATAAACTTATGGTGCGTGGCGGATATATGAAGTATATGGCAAACGGCATATACTCTCTTTTTATGCCAACAAAAAGAATTACAAAGAAAATTGAAAATATTATTCGTGAAGAAATGGACAAAATTGATGGTCAGGAAGTTATGTTTCCTGTTGTAATGCCTGCAAGTCTTTGGGAAGAATCAGGAAGATATATGAGTATTGGTAGTGAAATGGCAAGATTCACTGACAGAAATAATAATAAAATGGTTTTGGGTATGACACACGAAGAAGCTGCAGTTCATCTAGCAAAAGATACTGCTCAGTCATATGCAAACTATCCTTTTATGATATATCAGATTCAAACAAAGTTCAGAGATGAACCACGTTCAAGAGGTGGCTTGATAAGAGTTCGTGAGTTCACTATGAAGGATGCTTACTCTTTCCACACATCTCAAGAGGATTTGGAAGAATATTATGAGTTGTGTTTTAAAGCATATGAGCGTATTTTCAAGCGTACAGGTGCAAAAAATGTTATTTCTGTAAAATCTGACAGTGGTATGATGGGCGGTAATGTTTCTCACGAGTTTATGCTACTTACAGATATTGGTGAGGACTCTTTGGTAATCTGCCCTGAATGTGATTTCAAAGCGAATATGGAAGCTTCTCCTTGTATTATAAATAATGAACCAGGTGAGATTAAACCTCTTGAAAAAGTTTATACACCTGATGTTAAAACAATAGATGATTTACAGAAATTCCTTAAAGCTGACTCAAAAGCATTTGGTAAAGCTGTAGTTTATCAAAAAAATTCAAATGATGAGTATGTTGTTGTATTTATTCGTGGCGACTTGGAAGTAAACGAAACTAAGTTAAGAAATTATCTTGGTGAGGATATCCACCCTGCACAGAACATTGTTACCGAAGAATGTGGTATAGTTCCCGGCTTTATTGGCCCTGTTAATCTTACTGAAAATGCAACTGTTGTTTATGACGAATCATTGAAAGGTATTAGCAATCTTGTATGTGGTGCAAATGAAATTGATTACCATTATACAGGTGTTAATATAGGACGTGATGTTGGCGAGGTTGAGTATGCTGATGTTGCCAAGATTTTTGAGGGTGCTGTTTGCCCTGTTTGTGGTAAACCTGTTATTACAATTAAACGTGGTATCGAAGTTGGTAATATATTCCAACTTGGTACTAAATATACAAAGGCTATGAATATGACTTACCTTGACAATAAAGGTGAAGCTCAAAATCCTATTATGGGCTGTTACGGTATAGGTGTAGGCAGACTGGCTGCATCTATTTGTGAAGAAAGTCACGATGATTATGGTCCTATCTGGCCAATGCCTATTGCTCCATGGCAGGTAGAGATTTGTAATCTAAGAGCAAATGATGAAACTGTTACAACTGCTTGTGAGAATCTGTACAAAGAACTTACTAATATGGGAGTAGAAGTTCTTTATGACGACAGAGCTGTAAGACCAGGCTTTATGTTTGCTGATGCAGATTTGTTTGGTGTTCCTATAAGAGTGGTTATAAGCCCTAAAACGCTTGATAGAAACTGTTACGAAATTTCTTACAGAGATAAATCGTTCAAAGGTGAAATTCCTGTAGAAAACGCTGCAACAGAAATTAAAAATATGGTTCAGAAGATGCTTGATGAATATAACCTGTAAGTAAATGATTATTAAAAATCCGTTCTATAGGTTAATCTACAGAACGGATTTTTAAAATATTAATTTTGCTTTCTTACCATTTTATATTCATCATAAAATTTAAAATAATGACAATCATCGAAGGTGTTTTGCATAAATTTAACCACTTCATCTTCGTCAAGATTAATCTGACAAATATAGCAATCACATTCTTCATCATAAACGTAATTTGCACAATGCTCACAGTTTGATTTTCCTTTCAAGCTTATCACTCCTCTATAGCTTTGTGATTTACATTTATTATAACATATCGTCAGATATATTGCTATTGTTAAACTTTGAAATATTAAGGAAGGATTTTATATGTATATTAAATTTAAACCATTGGCTGTATTCTGGCGAATGATTATAGCCCTTGGCGGAACTGTAGCTCTTCTGCTGAATTTTAATATTTTTTCAGAACACCCTGATTTATCTAAAGTACAATATTTTATCAATATAGCGAATATATTGGTTGTTGTGTATTATTTTATCCTTTCGTTCTGGCAAATTAATGACACCAAAAACGAAAAAACCTGCTTATGTCCGTGGCTAAAAGGCACTGTAACATTAACAGCTTGTTCAACTTGCCTTTTAGGTCATCTTTTTGTAAATAACAATACTATTCCTGATTGGAACAGTAACTTTGTTATAAATACACTATATTACATAATTCCAGTAATGGTTGTTATTGACTGGGTGCTGTTTGATAAAAAAGGGAATTATAAAATATATTTCCCTCTTATCTGGTGTATACCATCATTTTTGTATGCAATATATGTATATGTTTCTGTATTGGTTCTAAAAACAAAAGTTGGCACAGCAGCCGGAAGTATGTATCCTTATTCATTCTTTGATATAGATGTTAATGGAGTTATACACACTGTTGCAATGATGCTAATGTTTGCATTTATAATAGTTGCTCTCGGTTTTTTATTTTATGCTGTTGATATGTTACCCAATAAATTAACAGGACTTTTATCAAAAAAGAAAAACCCGGAAGAATAAAAATTATATAAAAAACGCTTGATATGCACTTCATAGTATATCAAGCGTTTTTTATTCTGCAAATATTAAGTGAGTTAGGTTTCAAATTAATTCGTCTTTTTCTTAACTACATTTAATTTTATTTTATTTTCTTCGTCAGGCTGTACAAACGGGTGTGAAGCGTGTTTAACCTCCACACCTTCATATTTCAACTTAAACTGAACCTTACCATTGAATTTTAAGTTACAGGCATCACAGTTGAACATTGCACGAAAGCTTTTATTTTTTACCTGCCATTTAGTTAGACGTCTGCCTTTTCGCCCACAAACGGGGCAGACAGAATAAAATTGCTTTTTGTCTATAATAGGATTGGTAAAATCAGTTATCATAACATTTCTGAAACAAATTCTGTTATAAAATTCAATATCAGCATTTCTGATAAAGCGTTTTACCTTTTTTTCATCATATAATTTCGCAAAGCATTTCCATGATAATATGCTATCGTCCAATGCTCGATGAAGTTTGTCATTTCCAAATTCTATATTAAGCAATTCTGCTGCAGTTGAAAGACCCATTTGTTTCGATGGGTCTTCCCTATCCATACAGTTTTCACAGTAACTTTGCAAATTCATATATTGATTTAAAAAACTTAATTTTTTAGTTTTATTGTAATATTCATTATTGACAATCAAAGTATGAATATCGGTTATTCCCCAAGTAAGAATTACAGCGTCCTTTGCAAAAATACTAAATTCTTTTATAACGTGGTTATATGTGTTGTTTATATGTTCAAGCTCTTCAGGGTCAATATGGGTAAGTTCCTTTACTCTGCTACATATTTTCTTTCCAATCTGTGGTCTTATAAGCATAGAGAATGTATCAACTAGCTCCATATCGCTATTTATCCTTACAGCACCAAACTCAAAAATTTCATTAATATATTTTTTTGTTTTTTTACTGAAAGAACCATTCCACTCAAGGTCTAAAATAACAAAATCCACAATATCAATCCTCAACTATTTTACAAAAACACTATTATTTACTTCTTTTTGCTTGCCTGTTTCATTCTTAGTTCTTTGCTAAGCACCTTTTTTCTAAGACGAACATTCAAAGGTGTAACCTCTACCAATTCATCGTCTGCAATAAACTCCAAAGACTGCTCAAGACTTAAAGGTGAGCAAGGTGTTAGCTTTAGTGCATCGTCTGAGCCTGATGCACGAGTATTGGTTATATGTTTTTTCTTACATACATTTACTGTTATATCTTCATTTTTAGGACTTGCACCAACAATCATACCCTCATATACAGGTACACCTGCACCAAGGAAAAGTCTGCCTCTGTCCTGTGCAGCAAACAAACCATAGTTTGTAGTTTCTCCCGTTTCGTGAGCAACAAGTGAACCCTGATGACGGCTGATAATTTCTCCCTTATAAGGCTCATAGCACTCAAATACATGGTTCATAATACCGTTACCGTTTGTGTCTGTAAGGAACTCACTGCGATATCCCATAAGACCTCTGGCAGGAATACGAAATTCAATATGAGTAATACCTGATTCTCTTGTACCCATATTTACAAGCTCTGCTTTACGAGTACCAAGCTTTTCCATTACTGCACCTACATAAGTATCGGGTACTTCTATGATAAGCATTTCGATAGGTTCACACTTTTTACCATCAATCTCTTTCATAATAACTGTTGGACGTGATACCTGAAATTCATAATTTTGTCTTCTCATTGTTTCAATAAGAACAGAAAGGTGAAGCTCACCTCTGCCTGAAACTCTGAAAGTATCAGCAGAGTCTGTTTCTTCTACACGCATAGCAACATTTGTTTCAACTTCTTTAAAAAGTCTGTCACGCAGATTTCTTGATGTTACATATTTACCCTCTTTGCCGGCAAATGGTGAATTGTTAACCATAAACATCATAGAAACTGTAGGCTCGTCTATCTGTACAAAAGGCAATGCTTCAACTGCATCAGTAGCACAGGCTGTTTCACCTATATTCAGGTCTGCAATACCTGAAACACAAACAATATCACCCAATTCTGCTGTTTCTGTTTCTACTCTTTTCAAACCCTCAAACTGATATAGCTTTGCTATTTTTACATTTTTTGTACCACCATCTCTTGTACAAAGAACAGCAGACTGACCTGTTTTAACAGAACCACGCTCAACTCTGCCTATACCTATTCTGCCAACATAATCGTCATAGTCTATATTTGAGAACAGAATCTGCATTGGTCCGTCGATATCACCCTTTGGAGGCTCAACTTCATTGATGATTGTTTCAAACAACGGTTTCATATCTGTTCCTTTTTCATTCGGGTCAAGTGTAGCATAACCATCACGACCTGAAGCATACACTACAGGAAATTCCAGCTGGTCATCGTCTGCACCCAAATCAATGAATAAATCCAGAACCTCGTCAACAACCTCCTGTGGTCTTGCACCGGGACGGTCTATTTTATTCACGACAACTACAGGCTTTTTGCCAAGACCAAGTGCTTTCTTTAGTACAAAACGTGTTTGAGGCATACAGCCTTCAAAAGCATCTACCAAAAGCAGAACACCATCAACCATCATCAGTATACGCTCTACCTCACCGCCGAAATCAGCGTGTCCAGGTGTATCAACTATATTAATCTTAATATCATTATACATTACGGCTGTATTTTTTGACAAAATTGTGATACCACGCTCACGTTCCAAATCATTTGAATCCATTACACGTTCTGCAACAGCTTCATTTGCTCTGAAAATACCACTTTGATGTAAAAGCTGGTCTACCAGAGTTGTTTTACCATGGTCTACGTGTGCAATAATAGCTATATTTCTCAAATTATCTCTTTGACCCATAAACTTTCCCTCGTTTTCTTCAAATAAAGTATAATTTACATTCTTTCACAATCATAAATTATATCACATAAATATTTATTTATCAAATCATTATGGCAATATAATTCAAACTTTTGTCAACTGTAACAACAATACAATAATTGTATTTAATTTATGTGAATTATGCCAGTACAATATCTTTATAAAACATAACAGTCGTCACGGTTATACTTTGATTGGTATATCTGTGACGACTATAAAGTGATATTGTTTCAGAATATTTATGATAAATAAATTCAACTTTCCAATAGTCGAATATAGTGATTTGCTTCTCGTAAAACATGGTCAGCAAGAAGTGGTAATATAACTGAGCGTATTTTACATTGTTCAATTCCTTTTGTTCCTTCCGCTTTAAAGTCCTTAAATTTTTTTGTAGTGTTCAATGACTCTGTTGTTAATATTTTATCATTTGCATTACGACAGCTTTCAAGTAGCCTTGAATATTCATTTGCAAAGCCATTTGCAGAATTAAAAAGGTCTTTCTCTGTTGGGTCTAAAAGACCTCTTATAAACATTGCGTGTTCCATCATTATCTGATTCCAAAAGCATTCAATCTCTTTCATAGTGTGGCAGTTTAGGGTTCCGTTTTTCTCCAGCATTTGCACATATTTTCTGTACAACTTTGCTTCTCTTATTATGTGTTCAATAAGTAATGGGTAGTTCATTGTAAACATTTCACAATTCAGAACTTTTTTTAATATTTCTTCTTTAAATGAGATAAGTCCATTCAAAAGCTGTAATGCAGTTTGGTTAAGTTGTTTTACCTGACAATGTTTTTTTGAAATATTGTTACACTTGCTATTACTGCTTAGAGTTTCTTCTTTACTTGTTATATCTTTATTTATAGAAATACCTGTAAATTTTTCTGTTTGTTTTTCTGCCAGTGCTGTAAACTCTGTAAATATCTCACCTGAATTTAATACTTTTTCACTTATAGTGCAGTTGCTAAGTAATACAGCTTTACATAATAGTTTTTCAAATTCATTTTTAAAGTATTCTGCTCTTTTTGCAAAGTCTGAACTTGGTGGAGTAAAGCCTGCTTCAAGAAACAATGAATGTTCTTTCATAATACGTCCAAAAAATAAATGCAACTCCAAAGAATTGATTATATAACTATCTCTATTCATATTTCCCTCCGTTATCAAATTGTGGCACAATTTATTATATGAATCAAAACAGAGGTTTGTTATTTATTTTTTTAATTTGACTTATAAAATTAAAACACAGACAATAAGCTTTAATACCTATCATCTGTGTTTTTAAATTTTTAATATATAATGCTAATCTCTATTTAAGCACTAGATAACTTGTCAGCATAATTTACTCAGCACTTCGTTTTTCTCCTTGATAAGCATCAGTTTACCTGTGTTGTTGTCCTTGTTCTAAGCAAATTCTGTTCTACAATCTATTCTGCCGTTTAAACAGGCATTAGTACAATTATTAAAATAACTTATATTTTTATTTATCTGATTTTATATTACATTTTTTACATTTGTCGCAATGACTGCAACATCCACTACAGGAATTACCCTTTTTTATTATGTGTATCACAGCTAATACAAAACATACTGAAATAATTATCAGTAATATAATGCTTAAAATATCCATTATATTCACACCCATCCCATAACTAAACCAAAAGTATGCAGTAAAAATGATACAAACCAAGCTATAAAGCATTGTATTATAACCACAGCAACTGCCCACTTTGCACCCAGTTCACGTTTTACAGAAGATATTGCAGCAACACAAGGTGTATATAATAATGTAAATACAAGGAATACCAATGCAGTAAAAGGTGTAAATATTTGAGAAAGTGAATTAGTAGTTCCTCCAAGAAGAACTGTTAAAGTTGAAACTACACTTTCCTTTGCAGTAAATCCTGTAATTAAAGCAGTGGAGATTCTCCAGTCACCAAAACCAAGTGGTGCAAAAACAGGAGAAATTACACCTGCTATTAAAGCCAGTAAACTATTTTGGGATTCTGCAACTACATTTAGTCTGGTATCAAAGCTTTGTAAGAACCATATTATTATTGTTGCAACAAATATAACAGTAAATGCTCGTGTTATAAAGTCCTTAGCTTTCTCCCATAATAACTGCCATACATTTTTTATACCCGGCATACGATAATTTGGAAGCTCCATTACAAAAGGAACAGGCTCACCTTTAAACACTGTGCCCTTTAACATAAACGCATAAATTAAACCAATAATAATTCCTGTAAAGTATAGACCAATCATTACCCAAGTACCATTTTCAGGGAAAAATGCCGCTGTAAACAGTGCATATATCGGAAGTTTAGCAGAACAACTCATAAATGGTGTAAGCAATATTGTCATTTTTCTGTCACGTTCAGACGGAAGTGTTCGGCTTGCCATTACGCCAGGAACTGTACAACCAAAGCCAATCAGCATTGGCACAATGCTTCGCCCTGAAAGTCCAATTTTTCTTAGAAGCTTATCCATTACGAAGGCAACTCTTGCCATATAACCACTGTCTTCCAATATTGAAAGGAAGAAAAACAGTGTTACAATCGTTGGTAAGAAACTTAATACACTTCCTACGCCGGTAAAAATTCCATCTATTATCAGCGAATGAACTACATCATTTATTCCGTAAGCTGTAAGACCAACATCTACAACTTCTGTAAGCCACGTTATACCAGTTTCCAACAAATCAGAAAGACCTGCACCTATTACACCAAATGTAAGCCAGAAAACCAGTGCCATTATACAAATAAATGCAGGAATTGCAGTAAATTTACCTGTTAAAATTTTATCTATTTTTACACTGCGAGCGTGTTCTTTACTTTCTTTCGGCTTAACAACCGATGCGTTACAAACATTTTCTATAAAATTAAAACGCATATCTGCCATAGCCGCTGAACGGTCTAAGCCTCTTTCCTCTTCCATTTGTTGTATGATATGCTCTAACATTTCTTTTTCATTATCGTCCAGATTTAATTTTTCAAGAACTACAGTATCACCTTCGGCAAGCTTACTTGCTGCAAATCTTATAGGTATTTCAGCTTCTTTTGCGTGGTCTTCAACCAAGTGCATAATTGCGTGTAAACATCTATGTACAGCACCACCGTGCATATCAGGTGAACAAAAATCCATTCTACCCGGATGTTCTCTGTAACGTGCAATATGAATTGCGTGGTCAATAAGCTCCTCTATGCCCTCGTTTTTTGCCGCAGATATTGGTACAATGGGTATTCCAAGCATATTCTCCATTTCGTTTACACGCACAGAACCGCCGTTTTCTCTTACCTCATCCATCATATTAAGAGCTAATACCATAGGAATGTTAAGCTCCATTAACTGCATTGTAAGGTATAAATTACGTTCGATATTAGTGGCATCAACAATGTTTATAATACCGTCCGGTTTATTATCAAGCAGAAAATCTCTTGTTACAAGTTCTTCACTTGTATATGGTGACATTGAATAAATTCCCGGTAAATCCGTAACAAGTGTATCTTTATGAGCTTTTATAACACCATCTTTTCTGTCTACGGTGACACCAGGGAAATTACCAACGTGTTGGTTTGAACCTGTAAGTTGATTGAATAACGTAGTTTTACCACAGTTTTGATTTCCAGCTAAAGCAAAAGAGATTATCTTGCCATCTGGTAAAGGGTTTCCATCGCATTTAGCGTGGTAAATACCGCCTTCTCCCAAGCCCGGATGATTTACTTTTTGGGTTTGTGTCCTTTTATGTTCTGCCACTTTTGCTGTATGTATATTATCTATAGTGATTTTTTCAGCATCAGCAAGACGTAATGTAAGTTCATAACCATGTATACGAAGTTCCATAGGGTCACCCATAGGTGCCAATTTAACCATAGTAACAGTAACACCTGGGATAAGTCCCATATCCAAAAAGTGTTGTCTTAAAGCTCCTTCTCCACCTACATCAACAACAGTTGCACTTTGACCTGTTTTTAATTCTTTTAGTTTCATTTTCTTCCCCCTTTAACAACTCTTATTTTGGATATTATAACACATTTACAACAAAATTCCTATATAGCCTTATAACTATTTACATTAAACTAAATATTGTATTTATAATTTGCTTTATAATAATGATATGAAAAAATGTTGCAATTATCACAAAAAAATACAGACAATAGAGCTTTTCTTGCCTACTGTCTGTATTTATTAATAATTTTATATTGATTCTGTTAGTTTCTTATTTCTTCCCAGAAGCTTATCTGTAATCTTGAATAAATTTGCTTTACCCATTACAGTGTACAGAATACTTGCTGACAAGCAACCAAAAATACCCTGCATACTGTTACCAAAAATATTAGGTAATGCTCCTTCAACACCATAAAGAAAAACTTCAAGTGTAAAATAACCACCAACCATTATAACCTCGGCAACTATAGCTGCAATAACTGTAAATAAAAGCTGAATTCCAAATGAACGTTCACGGCCAAGCTTAGTTATGTAATAAACCATTATTGCCATTACAGCTTTTATTAAAAAAGTAAAAGGTGCATATATTCCATAGCCTAAAAACAAATCAGATAAACCTGCACCTATACCACTTGCCAATGCACCATAAACTGGTCCAAGCATATAACCTGATATAATAACCAGACAATCACCAAGATTTGCATATCCGCTTGTTGGCAAAGGAATAACTAATACAGCGGTTGCAACGCATACCAAAGCTGCCATTAAACCTGTAAAAACAACTTTTAACAGATTTTCTCTGGCTGAATTTTTGTTTTCCATTTTGATACATCCCATTTCACTTTTGATTTTATTGACTTACATATTATATTGTTTTGTTAATAATTTGTCAATATTTATATGGGATACAGTCAGGGTTTTTGAACGAGTTAAATTTTTATGAACAATTTGTTAACAAACAGTATCAACATTATGTATAGTTCTATATCAGAATAATAAAGTTAGTTTATGTTGCGTAATTCATTTAATATCTGAAATAAAAAGTGAATAAA
>JAXJYN010000017.1:0-7105 GCA_036306965.1 Acutalibacteraceae bacterium
CAACAATAGTTGTTGTTATACTTGCTGTACTTATGGTTGCGGCTGTAGTTGCTATTGTTTTGATGTCACGCAAGAAAAAGTAGCATTGGTAGAGGCTTTGTAATGATATTAATATATATTTTTTTAATTTTAGCCTTACTTATCTCGATATTGATAATTTTATCTCCTGTTATATTGATTATATATGGAATAGTAAAGAAAAAAGCCAAACTGGTTGTAATACCAATTATACTGACAACATTGCTTTGTGGCTGTGTTATTCTGTGGAATGTAATTTTTCCAACTGAATATCCATATGTAGATAACTGGATATATGGAAAAACACAAGAAGAAATTGTAGCTACTTACGGTGAGCCGTTTAGTCAAAATGAAACACATCTTAGCTATAATCTTGGAGATGCTGGTAAAATTTTTGGAGTAAGATTTCTGGATGAAATGGGTACAGAGATTTATTATATTTACTTTGATGAAAATGGTAAGGCTTATAAAATAGAGAAAGAAATATTAAACAATTAATTACATAATAAAACTCCCTTATTACAAAAATAAGGGAGTTTTATGTTTAAATAATCTTTTATTTGTATAATTAAAAACTGATTTTATTTTTCATTCTTTACTATATCTTCAACAACTTTTTCAATGTTGCTCTGACATAGTCCAAAAATTTCAAGCAATTCCTTAGCAGGACCTGAGTAGCCGAACTCGTCATTAACACCAATCTTTGTAACCTTTACAGGACACTCAGCTGAAACAACATCGCAAACAGCATCGCCAAGACCGCCAATAACATTATGTTCTTCAACAGTTACAATTCTGCCTGTTTCTTTAGCAGCCTTAATGATAATATCTCTGTCAATCGGCTTAATAGTATGAATATTGATAAGTCTTGCGTTAATGCCCTTATCCTCAAGAGCTTTAACAGCTTTTAAAGCTTCATTTACAACCAAACCTGTAGCAACAACAGTAATATCATTACCTTCGTGCAATGTAATACCTTTGCCAAGTTCAAATTTGTAATTGTCAGGGTCGTTAAAGCTGTCAATAGCAAGTCTGCCAAGACGGATATATACAGGACCATTATATTCATAAGCAGCTTTAACAGCCTCAATCATTTCATAATGGTCAGCCGGATTAAGAACTACCATACCCGGAATAGCTCTCATAATGGCAATATCCTCAATGCACTGGTGTGTAGCACCATCTTCACCAGTTGAAATACCAGCGTGTGAACCTGCAATTTTAACATTTAGTTTAGGATAAGCTACAGAGTTTCTTATCTGCTCAAAAGCACGTCCTGTTGCAAACATTGCAAAAGAAGCAGCGAAAGGAACTTTACCTGCTGCTGCCAAACCTGCTGCAACACCTACCATATTACCCTCAGCAATACCGCAGTTTATAAAGCGTTCAGGAAATTCCTTCTTAAAAATACCTGTTTTTGTAGCAGCTGCTAAGTCAGCGTCCAGTACAACTATATCATTATGTGTTTTAGCCAGTTCGCATAGTGCAAGACCAAAGCTTTCTCTTGTTGCTTTATTAATAACCTGTGCCATTATACAAGTGCCTCCAACTCTTTTAGTTTTGCTTCAAGTTCGCCCATAGCAATTTCATACTGTTCTTTGTTTGGAGCAGTACCATGCCAACCAACTTGATTTTCCATAAATGATACATCTTTACCCTTAACAGTAGAAGCAATAATAACAGAAGGTTTACCCTTAACAGATTTAGCATTTTCAAATGCTTTTTCAATTTCGTCAAAGTCGTGACCGTTTATCTTGATTACATTAAAACCAAATGCCTCAAATTTTTCGTCAAGTGGTTCAATACCTCCGATTTCAGCTACAGTACCGTCAATCTGAAGACCGTTGCAGTCAACAATAAA
Source organism: Acutalibacteraceae bacterium (assembly GCA_036306965.1). Taxonomy (GTDB): domain Bacteria; phylum Bacillota; class Clostridia; order Oscillospirales; family Acutalibacteraceae; genus CAG-964. Next base: position 1,880 of record JAXJYN010000017.1, read on the forward strand.
GCAAATATTGTCAAGCTTTTTGTGAGCTGCAAACATAGCAGCCTCCCATACCTGACCTTCTTCACACTCACCGTCACCTAAAAGTGTATAAACACGATAGTCTTTATTATCAAGCTTACCAGCCAAAGCCATACCGCAGGCTGCTGAAACGCCCTGACCAAGTGAGCCGGAACTCATATCAATACCGGGTGTACCTTTCATATCTGGATGACCCTGTAACATTGCACCCACATGGCGAAGTTTACTAAGTTCGTCCCATTCAAAAAAACCTTTTAATGAAAGAGTAGCATACAAACTTGGACAGCAATGACCTTTTGAAAGAACAAATCTGTCACGGTCGCACCATTTAGGTTCAGCAGGATTAACATTCATTTCTTTGAAATACAAATAAGTGTAAATATCAGCTGCTGACAAAGAACCACCTGGATGACCTGATTTTGCGTTGAATGTACCTATAATTGCACCTATACGGGACTTACAGGCTAAAATCTGAAGTTGCAATTTTTCTGCACTGTTCATAGTACAAACTTCCTTTCTCAAACCACCTGCGTAATAAAGCAGGCATAAAATTCTTGCAAATTTCCGCAAATACGCATAATTTCTACTACATTATATACGAAATTCAGTTTTATTACAAGTACCTTTTTAATGTTTGTTGCGTTAAAATTTACAGAAAAACAGTAACAATATAAAAAATAAAGAAAATCTCCTTATGCTGGTAAAAGTATATATATCAATATTATTAATACTCTTTTTAGTTTTACCCACAACACTTGAAAAAGTAAATATTGTATTGATAAATATACAAAACATTATTTAATAAAAAATAAAAGGACTTGCAAAATATGTAAAAACAAATCATAAAATTTACTATCTCAACGAAAACACAAGGGAGAGATTAGTATGTTGTTTGAACTTATAAACGGTATGTATATGCTGTTTATTTTACATTTAACTTCCAGTAACGCTTACCCTAAACCTTTGTCAGAAAAAGATGAAAGAATGTATCTTGAACGTGTTGCAAAAGGAGATAAGGAAGCACGTAACATATTGGTTGAACACAATCTTAGACTTGTTGCTCATATAGTAAAGAAATATTATTCAGGAACAAATGATTATGACGACCTTATATCTGTAGGAATTGTTGGATTAATAAAAGCGATAAATACATTTGATTTTACAAAAGCTAAAAGACTGAGTTGCTATGCTTCAACCTGTATTCAGAATGAAATTCTAATGTTGTTTCGTAATTCCAAACGCAGTCAGCAGGAAATTTCACTTAATGAGTCAGTAGATACCGATAAAGACGGCAACAGTTTGGTTTTGATGGACGTAATTGCAGTTAATGATGATATTGTAGAAAAACTTGATTTGAAATTCAAGAGTGAAAAGCTTGGTAAGTATATTGAGGAAGTTTTGGATGACAGAGAAAAAACAGTTATAGCACTCAGGTATGGATTAGATGGTTTTGAAGAAAAAACACAGCGTGAAATAGCTGATATGATGAATATATCCCGTTCATATGTTTCGAGAATAGAAACCAAAGCATTAAAGAAACTCAGAAAAAGATTTGAAAAAGGGTAAAATATATGCTGAACACTGTTTAAACAATAAATTATTACTGACAGAGTATGAAACAACTGTATCCTTGTTTTACATAAATTTACCCGATAATATTTTGGCGATTCAAACAGTGTTTAGCTTTGAATAAAAGAAATTTTAATTACCTTGATTTTATAGTGAAATCAAGGTAAAATAATACCAGAATTTAAAATAGGTGATATTATGACTTTTGAAGAAGCAAAAAAACGTATAGAATATTTATCAGAACAGCTTATTTTCCATAATGACAGATATTATAATCAGGATAACCCTCTGATATCTGACTATGAGTATGATATGATGTTGAACGAACTGGAAAAGCTTGAAGAAAGCTTTCCTCAGTTAAGAAAAGAAAATTCTCCTACAAACAGAGTTGGAGGAAAAGCATCTGATAAATTTTCGCAAGTAACTCATACTGTTCCTATGGAAAGCTTGCACGATTCATTTTCACATAGTGAACTGCGTGATTTTGACCAGCGTGTAAAACAAACAGTAGGCAGTGTTGAATATGTGGTTGAACCTAAAATAGATGGTTTGTCTGTTTCGTGTGAATATGAAAATGGTGTATTTGTGCGTGGCTCAACTCGTGGTGATGGTGTAACGGGTGAGGATATAACAGATAATCTATTAACAATAAAATCCTTACCCAAAAGGTTAAATAAGGCTATACCTTATTTAGAAGTGCGTGGAGAAGTGTATATGAGCAATACAAGCTTTTTAAAGCTTGTTGAAGAACAAGAGCTTAATAACGAAAAAATCGCAAAGAATCCACGAAATGCAGCTGCAGGTTCTTTGCGACAGAAAAACTCAAAAATTACTGCGAAACGAAATCTTGACATATTTACATTTAATATTCAACAGATTAATGGTGTTGAATTGAAAACACATAAGGAATCACTCGATTTTCTTTCAGAACTTGGTTTTCCTGTTCCAACTTCATATAAATTATTTGATAATATAGAAGATGTTATTGAGAATATTGAGCATATAGGCGAAACAAGAGGTATGCTTGAATATCAGATAGATGGTGCAGTTGTAAAAGTAAACAGCTTTTCTCAACGTGAGTTGCTTGGAAGTACAGCAAAATTCCCCAAATGGGCAGAAGCCTATAAATATCCTCCTGAAGAAAAAGAAACAAAGTTGTTAGATGTTGAAGTTAATGTAGGCAGAACAGGGGCATTGACTCCAACAGGTGTGTTTGAACCTGTTTTATTGGCAGGCACAACTGTAAGTCGTGCAACTCTGCATAATCAGGATTTTATTTCGGAACTTGGTTTGTGTATAGGTGATACTGTTGTTATACGAAAAGCAGGAGAAATTATACCTGAAGTTATTGCTGTAACTGCTCACTCAGATAATGCACAACCATATATCCTGCCCGATAAATGTCCTTCTTGTGGTAGTAATGTGCATAAAGAAGATGGCGAAGCTGTTTTGCGTTGTACAAATACTGAATGTCCTGCACAGCTTTTGCGTAATTTGATTCATTTTGTTTCAAGAGATGCTATGGATATAGACGGACTTGGTGAAGCTGTATTAAGACAGTTGGTTGAAGCTGAACTTGTAAGTTCGCCTGTAGATTTGTACAAGCTTACAAAAGAACAAATTATGAGCCTTGAGAAAAAGCGTGAAAAATCGGCAGATAATCTCATAAACGCAATCGAAAAATCTAAGGATAATCCCTTGTTCCGTGTTATATTTGCACTTGGTATACGCCATATAGGACAGAAAAATGCAAAACTTTTATGTGAGGCATTATTATCTGTTGAGAATATAATGAATGCAACATTTGACGAAATTTCAGCCATAGATGGCTTTGGCGGTGTAATGGCTGAAAGTGTTGTTGACTATTTTTCAAAATCAGAAAATCGTGAAATAATATCCAGACTTAAAGAGTGTGGAGTTAAAATGTTACCTCTTGAGAAGAAATCCAATGACGGAAAATATAAAGGGAAAACCTTTGTACTAACAGGAACACTTCCAACATTAAAACGAAGTGACGCTACAAAAATTATAGAAGATATGGGTGGAAAAACATCATCTTCAGTATCTAAAAAAACAGATTATGTTGTTGCAGGTGCCGAAGCAGGCAGTAAATTGACAAAAGCACAGTCGTTGGGTGTAACAATTATTTCAGAGAAAGAACTGCTTGAAATGTCTAACGAAATAAAATAACAAGCAGAAGAAATGGGGTATTAAAATGAAAAGGATTTTAACCTTAATAATAACCGCTGTAATTTTATGTACAGTGGTAACAGGTTGCAGTGATAGTAGTAGCACATCGCCTTCTGAAAATTCGTCTGTTGATAATCCACAATCCGAGCAGTCCGAAAGTTCTCAGCAAAATATTTCATCAGGTAATGATGAAAATAGCGATATAACTCAAAATGTTCCAACAGAAGAACCTACACAGGCTATTTTTGATGTTACAAAAGCATACAAAAATAAACCATATACTGATGATTTTGCTATAAGCAGAGTAAGCGAATTACAGTATATAGATGATAATTCACTGTGCTATCTCAGTTCTTCTGAACCATCACCAATATTCTATGAAGGCTTTTTTTATGAAAATAATACATTCAATGTCAATATGGAAAAATATGGGTATGACCTTGATAATGAAACGGTAAGAAAGTATTTTGATACATATGAATACAATAAATTTGCCAGTGCAGGTGCCTTGCGTATAATAGACAGCTTTGTTTATAATGATATTGATAACAACAGAATGTTATATTATTGTTATTATACTGTAACCCATTGGAGTGAAAACGAAGAGTTGGATACTATGGATTATTATCGTGATTTGATAACAGTCAATAAAAAGGACAATTCTATAAAAGTACAGGAAAAAATAGCTATAAAAACAGGGCTTGGTATTCCAAAGGAAATTTCAGGCGAACACGATTTTCATAATGTAATTTAATAAATTAGTATATGTTATATAATATTTTTTGGAGGTGGAACAGATTGGCAGAGAACAACTATAAAACGGTAGAATTTGAAGCAAGTGACGAATTTGTAGAAAAACGCTCAAGGTTTATCGGCTACTGTAAGCCTGTTACTACCGAGGAAGAAGCACTGGAATTTATAAATAAAATAAAAACCAAGCATTGGGATGCTCGTCATAATGTTTATGCGTATTGTCTTAGAAATGGGCAAATAAAGCGTTATTCAGATGACGGTGAACCACAAGGTACGGCAGGTATGCCTACACTTGATGTTCTTGTAAAGAGTAATCTTACAGACCTTGTAGTGGTTGTTACACGATATTTTGGCGGTGTATTGCTTGGAGCAGGTGGCTTGGTAAGAGCATACTCACACAGTGCTAAAATAGCAGTTGAGGCTTCACATATTATTACTATGCAGGAGTGCCTTGTTTGCACTCTTGTTTGTGATTATAACCAATATGGTAAAGTATCATCGCTTATTCCCCAATATAATGGAGTTATAGATGATAGTTCATTTGGTACAGATGTAGAAATCAGCTTTCATATTTCACAGGATAATTTAGATAAACTGAAAAAGCAACTTGCAGATGCAACTTGTGGTGTAGTAGAGCCTAAAGAAGAATTTAAGGACTTTTTTGTAATGGAGTAACTTTCAGATTAAGTTATTTAA
>JAXJYN010000018.1:0-35162 GCA_036306965.1 Acutalibacteraceae bacterium
CAAGCGAAATTCCGGTGTGGGAGCATAGCTCAGCTGGGAGAGCATCTGCCTTACAAGCAGAGGGTCACAGGTTCGAGCCCTGTTGTTCCCACCAAAATTGGCCCGGTAGTTCAGTTGGTTAGAACGCTAGCCTGTCACGCTAGAGGTCGACGGTTCGAACCCGTTCCGGGTCGCCAATTTTGCCTTTGTAGCTCAGTCGGTAGAGCAGAGGACTGAAAATCCTCGTGTCGATGGTTCGATTCCGTCCGAAGGCACCATTATGCGGATGTAGCTCATCTGGTAGAGCGCCACCTTGCCAAGGTGGAGGTAGCGAGTTCGAGCCTCGTCATCCGCTCCAAATCAAAAGCACTTGCTTAAAGCAGGTGCTTTTTTCGTTGTGTAAAACGCATCACACAAATTGGCATAACAAGCCATAACGTGTGGTGCGTTTTTTTGTTGTATAAATTAATAAAATTTGCCAAAAATGATAGTGATATTAATATTAATGCACTAACCCAAGAAATAACAATTATAGGTTTTGATTTATAAGTTTTTATTAAGCTTTTTCAAACGTAGTTTTTAACAAACAATGGTGTAAGCATTGGTTAACAGATAAATTATAATTTACCTCTCATTGTATTAAAAAGCAATTAAGGAAATTTGAAATTTTAAAAATATATTTCCACAAGAATGTTGAGGATTTGGTGGAAAGATAAAAACAGCAACGGAACAGGGAGGTGAATAAGTTGCAAAGATTTATAAAAATTTCAACCGTTGCAATAGGTATTGTCTGTGCTTTTGTGCTGGGCATAGGAACAGTGCTTAGTAACATTTTACCGTCACAATTTTATGTTAGCAAAACAGGTAACGAATCGCTGTCAGTTTATGGTGTAACACTCACAAGCTATAAAAACGATGATAACAGTAAAGGGATTACAGGTAAGCTTATGCTAGGAAATATTATTCCCATAAAAAATGTAGAAATTAATATAAGAGAGAACGAAACAGTAATTCCCTGCGGTAATCCGTTTGGTATAAAGCTGTTTACAGAGGGTGTTATGGTGGTTAAAACCGATAAAATAATCGTAAATAATAAAGCATATAATCCTGCCCGTGACAGTGGTATAGAGCTTGGCGACATTATAACCCACGTTAATTCTCAACAGGTAAGCTATACTGAGGATTTACCTGTTGTTGTAAATAAAAGTAACGGTAACCCTGTTCAGCTTACTATTGTAAGAGATAATAAAGTTATTTCAAAAACTATTCAGCCTGTAGATACAGGCAATGGGTGCTATAAAATTGGTTTGTGGGTGCGTGACAGCTCTGCCGGTATTGGCACAATGACCTTTTACCATCCCGAAAGTAACGCTTTTGGCGGACTTGGACACGGTATTTGCGATGTTGACACAGGAACTCTGTTACCTATGGCTCAAGGTGAGGTAACAGGTGCTAAAATAGAAAGTATTACCAAAGCAAGAGCCGGCAGTGCAGGAACTTTAAACGGCTACCACTGTGACAACGGTTGTACAGGCTATGTTATAAGCAACTGTGAATCCGGTATTTTTGGATATATAAATCAATCGCCTGTTGATAATAAAGAAATTACCGTTGCATATAAACAGCAGGTAAAAACAGGTAAGGCACAGATAATTACAACGGTAGACAATGGCTCTCCCAAATATTACGATATTGAAATTGAATCTATAAACTATAACGAAAATATGAAAACAAAAAATATTGTTATAAGAATTACAGACGATGAGCTTTTAAGCAAAACTAATGGTATTGTACAAGGTATGAGTGGTAGTCCTATTATACAGGATAACCGTTTGGTGGGTGCTGTTACTCACGTATTTGTAAACGAACCCACCCGAGGCTACGGTATTTTTGCTGAAAATATGATAGAAGATTTTAACGAAGAAAATCGCAAGGCAGAAGAAGCAGTAGCGTAATTTGGTGTTATTGCACTAACCAATGGCAAGAAATTAAGTTAAATCCTCTAACAATTAGGTAAGAATTGATTGAGTTTTTAAATGTAACAGCTTTGGTTAGTGCAATAAATTTATAATTTACATATAACTTAATTCTGAACTATACTGCATATTCTGTCGCTGTAATAGTAATGCTGTCGATTAATGAGATTTAATAGAATGTGAAAAATTTTTTTCAAAAAATTCTCTGTTTACTATTGCCAAATTTACCAATTTATGGTAATATATGGACATCAAATAAATTTGTTAGGAGAGAAATTATGGAAAATAAAATTAACATCATTATAACAGAAGAACCTGCTGAAATTAGTCGTGAAGATATGAAGGTGCTTGCCGACCACAGCTTTATTCCAAGCTATTCCGGAAAAGACGGAGCAGAGCTTCTGGAAAAAATTGAAACACTCCAACCGGATATTGTACTTATGGATATGTTTATGACTCGTATGGACGGTGTAGGTGTATTAAGAGCCTTAAACAGAAAGCAGAATATCAAAAAGCCTCTTATGTTTGTATATTCAACCTTCGACAGTCCTGTACTTGAAAGAGAAATTATGAACTGCGGTGCATCGTATTTTGTACTAAAGCCTTACAATATGGCTGACCTTGCAGAAAGTATGGAGTCGCTTATTAATTCCGAAAGTCAAATACAAAACGTAACCAAGCTACATTACTATCCTTCATCAGGCTCAAATATGGAGATAAAAATTACAGAAATTCTCCACCAGATTGGTGTTCCGGCACATATTAAGGGTTATAACTATTTAAGAGATTCAATTCTTATGTCTATTGAAAATCCTGAGATTATCAATGCTGTTACAAAGAAATTATACCCATCTGTAGCCAAAAAATACGAAACAACTTCTTCAAGAGTAGAACGTGCTATAAGACACGCTATTGAAGTAGCGTGGGACAGAGGTGACGTTGATATTTTAAACTCCTACTTTGGCTACACAATCCACAACGACAGAGGTAAGCCAACAAACAGCGAATTTATCGCAATGATTTCTGACAAGCTAAGATTACAGCTAAAGAACGCAGGATAATAAAATTTTTAAAGTCAGCAGTTGACTAGACGTTAACTGCTGACTCATTATTCCTGATTTCTGAATTTTTATTGTACAGCCTTTCTGTAGCAAATTGGATTTTAGTTGCATTAAAGCCGTTTTCAAGAGGGTATATAAAGTAGGTATTGTCGGGTGTAGAAAGTGTTATACACTGTCCTTTTCCTCTGTAGTCATATTCTGTGTGAACAGAAAAGGTTGTAATGGGAGAAAAGCTGAGAGCTTGTTCTTCTGTACAGCCGTAGTCCTTGAAAATAAGCTTAAAGCCATTGCTGTTGTGTATCAGCCTGCCTTCGCCTAAGTCTATAAAATTAACAGCATTGGGCAAGGACTCAATGTGAACCTTCATATCAAGCTTGTATTTTCCGTTTTCAATCTCTTGGTGTACAAGCTTACGCTCCCATTCGTACCAGTTAGGAATATGTGAAAATTCGTCCTCACTGCCGTCTGCGTGAACCATTCTGCCGTATTCTGTCATAAAGCGTTTTTCACCGCATTTTGCGCAGAAGATTTCAGCACCTTTTGTCTGCATAGAAAATTCAGTTTTGCAGTTAGGGCATACATAAAGTGGCTTTTCTATACCCTCAGCTCGGTTTGAATAGGTTATAGCCATTTTATTATCGTACTGATATTTATATTCATCATATGTAAGATATTCAGCTATCTTTTGGTTTATTTCATCAACACTTGTGTTTTTTAGCTGTTCACGGGTATATATTTGCGTTACAGTAGCCTCAAGACGTACACCCTTGCGTGTTTTTAAATTCCATATTGGCGATTGCAGATAGTTGCCACGCATATTAAGAGTAACCAACGGTACATCAAGATATTTTACAAGCTTACCCAATGAATCGGGTAGCTCACAGCTTGTGCCAACATTTGCATAACGTGCTTCGGGATACATTATAAGAATACCATTGCGTTTCATTACTCGCTTTATATTTTTTACCAATGCAATGTCATTTACAAATTTTCGTGTTCCCAAACAGCCTGCCTGTCGGTACAGCCATTCTCCATAGTTTTCAAAGCCTTCAAGCTCAGAAACATAGTTGGCTCTGTGCGGAAAAACAGCTAACGGTGACACCACAAAGTCCATAAAAGCGTGGTGTGTGCCAAGCACAAGGTACGGTGGCTTTAAGCCCTTCATATTTACCTTGTCTATTTTAAGCTTGTACTTTCTTGTCCACAACCAGCAAATTAGCCATATTGGCGGAGTGAAAAATAAATTTTGCTTTGGTGGTACACGAAAACGGTCAAACGGTGTGGTATCAATTTTTTTATTTTTACTCATATCATCACCTGTTACACACTTATTTCGTTGCGGTCACGCAGAAGGTATTTTCTTATTGGCGGTATAAGGCTTAACAGCCAGTATAAAAATCCTGTGCCTAAAAATGATAAGCCTGTTGGTGTAAGGTGGAATAAAAGCATATTGTGTACCTCACCTGTAACAGGATTATAAACAGCCAGCGACATTGCCACACCTGCTATAACACAAACAAATCCAACCCAGTTTATACCGCAGGTGTAGTCGTAAGCGTGGTAGCCTTTAAGTCTGTATGCAGAACGAAGTGAAAGCTTTTGTTTACGCACAATAAAGAAATCCACAAATAATAAAGATGCCAGCGGTGCATAAATGCAAGCACTTATTGTAAGGAACGAACCGAAGTAATCCACAATTTTACCCCATACACAAAGCACTGCAACATATAATGCAAGTATGAGTATAAGAGTGTGGTAATTTGCACGTTTGAACGAAGATTTAAGCATTACACCATAAATATAAGAGCCTACAGCCTGTGTGCCTATGTTGGCAAAGGCAACCAGTAACAGCGAGCTTAAAGCCAGTGCCGGTACAGACAAAGTTGCAAGCATAACCGTAGGGTCATCAATCATTTCTCCTGTAACGTACTGCATAGCTATAGCCATAACCGCACCTACCACAACAAAAAACGAACCAGACACACCTTGTCCTATAACGCCGGCCCAAAAGCCGGCTTTTTCTTTTTTAACCAAACGAGGTACTTCAGCCATACCACCAACAAGAGTTATAACAAAGGCAAAGTTAGCCTCAATAGAAATTATGTATGGAATTATGTTGTTAGAATACTGAGAGGTGTCGGGCTGATAGTTCCATATTACATCAAACGGAACAGATGTAAAACCTACTATAACAACTATAACACCCAGTGCCAGCAACAGCGGTACAAGTATTCTTGTGGTGTGGGTAATAGCACCAATTCCACGGTAAGCAATAACAGTACCAATGCCAACACATAAAAGCCTTAATATAACAGGTGCAAAGTCAGGCAACTGTAAACCAAACAGGTTAACAAGGTTTTCCATAGACGATGCAAACAAATCTGCACAAACCGCATACCAAGGGTAATTTATAAGAATTATAACCACCGTCATAATTGTAACACCCTTATGCCCAAACACAGATTTAAGCCATATCCATATGTCAATTCCGTATCTTGTGGAAAGAATTACAGGTAATTGATAAATGGCAAGCATAAGTATAGCACCCAAAAACGCACCAATCAAAAGCTGTTTAAAGCCTACAAGTGTAGCAAGGTATGAGCCTTGTGTATAACTCCAGGTTGCTATACAGTATCCCGATAAAACCAGAATAGCGTCCAGAAATCCATAAAGCCTTTCGTTTTTCATAACAGGCAGAATACCAAACAAGGCTTCTTTTTCTACTTGTGTGTCTACCTGTTTATTATTTTTCTTTTTCATATTATCCCTCTTGAATTTTTACATAACTCTTGTTAAATATACGCACCGGCTATAACCGCAACAAGGCAAACAACTACAACAACTGCCCAGATTATATAATCCTTTTTGCCAAAGCGTTCAGGAAATTCATAATCTGCACCTTCCATTTCGGTTATTCGCTTTTCAATTTCAGCGTCAAGCTGTTCATCAAAACTGCTAACCGATGATTTTTCATTTTTACTCATATTATCCATTCCTTTTTGTTTTAAAATCCGACTTTTTTAAATCGGCATTGCTAAGTAAATTATAAATCTATGATAGGGCAGTTGCAATAATTTTTTACTCAAACAGGTCGTATTTTTCAAACATAGTTATGTCATAGGAGGTATCTGAAGACAGAGAATTTATTAAGCTACAGCCTCTTGGGACTTGTGTTTTTAAATTTGGAGGCTTTAAATTTTGCTGTTTTAAGCTTTGGCTGTTATCTTTTTCAAGCCACATTTCTATATAATTTTGCATTGCAGATAATTTACGTTGCTTGGCTGGGTTAAGCTGTAAAAAGTCGCACATTTTATGCAAAGACTGCAAAACATCAATATCGAGATATTTTTTCACAAACACGTTGTAGTCGTTGTATGTAATGCAGTAAGTGCCGTCTTTTGAAGGCACCTGCATAACTACTTTATTTTCTTTTTCTTTATTTTTATTTATTTTACTTTCTTTTACTTTACTTTCTTTTGTGTGGTTATTCAAAGATTTACTGCTGTTTTTCTCAGAATTATTATTGTTAATTTCTGAAAAATCTGTTTCGGGATTTTCACACTCAAAATCATCTGATAAGTCATTGCTTTCGTTGTCTTTTTCAGAACGCAATATTATAAAGCTGTAGGTTTCATTTTCGTTTAAAATCCAAACTTCATCTTCTACAACTATTTTTCTTTTTGAAGCTCTTGCTTTTATGGCTTCCTGATAACGCAACTGTACACCTTTTGAAGTTAATATGTTCATTGCTGAAAAAAGTTTATTATCAAATAAGGAATGTAAACATAGATAGTCTATAATTTCCTTTATATCCTCAGGTGGAATCCTGAGGTCGATTGATGCAACATAATAAAAGTCATCATCTATTTTTATATAATAACCGTTTCTGTATATCTCCATTAACAGATAAAGATACAATGTAATACCGTTAGCACCGTAATGTGCCAACAGAACTTTAATTTTTCTGTCTGAATAAAAGTCTACATCCATAGGGAAGTAATCAAGATTTGATTTTATAGGTCGTGCCACTATATCACCTCGTTAAGAATTTTTTGCCTTTTCTTATTTTTATAAAAAGACCCTTCACTTAATATCCAAAATAACAGAAAAATTGCTATTCACTGTACAAGGTTGCACTATATTTTTAGCTTTTAAAAAATTTTCTTATGTCGTTCTCTGTTCCCATTATCAAAAGATTTTCGCAGTTGTTGAAAACGTAGTCCGGTTTTATTGTAGGGTGAATATTGTTATTGTATTTTGTAGCAATTATATTTATGTTGTACCTTGAACGTACATTTACCTGTGCAATGGTTTTGCCAATCCACGACACAGGCACAGGTATTTCGTACAAGCCGTATTCGTTGGTGATTTCAATATAGTCAAAAATATTTTTTGAACCGTATTTTATAGCCAGCTTTTCGGCTGCCTCTCTGTCAGCACACATTACATAGTCTGCACCGTTTCTTAACAATAATTTTTCGTGAACATCACGGTTGGCTCTGGCTACAATACATTTTGCACCATAGTCCTTAAGCAGTACAGTTATTTCAAGAACTGTCTGAAAGTTTTCACCGCCAACAGCAACAACACATACATCAAAGTTAGAAACACCAAGCGACTCTATAAAGCGTTCATCTGTTGCGTCACCTATCTGTATATTTCTCAAAAAGCTTACCGCATCGTCTGCTCTTTTTTCGCTTATATCTATGCCAAGCACAGAATTACCGCTATTTTCAAGCTTATCTGCCATAATAGAACCGAACCTGCCCAAGCCTATTACCAATATTGATTTCATAAAATTACCACCTTAGCCAATTTGTATTTTTTCCTGTGCGTGTTTTGAGCCTATTTTACTTTTGTCTGAAAATAAAGCAACCAATACCGTTACAGAGCCTATTCTGCCAAGCATCATAAGTACAATAAGTATTATCTCTGTTAATGCACCTACGCTTGTAGTTATGCCCAGTGTACAGCCAACTGTTGCCAGTGCAGACACACATTCAAACATAGCCTGCATAAGAGTTATATTTTCTATACTTGCAACAACCATTGAGGTGAACAGGGTTATAATCATATATATTGTAAAAATTGAGCCTGCTGTTCTGCTTATGCCGTCCTCAAGCCGTCTGCCAAATGCCTCCAAGTCCTTTTTTCTGCGTATGGTTGATATAACACTAAGCACAAGCACTGCAAGGGTGGTTGTTTTTAGTCCACCGGCGGTAGAGCCTGTAGAGCCACCTATAAACATAAGAAATATCATCATACATTTGCTTGAGTCTGTAAGTGAGGCAAGGTCTACTGTGTTAAAGCCTGCGGTTCTGGCTGATACAGATTGGAATAACGATGTCAGTATCTGTTCATTTAACGGCATATTTTTAAACAGTGTGCCGTTAAGCTCAAATAAAAATATAGATAATGCACCAAGCACAATCAGTAATCCGCTTGTTGTAAGAACAAGCTTGCTTTGCAGGTGAAGGTCTTTAAAGCTGAATTTAGCGTCTATAAGGTCAAACCATACAACAAAGCCTAAACCGCCCGTAACAATAAGTGCCATTATTATTATATTAAAGTACCAGTTGTCTGCTTCGCCTGTAAGTGAAGTAAATTGTGACTGATAACCCATAAGGTCAAAGCCGGCATTACAAAAGGCAGATACCGAGTGAAAAACTGAATATACTACGCCTTTAGCTATACCCAGCTTTGGAATAAAATAAACCAACAGCAACACTGCACCCAAACCCTCTACAATGGCTGTACCGGCAAATATTTTTTTGGTAAGTCTTACAATACCGCCAATTTGCGGTGCAGATATTGAATTTTGCATAACTACACGGGCTGTAATACCAATTCGCTTTTTGGTAAGCACAACTATAGAAATTGCCATTGTCATAAAGCCTAGTCCACCTGTCTGGATAAGGCACAGCAATACAGCTTTGCCAAACCACGACCAATGTGTGCAGGTATCAAAACGAACTAAGCCTGTAACACACGTTGCAGAGGTGGACGTAAAAAGTGAGTCGAGAAAATTTGTAAATTCTCCGCTTTGTGATGATGCAGGCAAAGACAATAACAATGCACCCAGCAGTATAATTGCTGAAAATCCCAACAATATTACCCGCATAGGTGACATTTCAAGAAGCTTTAATTTTATTTTTTTAAACACTTGGTTAAGCATAAAAGCCACCTCCTTTAAATTTACTCAACTATTTCATACATAAGGTTTTCGTAGTGAAGCTTTGTGTTTATGTCAACATTTGCAGGAAGAAGTGCCATTGCGATAAATAACTCCGAATTGTCTGCAAGGTCACACAAAATTGCGTATTCTCCTTGAATATCCTTTACTATATAGTCCTTAGGTTGCATAATAAATTACCTCCGTAAATTTAATTATTTGAAAAATATTAATTTTTAATTCTAAAAATAAAACTACAAATTTAAATTAAAAAATTACTCAATCTCTCCATAATAGAAAGCGTTAAAAATGTTTTGTGGGGCATCGTAGTAAAAGCTACTGTTATAATCGTCTATTTTGTCGCTGACAAATGAATTATATGCCTCAAAAAGTGCATCAACAACAGAAATGCTTTTTTTCTTTGAAATAGCCAGTATAAGTCTTTTGTAAACCTTGCCAATGTCCCAGTAGGAAGGAACAGCATATTTCGCTGTGGCTACATTGTCAAAATCTCCTGTTTCTATGCCTGACTGTTCTATAAATTCACTGCTTACAGTGTCTATATTGTCGCAGTGGTATACATCTGCTAAATCATATATTTTTTCAATAGTAGCTTTGCCAAGCTTGTTTACAACATAGGCTCTTTTATTTTTTGTTTTTCTTGCAATATAGTCAATAAGACTACAGGTGAAAAACAGGTCGTTGTCTTTTTTGGGTTCTCGTCCAATCATTTTATACTTCCTCACTTGCTGTAAATTCAAGGCACTTTAATGACTTGTTGGTGCAAAAATTAATTTGATGTGTGGGATACTTAAATTTTGCCATAACCCAGAACTGTTCTCGTGTTATAATACCGTCAATGTAATCTGTAATATAGTTGTAAATCTGGTCATCAGCCATTGCACCAATAACAATATCATAGCTGTGTACAACGCCGTTACGGCAGTTAATGATAAAGTCGAGCCATTCTTCTGTCATTTCTTTAAACTCCAGTATTTTAAGGCTTGTGTTTAAACGAACGGTATATGTGCTTACTGTAGGAGTGCTGTAGCGTTTTGCCCAGCGTTCTGCCTGCTCTCGTATAATGGTACAGTAAAAACCACTGCCAAAGTCTTTGGTGTTTCTTCCTTTTATAATTTTCGGCTGTGGCACAGCCGTGTAGCTACCGTGATACACCGTCATTTTCCCCATATATTATACCTCCTTTAAATTTAATCCCTTTAGGATACATTGCACTAATTTTTGTAAATTATATTTGTGGTAATAATTTACAAAGCTTCTAAAAATTTTCACTCTTACTTCCTTGCACAATATTTCTTTCTTTAATTGCAGTATTTATTGTGTTTAGTACAAGCTTTTTGTTGCCACTCCATTTGGGTGCAATAAGTATCTTTTTAGCACCGTCACCTGTTATACGGTGAATTACCATATTTTTTGGAATTATCTCTATACATCTGCAAATAATATTGGTGTATTGTTCAAGCGTTAAAGCTTCAAATTTACCGCTTGCGTAATCCTCGGCAAGCTTTGTATTTTCAAGAACGTGCAAAAGCTGTAGCTTTATACCGTCTGCACCGCTTTTGCCAACATATTTTACGGTTTGGTACATCATTTCTTCACTTTCGTAGGGTAAGCCAAGTATAACGTGTACTATAATATTTATGTTTACACTTTTTAGTTTTTTTACTGCGTTGTCAAAAACGTCCAGTGTATAACAGCGGTTTATATATTCAGCTGTGCGTGAATGAATTGTCTGCAAGCCAAGCTCAACAAATACAGGTTTTATTTTGTTGAGCTTGTCCAAAAGCTGTATAATATCATCACCTAAACAGTCGGGTCGTGTGCCTATTGACAAGGCTACCACAGATGGGTGAGATATAGCCTGAGTGAAAATATTTTCAAGATATTCAATCGGTGCATATGTGTTGGTGAATGACTGAAAATATGCAATAAATTTATCCTCTTTTATTTTGTTGCGAATTTTTGCAATACTGCTTTCTATCTGTTCATTTATTGAAAGCGTACTAACAGGCGAGAAATCTCCTGAACCTGTGCTACTGCAAAAAATACAACCTCCTGTTGATAGTGTGCCGTCCCTGTTAGGGCAGGTCATACCGCCGTTTATAGATATTTTGTATACCTTATGTCCAAATGTTGATTTAAAAAACTGATTTGCAGAATAAAAACTCATAAAACCCTCTGTAACTGCTTGAATTTTTTATTAAACTTTTATTAACCTTTGTCATTATACCACATATATAATTGACTTTAAAGATATGGTGTGCTAAAATTAAACATCATAAATTAGAAAATATTACTATTGTATAAGGAGCTTTCAGTATGAGAAGTATTCCTTTTTCTCCGCCCGATATAACCGATGCTGAAATAGAAGCAGTTGCAGATACATTGCGTTCGGGTTGGATAACAACAGGACCTAAAACAAAAGAATTTGAAAACAGAGTTGCAAAGTTTTTCGGAACATCAAAGGCTGTTGCACTTGGCTCTTGTACAGCGGCTCTGGAAACAACACTGCGTATTCTTGGCATAGGTGAGGGTGACGAAGTTATAGTTTCTGCCTACACTTATACAGCAAGTGCCTCTGTTATAGCACACGTTGGTGCTAAAATAGTTATGGTGGATACTTCTCCCGAGTCATTTTTAATTGACCCGCAAAAGGTAGCCGAAGCTATTACCGAGCGTACAAAAGCTGTTATTCCTGTGGATATTGCAGGTAAAATGTGCAACTATGAGGAAATTTTTAAGGCTGTTGAAAGCAAAAAGCACCTTTTTAAGGCTAATAATGACATTCAAAGGCTGTTTAACAGAGTAATAGTTCTGTCAGATTCGGCACACGGCTTTGGCTCAAGCCGTCACGGTGTAATGAGTGGCAGTGTGGCTGACTTTACAGCGTTTTCACTTCACGCAGTTAAAACCATTACATCAGCAGAGGGTGGCATTGCCACTTGGAGAGATGTAGAAGGTCTTGACAACGAATGGCTGTATAACCAGTATATGTTGTACTCTTTGCACGGTCAAACAAAGGACGCACTGCATAAAAATCTTGCCGGTTCTTGGGAATATGACATAGTTATACCGGGATATAAATGTAATATGACAGATATTCAGGCAGCCATAGCCTTGGTTCAGCTTGACAGATTTAAAGAAATTCAGGGCAGACGCTGTGACATTATAAAAATGTACGACTTAGCTATGGACGAAATGGGTGTTGGTTATTTGCACCACGTTAACAAAGAATTTGTTACAAGCTGTCATATTTATCTTACAAGAGTGCCTAATATAGGTCACAGAGAGCGAAACGAAATTATAAACCGTATGGCAGAGCTTGGCGTAGCCTGTAATGTTCACTTTAAGCCACTGCCTATGATGACAGCATATAAAAATATGGGATTTGACATTGCAAATTATCCCAATGCCTATGCACACTACAAAAACGAAATAACACTGCCCTTGCACACAAAGCTTACAGATGATGACGTTAAATATGTTATTGACTGTTACCGCAAGGTTTTAACAGATATGAAGCTGGTATAGTCAGGCGTTCTCATTATCAATGCACATTGTAAATAAAATGCACATTGCAATAAGTGCAATACTGCCTATGTAATTGCCTGTTGCCGATGGTGCAATATGAGTAGCAGAGCTATAGTAGACATTCTGTATAGGATTGTAAAAAGTGAATATTATTGCTGTAAGCAATGACGATATAACACCTTGTGCCAGACGGTACAAGGTGAATTTTATTTTTGGTAGGTCTATTGACATTGTCAGTGCGTATATCTGAAAATGTACACATATTCCACCCCAGCCAAGTGCAAACGACACAAACCATACAGGTGTTACGTTATCGCAACAGGTGTTGCAACCATTTGTTACCTCCCACATCACACTTAAAATACTCTTGCTTATTGAAGGTGGAATATTTATGTTTATAAGTAGATTGCTTATAAAATTGGTAATCTGTAAATCCTCAAAAACTGCAAAGGCACTTGAAAATACTATAACCATTCCGCACATAAGCAGTATGCTGTTTATTCCGCTTTCTGTTGCGTTTACTATGGCATTGCTTATGGGAAGTCTTTTGCCTGTAGCAAATGCTTGCGGACTGTATTTTATTTTTCGGCAGGAGAATATTCCTAAAATAATTTGTGTAATAATCTGACACAGCCACAGCAGAAGTCCTGCTGTGGTGCTTTTGTATAGAGAGTTGCCCACAACAAAAACAACAAAACCCGGACCACCGCCAACAAGAAACATTGTAAGAGCCTTTGCGGTTTCAAGGTCTATTTTGCCTTCGTCATACAGCGAGGCTACACCTTTTGCTCCAACGGGAAATCCACCTATAAATCCCAGCAGAATAACCGCACCCACATTTCCGTCTGTATGAAAAAGTCTTTTGGTTACAGGTGAAAGATATTTGCCCACAAGGTCGGCAAATCCGCTTTTTACAATAAAGGCAGAAAGCACCATAAAGGGAAATAACGAGGGTATTAGTATGTTACCGCAATACAATAGTCCCTGCATTGCTCCTGTTGTCATAAGTATCACCACTTCGGCATAATTTTTTAACATATCTTGTTTTATTATTATATGGCTGTTATGGCTTAGGGTATGAGTGTTAAATATATTTTGTGGGTGGTGTGAGTGTGAGTAAGGAGAATAAAAACGGCTTCAAAAAACTGCCTGCATTTGGCAAAGAGATGATAGGTATATCACCTTATTTGCAGTTTAGCAGTAACCGAGAAGTTACACTGGACGGTTGCAAGGGTATTCTGGAATATCAGCCCGAAATAATAAGGGTGAATACAGGCAAAATGGTGGTTGCCTTTAAGGGCAGAGGACTGAATATAAAGTGCCTTACAACCACCTCTGTTGTTATAGGTGGTTACATTACTATGGTGGAATTTTTAAGATAGAGGTGAGTATGTGCTTAATAGAATTTTAAGGTGGTTGCGTGGTTATGTTATATTTACCGCTGTGGGTAAATTTCCTGAGCGAATTATAAACCTTGCAATGATGTCAGATATTACAATTATAAATCCTATAGGTGCAAAGGGAACGCTTACAGCACAGGTGTCGGTGGAGGATTACAAAACCTTATGTTCTATGCGAAAACGTGCTATGGTTAAACTGCACGTTATCAAAAAAGTGGGTTTGCCGTTTGCTCTTTACAAAAATAAAAAACGTAAGGGCTTGTTGGTGGGTGCAGTGCTGTTTGCGGTAATTATAAATATTCTGTCAATGTTTGTATGGAATGTTCAAATAGAGGGTAACAATACAGTAAGCACCTATGAAATGCAGGAATGTTTGAAAAATAACGGAATTTATGTAGGTGCATTAAAGAAAAATATTGATGTACCGCAGGCAGAGCGTAGCTTTTCGTTACAACTGGGCAAGGTAGGTTGGATGTCAGTTAATCTCATTGGCAATACTGCGTCTGTTGAAATGAGTGAAAGTTATGCTGTACCCGAAATAGTTGACGAAACAAAGCCCTGCAATCTTAAAGCGACCAAAACGGGTCAGGTGCTTAAAATGGATATACGAGAGGGCAAAAACTCTGTAGCAGTGGGTGACGGAGTTGCAAAGGGTCAGCTACTTGTAAGCGGTATTGTAGAGATTGGCGAAACAGGAAAGTCACGCTTTGTACACAGTGAGGGCGAAGTATACGCAGGAGTACGCACAAGCGAAGAAATTAAAATACCCAAAAAAGTAAAATTTGAAAATCTTACAGAAACAAGCCAAAGGCGATTGTTGTCTTTTATGAATGTTCATTTGCCTATAGATTATATTTCGGTTAATGACGTTTATGGCAGACGCTATACAACCGAAAGCTTTGTACTGAATGATGTGGCAATGCCAATTAATATAGTAACAGAATATAACTTTGTTATGGATTGTCAAAATGTTGAAAACTCCGCAGAGCAAGCCAAAAAGCAATCAAATACTTTGCTTGCGTTAAATGATGTTTTTATACGCTGGAACTGCGATATAAAAAGCAAAAAAATAAACTGTAAAGAAGATGAAAACGACTATATTTTCACCGCAGACTACTACTGCATAGAAAATATAGCCGAAGCTGTGCCAATTAATATTGTTAATTGAAAGCCCTAACCCTGTCAAAGTCCTTCAAGCTCAAAGCTGGGAATATAGTCCTTAGTAGCAGAGCTTAGGTCTTGGGCAAAACCGTCAAAGTCTAACAGCTCCAGATGGTTTAGCACCTTTTGGTACTCTCGCTTGGTTATTTTGCGGTTTATTTCCGGATATTGGTCAGCAATTCCGCAGGGTGTGTACTGTGCCATAAGGCTTAAGGTTATGCTGTTGCCAAAGCTTTTGTACAGAGCGTCAAGCACTGCTATGGAGTTTTTGGTATTGGACGGCAAAACCAAGTGGCGTACTATAACACCATTTTGCATTATGCCGTTGCTGTCATAGGTATTTTTTGGTTGTTGCCTTAGCATTTCTGCTATTGCGTTTGTGGCTACAGTGGGATAATCCTTGGCTTTTGAATATTTTTCGGCTATCTCGTTTGTGGCATATTTGAAGTCCGGCAGGTAAATATCCACATAGCCTTGCAGTGCTTTTAATGCTTCAGTATTTTCATAGCCACCGCAGTTGTAAACAACAGGTATTTTTGGTTTATATATGTCAAGGCTTTTTATAATTGCAGGCACAAAATGTGTGGGACTTACAAGGTTGATGTTATGCACACCCTGTTCTTCAAGCTGTTTGTAGCAGTCGGCAAGCTGATTTGCTGTAAGCACCCTGCCAAAATTCTCTGTTGAAATTTTATAATTCTGACAAAAAACGCATTTCATAACACAACCGCTGAAAAACACTGTGCCACTGCCATTTGTACCGCTTATACAAGGTTCTTCCCACATATGCTTTGAAACTCTTGCTACCACAGGACTTTCCCCCATTTTGCAAAAGCCTTTTCCAATTTCATTATCACGCACAGCACCACACTGTCGTGGACAAATATAACATTTTTCCATATTACTTTCCTCGTCTGTTGAATTATCTTTTAACTTTTTATAGTAAAGTTTACACTCTTTTTTTGTTATGTCAAGATATGCAAAATGGGGTTGTATTTACAGAATATTTATTTAATTTTTATTTATTGTGTGGTATAATATAATTTATGCAGAGGTATTTTGAAACCGGAGCGTGTTATTATGGAAAACCCTTTTTTGGTTACATCGCCAAATGGTTATAAATATATAGATAACAACTGTTCAATAAATAAAATGGTAATAGCAAAAGTGCCGGTAAAGGGCATAGATGACAGCATAGAGGGCAAGGCTGTGTCTGAAATTTTTTCAACATCTGTAATTGTAGAAAAAGTTAAAGAATGTGCAGACAGGCTTGAAATCCCGCCCAATACACCCACCGAGCATTTGCCGTTTATGCTTTTAGAGCTTATGAACAGCGAAAACAAGCAGGTAAGTGACTGTGCAAACGAAATTGCAGTGCTGTTTGGCAAAAGGTTGGGTCTTATTTTTCTTACACTTAAAACAGCACTGCCTCAAAATAAAAAGGTAAGGGCAGACTGGGACGAAAAACACTGGCAATACTGGCAGAATATAGAAAATATAATCACCGTTGGAGGTCTTACAAGCGGTAAATTCGGTAAGGTTATAATAGACGAGGCACAAAAGGTATGCAATTTAAACAGCAAGCCTGTATATAAAATAACAGCCTTTGAAAATGCGTCACACGTTGGTGTTATGGGTTGTACAAAATTGCTTGGCAATTATGATGGCATAAGCATTGTTATGGATTTTGGACAGACAAATATGAAACGCAGTATTATAGAACATAAAAACGGTGAAATTATCCGTATGGAAAATCTACCTTCAATTCCGTCAAAATATATGCAGTGGAATATTGAAAACCCTGACGAAAAGGAAAAACAAGCAAGGCTACTTCATAAATATATTGTAAATGCGGTGTCAGATGCTTACAGCAAAGCCAAAAAGCTTGGCAGTGTGGGCAGTGATATTATAATAAGTATAGCAAATTATACTTTTAACGGTGTACTTGACAGCAACCGAGGTGGTTATGCAAAATTGTCGGTGTTGTATAAAAATTATGCCGAATATTTAAGCAACGAGCTTTCAAGCGTAATTAAAGCACCTGTAAATGTAAGGCTTATACACGATGGTACAGCGGTTGCACTTAATTTTATAAATTATAAAAATTCAATATGTGTTACCCTTGGCACATTTTTGGGTGTCGGTTTTACCGATATTTTTGGAGATTTTTAAATTTTCTGTTATGAATTTTTGCCGAAAAACTTTATTTTACTTCCAATTAATTTTATAATTGTTAAAAATGTTATTGACTTAAAAAATATAAGAGTTTATAATTAATGTATTATGTTGTAAATTACGTTTATGTGGATTATGACAATTATTAAATTTAGTAATTTTATTTCTATTTCAGAAAGGATATGTATTAAATGAGCAGAGTTTACAATTTCTCAGCCGGTCCTTCAATGCTACCGGAATCTGTACTAAAGAAAGCAGCAGAAGAAATGCTTGACTATGAGGGTAGCGGACAGTCCGTAATGGAAATGTCACACCGTTCAAAGATTTACGGTACAATTATTCAGGGTGCAGAGGCACTTTTAAGAGAGGTTATGAACATTCCTGATAACTACAAGGTATTGTTCCTACAGGGCGGTGCTTCAACTCAGTTTGCAGCTATCCCTATGAACCTTATGACAAAGAGTGGTAAGGCTGACTATGTTATAACAGGTCAGTGGGCTAAGAAGGCTCACGCTGAGGCTGCAAGATATGGTGAGGCTAATGTTGTTGCTTCATCAGCAGACAAAACATTCTCTTACATTCCAAAGCTAGACCCATCTACATTCACTAAGGATGCAGATTATTTCTATATTTGTATGAACAACACAATATACGGTACAGTTTATAACGAGCTTCCTGACACAGGTGATGTTCCGTTGGTTGCAGATATTTCATCTTGTATTCTTTCAAGACCTATCGACGTTTCTAAGTTTGGCGTTCTTTATGCAGGTGCTCAGAAGAATATGGCTCCTGCCGGATTAACAGTTGTTATTGTTCGTGAGGACCTGATTGGTAACGCTATGGATATTACTCCTACAATGCTTAATTGGAAAACTCACGCTGACAACGATTCAATGTTCAACACACCACCTTGCTATACAATTTATATGGCAAAGCTTGTTCTTGAGTGGATTAAAAACGAGGTTGGCGGTCTTGATAAGATGTATGAGCTTAACAAGAAGAAGGCAGACCTTCTTTACAGCTTTTTGGATAACTCTAAGCTGTTCAAAGGTACAGTAGTGCCTGAGGACCGTTCACTTATGAATGTTCCTTTTGTAACAGGTAATGACGAGCTTGACGCTAAGTTTGTTAAAGAGGCTACAGAGGCTGGCTTTGTTAATATCAAGGGTCACCGTTCAGTTGGCGGTATGCGTGCTTCTATCTACAACGCTATGCCATACGAAGGTGTAAAGGCACTTGTTGACTTTATGGCAGAGTTCGAAAAGAACAACGGCTAATAACCGCTTTCTTGATAAAAATACATATATAAAGAGGTTGATTACCAATGTACAATATTCAAACATTAAATAAAATTTCAGCTGTAGGCTTGAGCAGACTTGGCGACAACTACAACTGCGGTGATAACGTAGAAAATCCTGAGGCTATTCTTGTTCGTAGTGCTTCAATGCACGAAATGGATATGCCTGAGTCACTTCTTGCTATTGCAAGAGCAGGTGCAGGTGTAAACAACATTCCTCTTGATAAGTGCAGTGAGCAGGGTATTGTAGTTTTCAATACTCCGGGTGCTAATGCAAATGCTGTTAAAGAGCTTGTTGTTGCAGGCTTGCTATTAAGCTCAAGAAAGATTACAGCAGGTATCGAGTGGGCTAAAACACTAAAGGGCAACGGTGACGCTGTTGGTAAAATGGTAGAAAAGGGCAAGAGCCAGTTTGCAGGCCCTGAAATTAAGGGTAAAACTCTTGGTGTTATCGGCTTGGGTGCTATTGGTGCTATGGTTGCCAATGTTGCTGTTTCACTTGGTATGGATGTTATAGGTTACGACCCATTCTTGTCAGTAGACGGTGCTTTACAGCTTTCAAGACACGTTAAGCACGTTACAACACTTGACGCTGTTTTTGCTGACAGTGATTATATTACAGTACACGTTCCACTTACACCTGATACAAAAAATGTTATCTGTGCAGAGAACATTGCAAAAATGAAGGACGGTGTACGTATTCTTAACTACTCTCGTGCAGACCTTTGTAATTCTGCTGATGTACTTGCAGGCATTGAGAGCGGTAAGGTATCTGCTTATGTAACCGACTTTGCTACAGATGATTTGCTTGGTGCAGACGGTGTAATAGTTATGCCACACCTTGGTGCTTCAACTCCTGAAAGTGAAGACAACTGTGCTAGAATGGCAGCAGATGAAATTAAAGATTACCTTGAAAATGGTAACATTACAAATTCCGTTAACTTCCCATCAGCTAAAATGGCAAGAACAGGCGATGTTCGTTACTGTGTTCTTCACAAGAACATTCCTGCTGTATTGCAGAGCGTTCTTTCATTTGTTAGCGAGCAGGGTGCTAATGTTGAAAATATGGAAAATAAGTCAAGAAAAGACTATGCTTACACAATTATTGACGTAACAGGTGCTACATCTGACCTTACAGAAAGCATTAAGGGTGTAGACGGTGTTATTCGTGTAAGAGTTATTAAATAAGCGTACAACTTAAACCCTAATACACTATAGAAAAAGCAGACTAACCGTAAGGTTTGTCTGCTTTTTCGATTTTTAGGTAAGAACACTTCTTTACAGTATTGGCTTTACCCTTTGTTTAAATTGATATATGGATTTAAACTTAAAATCATCTACATCATTATACCTCAAGATGATATAATATATGATGTAAAAAGTATTTAATCAAATAAATTTGGATTCATTCTGCTGTAGTGGAATATATATTGTTGTGCTATGCCTGCGTTCTCACCAAAGCTTTCGGGAGTAAGCTCAGGAAAAAGAACAGACATTGCTCGTTTCATCCATACGTCAAGCGGAAAACATTCCTTTTTGCCCATACCGTACAGCATAGTGCAGTCCGCAACCTTTGCACCCACACCCTTTATTTTTATGAGTTCTTTTCGTGCCTCGTCTACAGGCATTTGCTTTATCGCATTTAAATCAACTTCTTTGCTTGCAACTTTCTTGCTTGCGTCAATAATATATTTTGCCCTGAATCCACTGCGTAACGGTGCAAGGTCATCTACACCAAGATTGCATAAGTCCTCTGCTGACGGAAAGGTGTATTCTCCGTTTTCAAGCTGTTTACCAAAATTTTCACATAAACGGTTTATAATGCCTTTTATGCGTGGTATGTTGTTGTTCTGTGAAATAATAAACGAACATAGTGCCTCCCAAGGCTCTTGTTTCAGAATACGTATACCAAATGCGTACTGCTGTGCATCGTTTAGTATGGGATGTATTTTGGCAAGCTCTGCTTTTATTTTATCATAATTTGTGCCAAAATCGAAATAGTTGTACCATATATTGGTAAAATCTTCCTCTGTGCAGTTATGCAAGCATACTGTACTGTTATTTTGGCTTATTGTTAAAGATTTTCCATATGCTGTGCCTTGATAGGTGTTATCATCAATTTTATTCCACCTAAAACATTGACCACAGTCCAAGGTTTGCCCAATGTCAAACGAAGTTATGTTTTCTATAATTACATTGTTATTTCTATATTCTATATTCATTATAAAATCACCCTTAAAGTAAGATGTAAATTCTCTAAAAATAATATATCATATTTATTTGTTTTATGCTATAATAAAAATGGAGTATAGGCGAATTTGTTGGAGGGAAAACAAATGAAAGAAAATATATGTACTATTCCTATAAGCGATGTGTTTGCACCAAAGGACGGTTGTCCTATGTGCCGTATGGAAGAAATGCTGGAGAAAAATTATGTTGAATATATAACGGGTGCAGCTATGATGGAGCCTGATATCCGTACAGATACCAATAATATGGGTTTTTGCTACAACCATTTCAATATGATGGTTCACCACGGTAAGCGTTTGCCGAATGCTTTAATTCTTGACACACATTTGGATAAGATAAAAAATGAGCTTATCCCAAAAGATGTTAAAGGCAAGCCTGACAAAAAGAAGCTTGCAAAGCTTGACGAAATCCAGAACAGTTGCTATGTCTGCAACAAAATGCAGTGGGGTATGCAACACCTTATGGAAAGTCTTTTCAGAACCTGGGAGAAAGAGGAGGAATTTAGAAAGCTATATTCCGAACAGCCTTTTATCTGTATGAAGCACTACACAATGCTTATGAAATCAGCTATGGCAAGAGGTGGTATAAGCTCAAAAAATCTTCCCGAATTTTACAGCGTTACTTCAAAGCTTACAGGCGGTTATTTGGAAACTTTAAAAGGGGATATTGCACATTTCTGTACAATGTTTGACTATCGTGCAAACGGACAGGACTGGGGCAACTCAAGGGACTCCATAGAGCGTTCTGTTCAATTTTTGACATCTAAAAAAGTCAGCGAGAAATCGCCCTTTGAGGAAGAATAAATCCTCCTATTTATTATATGGTGATGTATATATGTTAAAGAGAATACAATTTATTGATGATAAAATTATAGACTGGATTGGCAGACTGCATACACCTGTACTTAACAAAATTATGATAATTATATCAATGCTTGGCACAAAAGGTACAGTGTGGTTTATAATCTGTCTGCCTTTTATATCAAAGGCGTCTACAAGAGTAGTAGGTGTTAACTTTTTGATTGCACTGGGACTTACATCGGTTTGTGGAGAAGGTATTATAAAGCATCTTGTATGCCGTATGCGTCCTTGCCATAAACTTGAGGACGAAGACCTTATAGTAAAAAGACCAAGCTTTTATTCGTTTCCGTCAGGTCATACAGCTTCATCTTTTTCAGTTTTTGCGGTTGCACTTTTACGTTGTCCTGCCACAGTATGGAGTGGTATACTGATTCTTTCGGTGCTGATAAGCTTTTCAAGAGTATACCTAAGAGTGCATTATCTTACAGATGTTCTGTGCGGTGTTGTGCTTGGTTTGGTGTGCGGAAGTGTGTCAGTAACAATTATGGACCAGCTTATTGCAAGTCTGCTGTTTGGAGCTTAACAAATTCAGAATTTTATAATGAATATTAAAAAGAGCAGTTTAACTGCTCTTTTTTGTTATATATATAGTATTTTTGACTTTAGCCATTTAAAATAGCATCTTTAAAGATTTTTGATAAATAATTATATTCAGAATATGGACCATCTGAAGCTTTTACTAATGAATTTCTCACATAACCTGAGAAATCTTTTAAAAGCTGTTTATCCATATTAAAGCCATAAGCTTGGGCGAATTGTGTAGCAAAAGTGATAACCGAGCGTGTATTTCCTTCTCTAAAAGGATGAACCTGCCATATAGAAGCAATTATTCTGGCGAATTTGTCTGCGGTTTCTTCAATACTGAGGATAGACCAATTAACACTTAAAAGATTATCAATAGCCTTATTCAAATCTTTTTCAATATTGTCAGGATACCTGTATCTTACAGTATCTCCACCAAGAACTATTTCGCTTTTAACCATAGGAATTACCCGATATTCTCCAGCCCACTCATATATATCTCCAAATATATATTTGTGTATTTTCTTGAGATGGTCAGCGTTAAAAACACAGTTTTCTGCAAGTTTATCAACATCCAAAAGTTTGATAAAGGTTATATTACTTTCAGCTGTTTCAAGTGCTTTTTCATCTTTTATATTTAATAAGTTTTTAAGTACACTAACATCATCATATAAATATGGGTCTTTTGGTTGATATTTCATACTGATACCTTATATTGTGCTATAACTTTTTGTAGAACTTCATCTATTTCTATATTACCTTTTATATATTCTTCTACAAGGCTCATTGTGCTTTCAGATGGCTTAGGTGCATCTAAAACAGAAATCGCCAAAGCGTCGTTTGCAATTTTCTCACGCTGTACACGAGTGGTTTTTTTTACAGAATATTTTTTTCCCATATTTAATACCCCTTTCATTGTATATATTTAGTTTATCATAATTATTGTAATATATCAACAGATACAGTTTCATTTCAGCCATAAAGCCGTTTTGTGGATTAGTTATGTTATGTTAAAAACTTTTGATTTTTTGTTAGCGGAATGTTGAAAACTATGTTATTTTTGTTGAAAACTCGTTTAAATTAATTTAAAAACTTTTAAGCGGTTTTTGACTGTAATTTTCACTTTCAGAAACTTTTTGGAAATTTTGGTTATTTTGCTATTATTTTGTTATAAAGACTTTTTTCGACTATAAGGTGTTGACAAAAAAATTTGTTGAAAAATATGCTTTGGCACAAATTGGTATATCTAAGAAATTTCCCTTTACAGTGGGACTTTTGTAAAAATATGGTTAAAATCAAATGAAAAGAAATATTTTGGATTAGTCTGTTGACAGCTATAAATTACATTTAGTAATAATTTTGTTATTTTTTGTAATCTTTTAGGTTTTTAAATTTATGTTGAAAAGTCAAAAAAAGTTTTCCACTTAAAAATATGGTGTTTAAGTGGTGTTTCACAGCTTGTTTTTATCATTGTTGACATAGTTTTCAACATTTTTGTTGAAAAGCTCGTGTTTACGTTGAGTATAATTCTTAAAAATGTTGAAAACCAAGGGGTTTTCGACCAAGTTTTCAACATTACTAAAAAATAACAAAACTGAATAACTGTCAAAAACTCTGTTAATGCTATTACTATAGATTTATATTTAAGGAGAATGTTAATTATGATAAAAGGTATTAACAGAACGATGATAGAGGTAACAGACACAGGCAATGTTTATTATGAAAGAGCTTTGTTAGTTTTGCGTCCTGAATATGCAAACGTACAGCGTGGTTTGCTTGAAAAGGAAGCAAAAAAAATGCTTGTATCTATGACAGCACCTTCAGCAATCAAAAAAAGCCACGCTATATTGTACTGGGTGTTGCGTTTGGGTGGTTCTGCACTTGCAGGTGCTATTGTGACATTAATTTTAATGCAGGTGTTGTAAAATAGAACTATGGTACTGATTTTTGATTAAACTGTAGATGAATTTTAATTTACCTGTTTTTTCGCTTAACGGTTAGTGTGAATACAACCGGTTAAATAAAAACGTAATAAAACCTTTTTACCGCTCATACAAATTAATATTAAAGCTGTAATATTTGCAGGGGTGATTATATGGGCGGTAAAGGCTGTAACAGTAAAGAATGCAGACGTTTTAAAGTGCTTGAAATATGCGGTGTGTTTTTTGTGTTTATATGTGGTACACTGTTACATTTTCTGTATGAATGGACAAACAAAAGCGTTGTTGGTGTAGTGTTTGGTGCTGTTAACGAAAGTGTGTGGGAGCATATCAAAATATTTGCTATGCCGTATATAGTATGGGGAATTATAGAGCTTGCTGTTTCTATTCCTTATTTCAGGCAATTTGTTGTAGCCAAGGTTTTTGGCGTTTATCTGCAAAGCTGTCTTATTATAGTCTTTTTTTATCTATATACTGCTTTTACAGGCAAAAGTATTTTGTGGCTTGATATACTTAGCGTGTTTATCTGGATTTGTATATCACATATTTTCAGCTATAAGCTTACCACATCTGACAAAGACATTCGTCATCTGTTTCCGTTTGCTATGGGCTTGCTGTTTTTGTTTTTTATTATGTACTTTTGTTTTTCGGCAGTACCACCACATATTGAGCTTTTTAAAGACCCTATAACAGGCTTATATGGAGTTATTCCCGAAAATATTGATGTAGGTGCTTACTTTATGAACAATATGGAGTTATAATACTTTTTTCTGTTAAACGGTTGGACATTTGGGGTATCTGTGTTATAATACAGACGTATACGCAAAAATATAGAAAGTTGCAGGTGCTCTTATATGAAAGACAGATTTAACGACAACGGCTACAACAAAAAGCCTAACAGAAAACCGGATAAAAACAGTTATAACGAGGGTAAAAGAGAAAGTAAAGAGCATAACGAGGAGAGATATAAAGACATTATTGCAGGCAGAAACTGCGTTAAAGAGGCTTTAAGCAGTGGCAGGGCTATAGAGTCGCTGTTGGTTGCAAAGGGCAGTAAAAGCGGAGTATCAG
Organism: Acutalibacteraceae bacterium; assembly: GCA_036306965.1. Taxonomy (GTDB): domain Bacteria; phylum Bacillota; class Clostridia; order Oscillospirales; family Acutalibacteraceae; genus CAG-964. Next base: position 25,417 of record JAXJYN010000018.1, read on the forward strand.
GTACACTTATTGCTATGGCTAAGGATAAGGGTATTCCTGTAAAAGAAGTAGACAGCAAAAAGCTGGATTATCTTTGCGGTGGTGCGGTACATCAGGGCATAGTGGCAATGGCGTCTGTAAAGGAGTATTCAACAGTTGATGACATCTTTAAAACCGCAGAAGAAAGAGGAGAACAGCCGTTTATTATTGTGCTTGACGAAATTGAAGACCCACACAATCTGGGTGCTATTATCCGTACAGCCGAATGTACAGGAGCTCACGGTGTAATTATTCCTAAAAGAAGAAGTGCAGGCTTGAGTTACACTGTGGGCAAGTCCTCGGCTGGTGCTGTAGAGTATGTGAATGTGGCAAGAGTTACTAATATACCAACCACTATTGATGAACTCAAGGAGCGTGGTGTGTGGGTATTTGGTGCTGATATGGACGGAGAGGACTCGTCAAAAACTGACCTTACAGGTGCAGTTGCCCTTGTTATAGGAAACGAAGGCAAGGGTATAGGCAGGCTGGTACGCAGTAAGTGTGACGGAATATTGTCATTGCCTATGAAAGGCAAAATAAACTCGCTGAATGCCTCTGTAGCAGGCGGTGTACTTATGTATGATGTACTGCGACAGAGAAATAAATAATTTTTAATTTTTCGCTTTGGAAAAGAGTTGATAATATTGGAAAGAGAAAATGATACTGAAAAAAAGACGATGCTTCAAAAGCTGAAAAGGCTTATGACGGTTACAGAAAAAGATGTTATAGAGGAAAAGGAAAAAGAAAGAAAAAGACTAAAAGAGGCAAAGCCTGTTGATGACAACAATGAAAGCAAGAACAATGTAACCGAGCCTAAAGAAAATAAAAAGGTAAAAAGACCTGTTCTGAAAATAGTGGGCAGTGATTCGCACTTTGATGAAAGCGATAACGAACCGGAGGAAGAAGCACAACCTGTTCAAAATGAGGACGAGGTTGAGCTTATGGGCAATCGTGAACGTGTTGTTCAGGAAAAGGCACAGCTTGCCAAAAAATCGTCAGATGAAAAGGGCAAAGGTGAAACAGGTGATAGTAAAGAAAAAATCCCTTATGACAATATAAGGGACGATGATTACTATGACGATGACAGTGACTATACCTTGGAGGATGATGAAGATGAAATCCTGTACGATTTAGAGGAGCTTGCATCTGAACCCGAAAAAAAGCCAAGAAAAAAGAAAAAGTCAGTTTTTAAATCACTGTTTAAATTTGGACAAGCACTTAATGCAAAGCCTGACGAGTTTGCAAGTGACGAAGAAATTTCAAATCCCTATAAAAATAAGCACGATAAAAATGCGAAAAAATCAGGCGATAAAGAAAGTACATACAGCACTGTAGCTGACCAGCAAAACAAAGACAGTGCAGAAGGTACAGAGGTAAACGAGGGTGCAGAAAGCACAATATCTCAGTTAGAGCCACAACCTTCTAAAGGCCCTCCTATTTTGGATATTGATATGAGCTTTGCAAAGGTTCAGAAGGTAAACGGAAATATATTTATACAAGGCGACATAGAGCCTATGTATACTATAGAAAGCACATCGACAACATTTAATATAGAAGTCGGAAAACTCTCGCCAATACTTATGAATGCCTATGAAGAATATTTATGCCCTGAAGTGCTAGAGGCTAAAAAGGCAGAGCAGGCTAAAAAGCAGGCTGAGGTTCTTGACGAAGAAATAATAACAAAGGCAACTACAGCCTTTGGACATACAGAAAATAAAGAAGCAGAAGATACTTCTTCAACACAGGAAGCTCCACAGGAGAAAGCCGAGAACCAAAACGCAAAAAATGGTGAAAGCACTGAAAAAGAAGTAGAAGAAATGTTTGCCGAAGAAGACCGCAAAAAGCTTGAAAAGAAAAAGGCAAAAGAGGAAAAACGCAGAAAGAAAAAAGAGGCAAAAGCAAATAAACCCAAACAGTCGGTTAAGGACAAGCTGTTTAGCGACTACAGCACAACTGTTGACTACAGTGCTTTTTCGGTAAACGACAAAACAGCTACAAGAATAGAGGACTACGAGGCTGTACAAGACGCAAGAGCTGTTATGGTAGAAATAAATATGAATATACGCAAGCTGTTTTTCAGAACGCTTATTGTGGGTATTGTGTTTATACTGGAGCTTGCTGTTATAGTATTCCAAAGGTTCTTTCCGTGGGTTCTTGAAAGTGTTATCTCCAATATAGATATGGTATACTGTGTTGCAAATCTTGTATTGCTTTCGGTTGCGGTTGGTGTGTCTGCCGTAACAATTAAAAACGGACTTACACCTTTAATTGGCTTTAAAGGAAATTCAGACACATCTGTTGCGGTGGCAACAGTGGCAACATTATTACAATGCTTTGTGTCATTTTTTGACTGCTACAGCTTCTACCACGGTACACAAAGCTTGTATGTAATTCTTGTAATGTTCGCTTTACTTTTCAATTCACTGGGCAAAATGGTAATGATGCTGAGAATTAAAGGTAATTTCCGATTTGTTGCACAGGACAGAAAGAAGTATGCGGTAACAATTCTTAACGACAAACGAAATGCAGAAAAAATGGTGCGTGGTACAAATGCCGCAGACCCGATTATTGCATATCAAAGAAAAACAGATTTTTACAAAAACTTTTTAAAGCTGTCTTATGCACAAGACCCAAGCGAGAATATGGCATCTAAGTTTTCTCTTGTGGGTTTGGTATGTTCTGTTGTGGTTGCTATTATTCACGGCATAATGTTCCAAAGTGTTACAGGTGCGTTTTCAGCCTTTGCAATGGTTGCTTGTATGAGTGTACCTGTTGCGTGTATGCTGGCTGTAAATATACCAATGAAGCTGTTATGCAAGCAGGCACTTCATAACGATGCAATGATAGTAGGTTATCCGGCTATAACTCAGTTTGTAGATACAGCAGCAATTATGGTAGACAGCAAAGAGCTTTATCCACGTTCTTCAGTAAAGTTGGTAAGCTTAAAGCCGTATGTAACATCAAACCTTGAGGCTTGCTTGCTTAATGCGGCAGCGGTGCTGAAAATTGCAAATACATCACTTACATATGTTTTTTCAGATGTTATAGACCAAAAGGACGATAACCTGCCATATGTAGACAGCGTTAAGTTTGAAGAAAACAAGGGCATTGTGGGTTGGATTGGCGGAGAACGTGTGCTTATAGGCAGACGTGAACTGCTTAAAAAATATGGTGTAGATGTTCCTTCATATGATGACGAAAGACCATATGCTGACGAACAGAGAAATATTACATATCTTGCAAATGCAGGACAGCTTGTGGCTATGATAGTAACAGCCTATTCGCCCGAAAGCCGAATTAAAAAGGAAATTCAAAGGCTTGAAGAAAACGGTGTATCAGTTCTGGTGCGTACGGCAGACCCTAACCTTACATCAAAAAGAATTGCAAGCGATTATGGCTTACACGTTCATTCAGTAAAAATTTTGCCAAACTCTTTGGGCAACATCTGCAAAGAGGCACTTAACGAAAAGAGCAGACGAGCAAGATGTTATATAGGTACAAGAGGAAAGGTTTATTCATTGGCAAGAGCTGTTTCAGGGTGTATAAGGATAAAAAGCAATATTACACTTGCAGTAATTATACAGATGATTGGACTTGTTATGGGCATTGTGTTTACCACAGCGGTTGCATTACTGTCGGGAGAACAGGGAATGGGAGCATTTGAGCTTTTATGCTTTATGATATTCTGGGCAGTGGCGTCAATAGTTGTACCATTAATACAGAAACCGTAAAATTATAATTTATTGCACTAAATCAAGGCTGTGATACTTAAAAGCTTTGATATAAGAATAAGTGAAAGGGAGTACAAAAAATGAAAATAGCACCATCATTATTATCGTGTGACTTCTCAAAAATGGGAGAGGAAATAGTAAGAATGGACAAGGCAGGTGCAGACTATATGCACCTTGACGTTATGGACGGTGCGTTTGTGCCTAATATAACATTTGGAGCACCTGTTATTAAAGCTGTAAGAAAATTTACAGAAGTACCGTTTGATGTTCACCTGATGATTGACAATCCGTTGGATTACATAGATGACTTTGTAAACGCAGGTGCTGATATTATTACATTCCACGTTGAGGCAAAGTCAGACATAAAAGCTACTATTGATAAAATCAACAACAGCGGTGTAAGGTCAGGCTTGGTTATAAAGCCAAACACACCTGCAAGTGCCGTGTTCCCATATTTAAAGGATATTTATATGGTACTTATTATGACAGTAGAACCCGGCTTTGGCGGACAGTCATTTATGGCAGATATGATGCCTAAGGTAGCAGAAATTAAAGCAGAGGCAGAAAAACAGGGTGTAAATATACTAATAGAGGCAGACGGTGGCATAAACGAAAAAACCATTGGTCAATGTGCAGAGGCAGGCATTGACATTTGCGTATCAGGCACAGGTGTATTCAAAGCCGATGACCCTAAAGAAGCTATTGCAAAGCTGAAGGGTATAAAATAAGTTATGGTATTAAAGAATTAATTTTACCGCAGTCTTGTTTGTTGTAACAAAACTGCGGTGTAGTGCAGGGCAGTGTGCAGTTATTGGTTGCACATTGCTCTGCCTATTTTTTCAACTGCGTTTTTTTCTGCAATAACTTTGCCATACTCGGTTATATGTGCTATTTTTATGGTGTTGGTGTATTTGCTGACTGCATATTCATTTGTTATAATATTTATAGAATTTTCCACAGGCTTTGGTGAAGAAATTAACAGGTAATATTCATCATCTTTATATATCAATGTGCTTTTATAGCTTTCACAACCATTTATATAAAGCTTTTCAACTGCACACAGCATATTTTCGCAACTGTCAAAGCAAAACATTTTTCTGAATGGCTTACGCACAATTCTAAATTTTTTCTGTTCTTTGTTTGTTGCTTTAAGTGTTATAAGTATAAAACAACCACCGTCATAAGGCATAGCCTCTACATACACAACAGAATTATCATCAGGCTGAAAGCCTGTTTTAACCTTTGCTATTTTAACAAGGCTCTTTATTATTTTTCTGCTGTTTGGTGACTGCATACTAAGTGTTTTATATTCAAGCGACAGCAGTTGCATATCCTCAACGCATAAATCAATCAATACCTTCTTTTCATCAAGTAATTCTATATTCATAAAACGATACCTGTCCTTTCTTGTAAAATAACATATACTAATATAATATTAGCGGTACATACTGTGTGCAAGTGGAAATTTTTGGTTGGAAATAATTTTATATTATAAATTCGCAATAAACGGTAAAAGGAGATGTTAAAATGATAATAGATTTTCATACACATTGTTTTCCCGATACTCTGGCAGAACGTGCAATATCATCACTGCAAAGTGCAGGCAACTCAAAGCCTTTTGCAAATGGTACAATGGGAGATTTGCTGAAAACCGCACAGCAGGCAAATATAGATATAAGTGTGGTTCAGCCTATAGCTGTTAAACAACAGAATACGCCCACAATTAATGCGGTAGCCTCAGAAAATAATAAGGTTGATGGTATAATTTCGTTTGGCAGTGTTCATCCTCTTTATGAGGACTACAAAGGCGAGCTTGAAAAAATCAAAAATGTTTATAAGCTAAAAGGCATCAAAATTCACCCCGACTTTATGGGTATGGAGCTTAGCCACCCAAAGATGGCAGAAATGCTTGCCTACGCAGTAAAATTAGGCTTAATTATTACTATTCACGCAGGGTTGGATTTAGCACACCAAGACCATATTCACAGCACACCAAAAATGCTTTATGACATTTTGCCTGAGCTTAAAGGCGGTAAAATTGTTATGGCACATTCGGGTGGTTATCTGTACAGTAACGAGGTACTGAAATATCTGGTTGGTAAAGATGAGGTTTATATCGACACAAGCTATTCACTTGGCTATATGGATAATGACATACTTAAAAAGATATATGGCAGTATGAATCCTGAACATATCCTATTTGGTACAGACTCACCGTGGACAGACCGCACCAAGGCTGTAAGGCTTATAAATGAATTTGGTTTTTCTGATGAGATGAAAATGAAAATTTTTTATAAAAATGCTATGAAACTACTTGAAATTTAGTGCAGTATTATGTAAAGTATTAATATAAGTTGCAAAACGTAACATAATAATTTATATACAAACTGGAGGAAGTAAAAATGCCACAATGGTTAAAAGACGCTGTATTTTATCAGGTATACCCACAGTCATTCTATGATAGCAACGGTGACGGTATAGGCGATATAAACGGTATTACAGAAAAGCTTGACTATATAAAAAGTCTAGGCTGTAACGCAATCTGGATGAACCCTTGCTATGATTCTCCTTTTATGGACGCAGGATATGATGTGCGTGATTATAAAAAGGTTGCACCACGTTACGGTACAAACGAAGATTTAGAAAATCTCTTTAAGGTTGCACACGAAAAGGGCATAAAAATTTTGCTTGATTTAGTGCCGGGTCATACATCAGACACAAATGAATGGTTTACAAAGAGTAAACAGCCTGTTGAAAATGAATACACAAACAGATATATATGGACAAAGTCAGTGTGGGACGCACCACCGGATTACAGAATGATGGTAGGTATAACAGACAGAGATGCAAACTATATGGTTAACTACTTCTGCTCTCAGCCTGCTTTGAACTACGGTTTCCACGAGATTACACACCCTGAATGGCAACTGCCCTGTGACCATCCCGATTGCTTGGCTACTGTTGAGGCTATTAAAGACGTTATGCGTTTTTGGCTTGACAAGGGTTGCGATGGCTTTAGAGTTGATATGGCTGACTCTCTTGTTAAAAACGATGACGAAAAGGTAGCTACAGCAAGAATATGGAGAGGTATTCGTGAAATGCTTGACAATGAATATCCTGAGGCTGCAATGGTTTCTGAGTGGTGTCACCCTGTACGTTCATTGTTCAAAGGTGGTTTCCATATGGACTTTTATCTTGACCACCGTGGAAACGGCTACAGCACATTGTTCCGCTACGATGTTGACGGTGAGGACAGAAGCTTCTTTAGTAAAAACGGTAAGGGCGATGTTACAGTATTCACAGAAGAATATGTACCAAACTTAAAGGCTACTAAAGACTGTGGTTATATCAGTATGTTTACCTGTAACCACGACAATGCCCGTATGTCAAAAAATCTTGACGAAACCGCAAGAAAGCTTGCCTTCTGTACTATCTTTACAATGCCGGGTGTTCCGTTCCTTTACTATGGTGACGAAATCGGTATGCGTTATCAGGGTGAGCTTACAAGTAAAGAGGGCGGTTTCTCAAGAACCGGCTCTCGTACACCAATGCAGTGGAATAACGGCAAAAACTTAGGCTTTTCAACAGCAGACGAGGACAAGCTTTATCTTCCTGTTGACAAAAATGAGAACGCACCAACAGTTGAAAATCAGCAGGATAATCCTGATTCTATTTTCAACACAGTTAAAGATATTATTAAAATACGCAGAAGTAATAACGAAGATTTAGGCCCTGACGGTGATTTTGAAGTTATTTATGCAAAGCGTAACAAGTACCCGTTTGTATACAAAAGAGGTAACTTTATTGTAGGTGTTAACCCTAGTACAAACACAGAAGCAGTTGATTTTGACTTTGATGTTAAAGAAACAGTTTATCAAATAGGCAATGCAAAAATAGCAGACGGTAAAATGACACTTGAAGGACAAAGCTTTGTGCTTGTTAAAATCTAATTTTTAATTCAATATGTTTTTCAATAAAACCAGAGTGAGTAAAACCACTTTGGTTTTATTTTTGCGTTTATAACAATAGCTTTGAAAAGCTAACCAAAGAAATGACACTTAAAGGTTTATGGGGCAGGATTAAGCACTTGCATATGTTAAGAGCAGATTTCTTAACAAAATATAAAAGCTTGACAGAATAGAAGGTTAATGCTAAAATAGCTAATGCAATTAGCTAAATAGGAAATGAGGATAGCTAAAATGAAAGCAGGATTAGACAAAAGCATAATTTTAAAAGCTACCGCAGAAATGGCGGACGAATATGGTATGGCAGGTGTAACCTTAAAGGCTCTGGCTGAAAAGCTGGGGGTAAAGTCACCATCGCTTTACAAGCATATAGGTGGTCTTGATGAACTTAACAAAGAGCTTATGCTGTATGGCTGGAGGTCACTTGAAAAAGAAGTTGCAAAGGCAACCATAGGAAAATCAAAAGATGATGCAATAAAAACAATATTTTACACTTACCGTAGCTATGTAAAGCAACATCCCGGTGTTTTTGAGGCAATGCAATGGTACAATATGTATCTTACAAAGGAAAATTTACAGGCTACTGAAGGTTTGGTTGAAATTCTCTTTCAGGTGCTTTCGGGTTATGGTCTTGAAGAACAACAGAAGGTTCATATTGTGCGTATGTTCAGAGGCTTTTTGCAGGGATTTTTATCTGTTGAAAGTCACGGTGGATATGGAAATCCGCTGTCTGTGCAGGATAGCTTTGATTTTGCGTTGAAAATTATGCTGAATGGAATCCATAGCTTACAGGGAGGTAAAAATTAATGAGAAAATTTTTAAGGAGTATAAGTCCGTTCAATAACGAAACAGAAATGTCACCGGTGTTGTTGATTGTAAAAAAGATACTGGCGTTCTGGCTTTGCTACATAGCAGGATTGTTTATTTCAGAGGCTCTTGTAATACTTCTGCATTTTGCAATGGGCAAAAATATGCTTGTGGGTGATGTGTTTGACGCACAAACCATAACTTTAATACAGCTTTATGGATATATAGTAATTATTGCGGTTGTGTTGCTCTACTGGAAATTGGTTGAAAAAAAGCCATTGTCTGCAATGGGTATAAATAAGCGTTTTGGCACTTATTTTGTGGGTGCAGGCTTGGCAATACTTCTGCTTGCGTTGTCTGTAGGCGGAATTTTACTTACAGGTGCGTTAAAATACACAGGTGTATGCGAAAATATAAATGTTCTTATGATTGTTCTTTTAGTGGGTGGCTTTATTGTTCAGAGTACAATGGAAGAATTTTTGTGCAGAGGTCTTGTACTTCACACACTGAAGGATAATATATCAACACCTGTTGCTGTGTTGGTAAGTACAATAATGTTTATTCTGCCACACTGGTCATCTCTATTTAGCGGAGAATTTATTTACGGTATACTTGGTATTTTAAACCTTGTTCTAATTTCCGTTATTTTCTCAATGCTTACAATCAGGCAGAAAAGTATATGGGGTGCTTGCGGATTACATTCAATTTGGAATGTTATTTTGTATTCAATTCTTGGTTTGAATTTAAGCGGTAAAGATGATTCAAGCGTTACTGTGTTTAGTATACAGTCAGTTGGTGACAATGTATTGAATGGCAGTGTTTATGGTATTGAGGCAAGCATTATAACTGCTGTTGTGCTTGGTGCGTGTATTGTGGTGCTTGGTTTTACAGGCAGAAAAAGCAAAGAAAGTGCTGAATAAAAAATCAGTTTGCTGTGTTGGTTACAGCAAATAAAACAAAACCGGTGAACTTGTGAAAAATCTTGTTCATCGGTTTTTTTAATTAAAAATAAGGTTGATGTGTTAATTTATAATTAACTCAAGTCAGAATAAATTTCAAAATACCTGAAATTTCAGCAAAGCATAGGCTTTCTATTTCTTGAATTAACAGGGCAACCGCACGAAAAGATAATAAAAATAAGAAAAATATGTTAAAATATCCCAAAGGGGTGTTTTAACATGATGAAGAAATATTTTGAAACAATAAAGGATAGTAGACAACAAGG
>JAXJYN010000019.1:0-28742 GCA_036306965.1 Acutalibacteraceae bacterium
CTTGTTGTCTACTATCCTTTATTGTTTCAAAATATTTCTTCATCATGTTAAAACACCCCTTTGGGATATTTTAACATATTTTTCTTATTTTTATTATCTTTTCGTGCGGTTGCCCTGTAATAATATCCGGCTTCTTTTACAAGCACCTGTTCTGTCCAAGCTTCTTTAACTGTTACAGTTTCCCAGTGTCCCTGTTCCTCGACAGTAACTGTTTTTGTTCCAACTTGAACTTGCCTATACTCTACTCCATAGCTAGAATTTTCACCATTTAGCATATGATTTCTACCGTGTTCGGTTCTATTTTCGGTACAATCAGCACCACAAGTGTTGCAGATTGTTCTATCGTGCATTTCGTACACAGGTTCTTCATAGGTATAACCTTCTTGGTCAACTACCCAAACCTTTTTAGTTTCGGCAGGGTGTGTTACTGTTTTATACTCAGCCTCGTGCCAAGTTTTAGTATTTGTAGATGAGTTATTATTGCTGTTGTTATTTGAACTCTGACTACTGTTATTATTAGCAGTTGAGTTGCTGTTTGTTGATGAGCTACCTGATGAAGTGCTATTGTTTGTGCTACCACCGTTTGAGTTACCATTAACGGTAGTTGTATAGTAAGTTGTTTGACCACCATCATTGTTGTTAGCATTAGTATTTGTATTACCGCTACTATTCTTTTTGTCTTTGTCGTTACTCTTACTTGTTGCTTTTTCAGTAGTCTTTTCTGTACTCTTTTCAGAAGATTTTTCAGTAGTCTTTTCTGTACTCTTTTCAGAAGATTTTTCAGTGGACTTTTCTGTTTCTTTCTCTGTTGGTTTTTCAGTAGCCTTCTCAGTAACCTTTTCTGTTGCGGTGCTTACTGCAAGCTTATTTGTATCCGTTTCAGACGTGTTATTGTTCATTGTGCAGGCAATCAAGGTTAAAGATATGATTGCTATTATTAATACTGATATGCTTATTATTGCTGTTACTTTCTTTTTCTTTGTCATAAATATCTCTCCATTCATTTTCAAGTTTCGTATATTCAAATTTTTTTAATAGTTCTATTATCTTCATTATATATTTGTATATTTCATTTGTCAATGTTCGTCACAGCAAGTTTTGGTTACTCTAGTTCTTTTTTATGTGTATATATAAAAGAGCAACCTTTTGGGATTGCTCTTGAATAGAATATATAGCTTGTATTTTGTTAATCAGTAATAGTTTGTGTATGCTTTTTTAATATGTAATCTTATTTTTATGTTCATAGTTGTTCACCTTCCTTTCTAAAAAAACAAAAAGCAAAGCCTTTTTTGCTCTGCTTTAAAAATTTGATTTTTATTTATATTATGATATAATAACTAAGTTACCTATCTCCAATCTGGTGACAGAGAGGAGGTGCGTTACAGTGATATATCAAATCATTACTTCTCTTTTAGTGTCTGTTGTGGCTGGTATAATTTCATATTATATCTGCAAATGGATAGACAGACCGTGATAGGTAGCTATCCTCGGTTTAGTCAGCCGTAAATGACAAAACCCCCGAAGAACTAGCACTTCTTCGGGGGTTGTTGCGTTACAATGATAAATCACATAACTTCTCTTTGTCTATTGTAATTATATCATATGCAAAAACTAAATGCAATATACATTTTAATAATATCCGGCTTCTTTTACAAGCACCTGTTCGGTCCAAGCTTCTTTAACTGTGACAGTTTCCCAGTGTCCTTTTTCTTCTACGGTTACTGTTTTAGTGCCAACTTGTATTTCACGCCATTCATTTCCATAACTGAAGTTTTCTCCATTTAACATATGACTTTTTCCATGTTGACTCAAATTGCTTGTTATATTAGCACCACAGGTATAACAAATTGTTATATCGTGTGTTTCATATATAAAATAAATAATATTTATACAAATAGTGGCAGGTAATAGGGGTTAATGGTTAGAGGGTAGAAATGATTTTTACCTGCCACTTGAGATAATAGTTTAAAAATTTTTATTTTCTTAAGGATTTATACTTTTTTATCCATCGTTCCCGTTGTCGCCTTTCTATTTTTGCAAATTTAAATATATAATATGTGTATACAATAAAAATAAATATTGATATAATTAAACATATAGCAATAAAGATAGGGGATGTAAAAAAATTATGAGTGAACAAGTTATAAACCTCCTTGCAGTTTGTGCATCAATTATGACACTTATTACAGGAGTAATAAGCTTTTTAGGCAATCGTAAAACTAATATTTTTCAATTTCTATTTTTAACTTTACTTTTTTTAACAGCCTTAGTTTTTTTAAAAGAATTTATAATTTATGATGACTTTATCACGAAATTTATTATTATGTTTACGGTGGTTATTACAACAGCAGAATTTGTTAATTTACATAGGGAACACAATTTTGATAAAACTACTTATGCATGTTTTATAATTTTATTTTTTACAATGATTGCGTTATGGTTTAATTCTGAAATAATTAATATTGGAATGTTAAATTTTAAATCCAATGAAATTAATTACATAAAAGGGTTAAGTCAATTAGATAAGGTTTATGATGTTTTTGAGTATATATTTAGAAAATCTAACGTTATATATACATTTAAAACGGTATTTAATACTGTGATTTGCATTTTAATAGTAAAAATATTAGTACAAGTTTATATTAATGAAGATACTAATATTGAATGTATAGATAGAATTAAATATACTACAGATATAGCAGTAATATTTTCAATAATATTGCTTATTCTCTCTTGCGGTGTAGGAGTTTGGTTAATGAACGAAATAGTTTCGAGATTTTAAATTTGACTTTTCTTTTTAAAAAAATTAATGGTTTTATTGGATTTTTAAACATAATTATTGAGCATATTATAAGTGCTATATTAGCAAAATTAAATGCAATAAGCAAAGTTAACATTTTATTACCATCCTTTCTAAGTAAGAAAAGACAGAGTTTTTATGCTCTGTCTTAAAATATTGGATTTATTATTTAATTGTGATATAATATTTGCGTTACCTATCTCCAATCTGGTGACAGAGAGGAGGTGTCTCAAATTGGATTTTACAACTTTCGTATTTTCTGTTATGGCAGGCGTAATATCGTATTACATCTGCAAATGGTTGGACAGAAAAAACAGGTAACCAGCCTAAGTCTAGTCATCTTTAAATGACAAGAACCCCCGAAGAACTGGTACTTCTTCGGGGGTTCATTCGTCCCAAATTGGAACAACTTTCATATTTCGTAACAATTATATCATATGCAGAAATGAAAATCAATATTCTTAAAGAAAATAAAATATATATCTGAATTGTGTTTTATCTATGAATAATGGTATGAATATGCTGTTTTTATTTTATAACAAATTAGAAAGTTGTAATGGTTTCATATGTTTTTCTGTAATTTTACCAGCAGAAGAAAAAATTAAGCAAGAATGTGTCTGCAAATAAATTCCAGTTTTACTTCTTCATCTGAACCATCACCAATCCCAAAAAGTCCTGAAAATGTAGGTGTTTTTCCGAACCATAAAGCTTCTCTATGATTATCAAAACAGTATTCTATTCCGATACTTTGGGTTACATCGTCATATATAACAAACTTCCACTGACAACACAATTCCAAGTTTATATTTTCCTCAATTTCATCATTTTTGATAGTCATTATCCAACCATCAAATGATACATCATAATTTTTCTCAAGTTTGAAGTAATCAAGTAATTCTTTCTCTGCTTTTAGAAAATACCTTTTTGGAACTTCCATATCATTTGTTCCTGAACAATAGATAAAATTCTTCATAATTATCACTTTCTTTCAAATAATGTATTTCAAAATAAAAAACGGAACCAGTTCCGATTTTACCATCAGAAGAAAAATTAACAAGTAGTAGGATAGCGAAGCTTTATAGCTTCAATAAAATATTTATCCCAACTAGAATATCCGAAGATATTGTAAATACTGTTACGCTCCTGTTCTTCTTCTGTTGGAAATCCATTCCACAAAACAAATGCAAGTCTGATAGCCTTTGCAGAACTGCTTGTTTGCCAAGGCTGTTCAAAGTTGTCAGGTCTGATACACATCTCTTTAAAGTTAAACATCTGCTCAGCACAGGTAAATGTTCCTCTATTAGCACACACCAAGCTCAACAAATACATTACTGGAGTTGTTTCTCCATCAATCCTTTTACATCTCTCAAGTAAGATTTTGTACATTTCTTCGTGATTTTTATCTTTGAATTTAATTTTATTTTGCATATTAATAGCCCTTTCTTTTGAAAATAAAAAAAAGCGGAACTAGGTCCGCTTTTAGTTTAGTGATTTCACCTTGTTAAATATAAAAGTTATCATTTATATAATCGTTTAATTTTGATATGTTTATCTGTTTGTATTTTTCATCAAGATGAGTATAAATATTCAGTGTTAATTTAACATCACTATGTCCAAGTAGGGAGGATGCCGTAAGTAAATCAACCCCGCTTTTATACAACATAGTTGCATATGTATGGCGGAGTTGATGAGCGTTAACAATATCTAATACTCTCGGAATTCCTTCAGGGGAAAAAATACTAACCTCTGGATGAATTTGCTTATATTTTGCAAAATTTAATTGAGTATTGTAACTTTTCCAAACACTTTTCCACGAAGATGGAGTGTGAAGACTTCCGTCTTTTTGACAATTAATATAATCGCTATCAAGAGAATTATTTTGTATTTTTAATTTGGCTAAAAAAATAGATAAACATTCAGGTATGGTAACAACTCTATTTTTTTTATTTTTAGTGCCGGGTTTCACTTGATATAAATTAGAAGCTACTCGCTGAACTGATTTTGTGACAGATATTATTTTTCTTTCAAAGTCAACATCCTCCCATTTTAAAGCAAGAGTTTCTCCCGTTCTTAAACCAGAAAATAGCATAATCATTGCAGCAGGCTGCGCTCTATGTTTCACTAAGGGAATTAGTTGTTTAGTTTCATCTGATATACACTCAACTACTTTAGTAGGAGCAGAACGAGGAATTTTCTTTTTTTATTTGCTGCTGGATTTTTGCTTATGATGTCATTATCAATAGCTAAATCAAAAATTCGTATCAGTGTATTTACCAGTCCTTGCAAAGTTTTTTTGCCGTTGGTTTACCTGTGTTAGGATTTCTTCTTGACATCTCTACAATAATTTTATCCACATCTAAAGGTTTTATATCTTTAACCTTTTTATCACCAATAAATCTACACAAGTGACTAACAAATCTTTCTTGTTGTTTTTGCCAGTTCCACGATAAGTATACATTTGCATCGTATAACCATACCTCACTGAGTTCAGAAAATGTAATATCTTCGCTTAAATCCATATTTAAGCCCCTTTCATAACAATATCCAAGATATTATATCATAAAATGGGGAAAATAAGAGATTGTTCGCTACGAACCAGTAGGTCAGGGGTTCGAGTCCCTTCCGGCGCGCCAAAATCCACCCAGAAAGTAATTTCTGTAGTGGATTTTTTTGTTTTGTTACTTATAGATAAAAGAACCCATTAGTTCAGAATGAGTCGCTTTCCATTTGTTAGATTTTTTACCTAACTTTTGGTGGTCACTTTAGAATTAATGGGTTCTTTGTATATAGCTTATGTTATTCTATTAAATGATTATCAGAAATATCATCTGTGCTGGAAATCTTTGATAATTTACGCTGAATTTGTCTGGTTCGTACACCTACTAACTTATCAAGCTCACTGTTTGCCTGATTAAGGCGTTGCTGAGTTGCCTCCAGTACACTGCCGAATTTGTCAAACTCGGTTTTTACTGAGTTAAGAACCTCCCAAACCTGAGCACTTCGTTTTTGTACTGCAAGTGTTTTAAATCCCATTTGAAGGCTGTTTAAAAGTGCTGCCATTGTACTGGGGCCTGCTATATTGATTTTATATTCTCTCTGCAAAATTTCTACCAATCCACGGTTAACTGCCTCAGCATATAGACCTTCACAAGGCAGAAACATAATTGCAAATTCGGTAGTCTGGGGTGGGTCTATATATTTTTCGTGAATATCCTTAGCTTCACTTTTTATTGTAGCAACAAGTCTTTTTGTAGCTGTAATTATTTCTTCTTTGTTGCCTGTATCCTGTGCAGTAAGCAAAGCTTGATATGTATCTGCCGGAAATTTTGAGTCTATTGGCAGGTATACAAATGAATTGTTGTCGTTTGGCAGTTTTACAGCAAACTCAACAGGGTTTTTGGTGCTTTTTTTGGTTACAACATTTTCTTCATACTGTTCAGGTGATAAAATCTCTTTGAGTATTGCACCAAGCTGAATTTCTCCCAGAATACCTCTTGTTTTTACATTGGAAAGTACCTTTTTCAAATCACCTACACCAACAGCAAGGTTTTGCATTTCTCCCAATCCTTTATAAACCTGTTCCAGCCTTTCGTTAACCAGTGCAAAAGAGCGTGTCATTTTTTCATCTAGTGTTTTTTGTAGTTTTTCGTCTACTACTTCACGCATTTTGTCAAGTTTTTGGTTGTTGTCATTTTGAATATACTCAAGTCGCTTTTCAACCGTTTCACGAATATCACTCATTTTTTGCTCATTTGTTTTGGAGAAATTCTCCATTTTATTTTCCATATTGACAAGCCTGCGGTTGTTGTCTTGCTGAATATATTCCAGACGTGTTTCAACCGTTTCACGAATGTTATTAAGTCTTTCTTCACTTGTAGCTGAAAAACTTTCCATTCGCTGTTCCATTTCAAATAATCTTTCGCTTTGTGTTTGATTAACAGACATTTGGCTTCTCAACAGTACATCGGACATATTTCTGATAGAATCGTTAACAGTTGTGTTTATTTCTACACGATTATCTCTGTTTTGTTCAGAAATAAAATTTTTAAGTTCATTGCCTAATGTAGAAATTTCGTTGGATGAATCTTTGACGTTGGTATTTTTGCTCTGCTTTGTAATAACCATAATATTGAGTATAAGCAGAATAATAAGAATTATAAGACAAATTATGATTAATGCTATTTCCATTTTAACGTCCCTCATTTTAAAAATTATAATTCAAGTATATTATCTGTATAAGATTTAGTCAACCGCTCTAAATTCAACTGTCCTGTTTTATGTACAATTAAATATAGTTTCAACTACTTTTTCACAGTTTGGCGGAGAATATAAAAAGCTATCCATATGCTCACCTGTAAAGAAATACTTTGGTGGGGCGGGCTTATATTTCTGCTCAAAGGTATCTATAATAATAAGTTTGATTTTCATACGTTCAGGAATAATATTCTTTATATAAACACTTGCTTGACTACCGGGTGTGATACCTTCTTTGATTTCTGCAAGTCCTGCCAGATTTGGTGTAAGTTCTATAAATGCACCATATTCTTCAACTGAACGTACAATGCCTGCTACGGTTTCGCCAGTGTTAAAGTTTTGAGCATTTTCTTCCCATGTACCCAGAAGTTCTTTATGTGTAAGACTTATTCTGCCGTTTTCTATACTTTTAACAACTGCTTTTATATCCATACCTACAGCAAAGCGTTCACGAGGATGGTCTATACGGGAAACTGATATAGTGTCGATAGGGATAAGAGATACTATACCACAACCAATATCTGCAAAGGCACCAAATGGTTCAAGATGTGTAATTCGTGTATTTATGACATCTCCGTTTTGCAGATAATTTATATACTCGTTCATACATCTTTTTTGTGCCTTACTTCGTGAGAGCATAGCAACTGTTGTACCATCATCTTTTTTTACAAAGTCTGTGATTATAAATGACACAGGACGATTGACTCTGGAGATAACCGCTATATCTCTTACTTTTCCTTCCTTTATGCCTAAAGCACCTTCCTCTCGAGGAATAATGCCCTTAATACATCCCATATCGACAATAAGATTATGATTTGCGTCACAGACAATAGCACGGGCTTCAAGTATTTTTTCCTCAAAAAAAGCATCATTAAGAGAAGTAAGTGACTTGAAATATTTTGCATTTTCGGCTTTATCTATGAGTATTCCCTCAGGATAAAATTCTACCATTTTCTTTCCTCCCATTTATTACAGCTAGAAAATTATATGCTTTATAATTGTTTTTTATGATTGACTACAATTTTTGAAAACCAGTGTGTGAAATATAAAGTAAAAAACGTGCCAAACCGTTAATTATGGTTTGGCACGTTTTGTGTATTAGGGTAATTGTAGTGTTAGCAAAAAATCCGAAATATTTGCTACAATTAATATAACATATTTTGATATTTAAAGTTAACAATTAGTTTACATTAAATACTCCATAAGTGTACATATTTTTCTTAAAGTTAAGGTGAGGTGTACACTGATGGTTGACATAGGTAAACGATTAAAGGATTTACGAAAAGAATATGGACTTACACAACAGCAGGTGGCAGATAGAGTATGGGTAAGCAAATCTATGATTTCAAGCTACGAACGCTCTGAACGAACTCCGTCATACGAGGTGCTTATAAAGCTTGCAAAGCTGTTTGGTGTTTCTACTGATTATTTATTCGGAATTGAAACAAAACGTATGATAAGTGTAGAAAAGTTGAATGATAAACAAATTAAATTGGTTTTGGAATTAATAGACGAATTGGGAAAGTAAATTTATACTTATATATACCTTGCGTTTAAACACAGCAGGAAAACAATAATCTTTATTATTTATTTAAATTCTCTTGATTTTGTTATATATCTCGTCTATAATTATATACTGAAATATGTGAAATTTGATAGGAGAGTGGCACTTATGATTAGCGGTGCTGAAATAATGGTAAAATGCCTTGAGCAGGAAAATGTTGAAATCCTGTTTGGCTACCCGGGTGCAGCTATTTGTCCATTTTACGATGCACTTATAGAGTCACCCATAAAGCACATTCTTGTTCGTCAAGAGCAAAATTCAGTTCATTCGGCAAGCGGTTACGCACGTTCTGTAAGTAAGCCCGGTGTATGTGTTGCAACATCAGGTCCGGGAGCAACTAACCTTATTACAGGTATAGCTACAGCTTATATGGATTCTATTCCTATAATCGCAATTACAGGACAGGTAAGAAGTGACCTTATAGGCAGAGATGTTTTTCAGGAGGCAGATATTACAGGAGCTTGTGAGCCTTTTGTAAAGCATAGTTACCTTGTAAAAAGAACAGAGGACTTGCCAAGAGTTTTTAAGGAAGCATTTTATATTGCAACTACAGGTCGTCCGGGACCGGTACTTATTGATGTTCCTGTTGATATTCAGACAAATACAATAGAAGAATTTATTTATCCGGAAAAGGCAGAAATTCCAGGATATAAACCACGCACAGACGGTCATGCAAAGCAGATAGAAAAGGCAGTAGAGCTTATTCAGAGTGCATCACGTCCTATTATTTGTGCGGGCGGTGGTGTGCTTACTTCAGGTTCAAAGCTGAAGCTTGTTGAATTTGCAACCAAAACAGGCATACCGGTTGTATCTACAATGATGGGTATTGGTGTAATGCCTACAGAGAATAAACTTTATCTTGGTATGCTTGGTTCTCACGGTAAGGGTGTTGCCAACAGAGCAATTCACGAGGCAGATGTTATTATTCTGTGCGGTGCAAGAGTTGGTGACAGAGCAGTTGCATCACCTGACCAACTGTCAGCACGTTCGAAAATTATACATATAGATATTGACCCTGCTGAAATAGGTAAAAATGTAGAAGTTACAGTTCCTATAGTGGGCGATATGAATGTTGTAATAAATAAATTGTTTGACAGCATTGGAGATTATCACGTTCCTCATTTGTGGGAAGATACAACAGACCGTTGGAAAAAGGAACTTTTCAGAACAGCTCCACATTTTGAAGGTTGTGTTGAACCAAGAAGCTTTATTGCAAAGCTTTCTGAAATGTTGCCAAATAAGTCAATTCTGGTTGCCGATGTTGGACAAAACCAGATTTGGTGTGCAAACAACTTCCGCATAAAAGAAGGAAGATTTTTAACAACAGGCGGTATGGGTACAATGGGTTATTCTGTACCTGCTGCTGTGGGTGCAAAGTTTGCAAGACCCGACAGAGAGGTTGTTGTGGTGTGCGGTGACGGTTCGTTCCAAATGGGTATGAACGAGCTTGGTACAATAGCACAAAACCACCTGAATGTTAAGATTATAATAATGCGTAATGACAGACTTGGTATGGTGCGTGAGTTACAGAAGAATAACTATAACGGTCATTATACAGCTACATTTTTAGATGAAGAAACACCAGACTTTATGAAGATAGCTGAGGCTTACAACATTGAGTCTGCATATGCTACTTCTAATGAAGAAGCTGAAATGTATGCACAGAAGATGATTGATTCTGACAAGTCGTTTATGCTTGTTTGCAGAGTAAGCCCTGAAACACCATCTATTTAATTGACTGAGAGGACTGTTTTATGAAACATACTATTTATATACTTGTTGAAAACCACGCAGGTGTTCTTAGTAAAATTACAGGACTTTTTTCAAGACGAGCATTTAACATAGAAAGTCTTGCGGTTGGTGTTACAACAGATATTAATATATCAAGAATTACTATAGTTGCTGACGGTGATGAACACGTTGCCGAGCAGATAAAAAAACAGCTTAATAAGCTTATTCCTGTACTTGAGGTTAAAATTTTAAAAGAAAACTCATATATCAGCAGAGAGCTTGCACTTATAAAGGTTAAGTGTAACACAGGCAACAGAATAGAAATTATGAAGATTGCCGAGCTTATGAGTGCAAAGGTTATTGATGTAAGCGTTAACACAATTACACTTGAAATGGCAGATATTGTTGACAACATAAATACTCTTACAAATCTTTTAAAGCCATATGGTATAAAGGAAATTGTAAGAACAGGTACTGTAGCTATAGAAAAAGGTAGTGTTCCTGCAAAGTAATTGACATAAGCTATTTTATGATGTATTATATAAGAAGCCACAATTAATGGCACAAGGAGGAAATTTGCAATG
Organism: Acutalibacteraceae bacterium; assembly: GCA_036306965.1. Lineage (GTDB taxonomy): Bacteria > Bacillota > Clostridia > Oscillospirales > Acutalibacteraceae > CAG-964. Next base: position 10,934 of record JAXJYN010000019.1, read on the forward strand.
GCAAAAATTTATTATCAGGAAGACTGTGATTTAAGTCTTCTACAGGACAAAACAGTAGCAATTATTGGTTACGGTAGCCAGGGTCATGCTCACGCATTGAACCTACACGAGAGTGGTGTAAACGTAATCGTTGGTTTGTACGAAGGCTCAAAGAGCTGGGCAAGAGCAGAGAAGGCTGGTCTTAAAGTTATGACATCTGCTGACGCTGCTAAAAATGCTGACATCATTATGATTCTTATTAATGATGAAAGACAGGCTGATTTGTATAAGAAGGATATCGAGCCTAACCTTACAGCTGGTAAAGCACTTGCATTTGCTCACGGTTTCAACATTCACTATCAGCAGATTATTCCACCAGCTGATGTTGATGTATTTATGATTGCACCTAAGGGTCCAGGTCATACAGTAAGAAGTGAGTATGTTGAGGGTAAGGGTGTACCTTGTCTAATCGCTGTATATCAGGATGCTACAGGTAAGGCAACAGACCTTGGTCTTGCTTATGCTGCAGGTATCGGTGGTAGCCGTGCAGGTGTTCTTGAAACAACATTCAAGGCAGAAACAGAAACTGACCTATTCGGTGAGCAGGCTGTTCTTTGCGGTGGTGTTACAGCTCTTATGAAGGCTGGTTTTGAAACTCTTGTAGAGGCTGGTTATGCTCCTGAGAACGCTTACTTTGAGTGTATCCACGAGATGAAGCTTATCGTTGACCTAATCTACAGTGGTGGTTTCTCTAAGATGAGATATTCAATTTCTGACACAGCTGAGTTTGGTGACTACGAAACAGGTAAGCGTTTAATTACAGAAGAAACAAAGAAGGAAATGAAGAAGGTTCTTACAGAAATTCAGGACGGTACATTTGCTTCTAAGTGGATTGCTGAGAACAAGAACGGCAGAGCTCACTTCAACTCAACAAGAAGAATCGAAGCTTCACATCAGCTAGAGGCTGTTGGTGCAGAGCTAAGAAAGATGTATTCTTGGGGTGGAGAGGACAAGTACGCTGACTAATAGCGTGTTTGTTTGCACAATTACATAAGGATTTTAAACTTCCGTATGGCAATAGCTGTGCGGAAGTTTTTGTTTTTGGCAATTGTTTAAAAATTTTTTGCTAGGATTAGGCTATATTTAACAAAAATAATTTTATTTCTGGAAAATATTGAAAAAGCTTTGCTATGATGATAAAATAATTGTAAATTTGTTAACAAAATATACATATTTTTGGAGGAGATTAATTTGAAGAAAAATACACTAAAACTGTGTTCAGCGGTATTGTCTGCAACAACACTTATGTCAATGTTTACTGCTATACCTGTTGGTGCAGTTGATAATTCTTTAGCTGATAATTCTGTAGACAATAGTAATCAAAATCAAATATTTAGTATAACAGAGGATGAAAAAGGTATTCATTTTATAGGTCCTACAGGTAACGATATGTCTATAGATGAAGAACCTTCTGATGAAGTAACCGAAATTGAATCTGTAAGTGATTATTACAAAGTAAAAGATGAAAGTAAGGTTAAAAGCGGAAGTAGTAATGTAAGTTTGCCTGAAAGTGTAGATAACAGTGAAAGCGAGTTTTTCCCTGAAATTGACAGCCAAGGTGGCTTGGGTTCTTGTACAAGCTGGGCACAGGTATATTACCAATTTACTTACACAATGAATAAGGATATGAACCGTACTACAACACCTGAAAATACGTTTTCACCACAATGGACTTATAATCTTGTAGCTGGTACAACTGGAATGCCGGGTGCTTATTTTGATACATATACTCTTATGCGAAGGCAAGGTAATGTAATGCTTAGTCAGGTACCTTATGACCAAAATTGCAGTACACTTAGTCCTGATGAGGAGATATGGAAAACTTCTATAAGATATAGATTAAAAGATTATCAGCATTTTGATTCAGTTGGAGAAGATGAAAGCAAAATAACATCAGCTGATGACTCAGACCTTGAAGCTATAAAAACATCACTTAGCAATGGCGATGTGCTTGCATATTCTACATATGTAAACAGCTGGAACTGTACTAATATAAAAACAAACAGTAAAGCACCTGAAAATGCTAATTATGCAGGAGAATATATAGTTACAAGCTTAACCGGCAGTAAAGGTGCTCACAGAATGACTTTGGTAGGATATAATGATAATATTTGGACAGACATTAATGGTAATAATACTGTTGATGACGGCGAAATGGGTGCTTTTAAAATTGCTAACTCATGGGGCGATGGTTATGGTAATCAAGGCTTTATGTGGGTTGCGTACGATGCGTTGAATAGTGTGTCTTGTGTAGATGGCGTAGAAGAAGATTCAACAAGAAAATCAATATTCAGTGAAATAACAAGAATAGATGTATTGCCATACAATACAGACACTAACCTGTATTTAAAGTATACATTAAATTCTTCTGACAGAACACAGACTCTTGTATCTGTTACAGCAGAAAAAGATGGTACAGTGTATACTGCTGAAGCTATATCAAATGAAACCAGAGGAAGTAAATGCTCATATGACGGTACAACAGAAGCTAATGATGGTACAATGGTATTTTTGCTTAATAATGTAGTTCCGGGTGTTACCTCTGATAATTTTGATGAATATACATGGAGCGTTACTTTTTCGGATACAAGTGAAGACGGAAATATATTTACGGTAAAAAATGCAGAAATAGTTGACGAAGCTACAAACAAGGTTTATAAATCAAGCAATACTTATCCGTTTACATTAGATGGCAGTGAAAAAACTATTGTACATTCAGAAACATCATTGAACAATGCTGTTGTATATTACAGAGGATATGAAAATCCTGTTATAAATTACAAAACAAGTGACGGTAACTGGGTTTCAAATACAGGTGTATCTATGGTTGAGAATACAGAAAGACGTGGATATGTATATAAATATGTCATAGAATTAGGCAACAGTGACAATACAACCATTTATTTCAGTGATGGCAACGGTAATGTGGATAATAACAATGGACAATATTATACAGCAAATACAGGCTTGAATTATTATGTAACAGAAAATGTAAGTAAGCCTCTTACTGTAAAACTAACAAATGAATTTAACAGTATTGCAGATGTTGATTTTTGTGGATACTCCAATGCAGAAGTAAGTGGTGGCTATGCTCCATATCAATATCAGTATATATACACTAACCTTGAAACAGGTGAAGAAACTGTAGAAGAATACAGTGAACGCTCAAGAGGCTGGAAGTACTTTAGAGAAGAAGGAAATTTCAAAATTACAGTAAATGTTATGGATTTTACCGATACTGTAGTGTCTGAGTCAATGAATATTGTGGTTAAAGATTCTCCGTTTGAATTTACTCAATTTTTTGTAACACCAAACAAGAAGCTTATGGTTGGTGATGAGTTGAGTTTTACTGCTACTACAAATTATGAGCATGTAATAACATGGGGTGGTTTGGATAACAAATATGATTTTACAGTAAAAAAAGATGATGAGGTATGTTATACAACAACCGTAAAATCAAACGAACGTAATATAGGTCTTATGACAAGTAAAGTTAGTATTTCGTGGATTCCAACAGAGGCAGGAAGTTATTCTGTAACAGTTTCGTCTACAGATGGAAAAAGTGAATATGCCGAAAAGACTATTTATTTTGATGTTGCAGAATATAACGGAACTATAATTGGCGATGCAAACAATGATAAAAAAGTTACAATTACAGACGCAATTTTAATTATGCAATGTAATATAGGCATAATTGGTACTTCAGAAATATGGTTTACTCTTGCTGATTGTGATAAAAATAATTTTGTTAATACTGTAGATGTAATTTGTATATTAAGATATGTTATTTCTTCAGGTGATTCTGCTTATGCAGGTGAAGTGAATTATAAAGAGCCTGCAACCGAACCTGCAACAGAGCCTGTAACAGAGCCGATAACAGAGCCTGAAACAGAACCAATAACCGAACCGGTAACTGAAGCGGAAGAAAATATTGTAACATTTACAAATTCATTTAATTGGAGCGGTACTATTTATTGCTATTATTGGTCAGATTCCAATACATCTATGACATCTTGGCCAGGTCAAGCTATGACATATGAACGTACAAATAGCTATGGAGAAAAATTGTATACTTTTGAAGTGCCTAAAAATGCAACCTATATTATCTTCACGAATGGAAGTAGTCAAACAGTTAATATATCATACAGTGGTGGAGAGGTTCGATATTATCCTATATCTACCACTGATTCAAAGGGAAATTACAACGTGAAAACCTGGTAATTTATTACCAAAATCACAACACGCTATTGAATAAATCAATAGTGTGTTGTATAATAAAATGGTATAAATTAGTCATATTTTATACATATGTGTCAACAAAGATATTCTGTTGATACAATACATATATTAACTTATAACAATATTTTAAATTTATTTCAGGAGGGGAACTGTATGATTTGTAACAAATGTGGTGCAGAAAATTCCGATTATAATTCACAATGTGCTTACTGTGGCAATCCGTTAACAAATTCAAACTATAACCAGGTTGATAATACCAACAACTATTATAGCGACCAGTATTCAAACGGACAGGGTTATAATCAGCCACAGCAGTATCAGCAACCACAGTATCAATACCAACAGCCAATGTATAATGAAGATGAACACGTTTCGATTGGTATGTGGATAGGTATATATTGTATTAACCTTATTCCATTTGTGGGTAGTATAATATATTTGGTTATGCTTTTTGTGTGGGCATTTGGTTCTACACCTAAAAAATCACTTAAAAACTGGGCAAAAGCACAGCTTATTGTTTCATTGGTTGTAATAGTAATATGTGTTATTATTTTTGCTATTTGTGGTACAGCAATGTTTGCTGGATTTTCTTCTTATGACTATAGTTATTAATATGTAAATAAAGAACGCAGGCTGAAGTTTGATTTTAACTTAGCCTGCATTTTTTTATTTTGAATTATTACAGATGAGTTACATAATTTGTATCTGCTTGCATTTATTTGAAAATTTTTGTATTATTATAGTGTACATTGTTGTTGAAAGGTGCAGTAATATGACAGTTGCAGATTTAAAAGAAAAGTTGTACTTAAAATCGGCTTATCCGAATATAAATTTAAACAGAACTGTATGCGGTTGCTACACGGGAGATTATCTGAGCAATGTAATGAAAAACGCAAAACACAATAATATATGGCTTACAGTTGTTAATAATCATAATACTGTTGCAGTTGCAATGCTTAAAGGCTTAAGCTGTATAATAATGTGTGAAAATGTAAAGCCTACTGCTGAGGCACTTAAACACTCGGTAGATAAAGGTATCCCAATTTTGTTAAGTGAAAAAACAAGCTACGAACTGGCTGTAGAAATAAGCAAGGTGATTTAAATGCAAGATTTGCGTGATTGTGTACTTGAACTTGTAAAAAATTCAATAGAGGCTGACAGCACTTTTATAAAAATAACTGTTTTTCAGAGGGACGCAAAGCGTTTAGTTCTTCAGGTTGAGGATAACGGTTGTGGTATGTCAGACGATGTATGTGCAGAATGTCAAAGTCCGTTTTACTCTACAAAAGGTAAGGATTTAGGTATGGGTTTACCTCTTATAAAAGATTTTGCCTTGCGTACGGGCGGTGATTTTGTAGTAGAAAGTACAGAGGGCAGTGGCACAACTGTTTCAGCTCTTTTTAAACCATATAATATTAATATGATACCTATAGGTGATATTTATCAAACCACTTTGTCACTTATCAGAAATTTCAGTGATATAGATTTTGTTCTTTGTCAAAAAACAGGAAACAGAAATATTACAGTAGACTCACGCTGTTGTAAGCGACAGGTTATGTAATATGGGGAATTTTATTTTGATTGTTGTGGTACTTCTGTGTTTATATATTGTGTTCCTGTTTACGGCTATTCTTATATTTGCTTTTAAAAAGCCATATACAGATAACTGTACATTAGTTGTGCTTGGATGCAAGGTTAATGGCAATATGCCCAGCAAAAGTCTTGCAAGACGTCTTGATGTTGCCTATGATTTTTTAAGAAAACATCCAAAAGTATATTGTATAGTTTCAGGTGGGAAAGGTAATGATGAGTATATAAGCGAGGCAGAATGTATGTATCACTATCTTATTAACAAAGGAATAGACAATAACAGAATAGTAAAAGAGAGTTTCTCAAAAAATACGTTGGAAAATATAAAAAACTCAGCCGAGATAATAACTAGGCTGAGTTTTTCAGATAATGTTGTGATTGCTACAGATTATTATCATCATTTGCGTGCAAATATTATCGCTAAAAAATGTAATATGAAAATTTGTGGTGCAGTAAGCTGTGTACCATCATTTAAAACTTTTGTTTTTAATACACTAAGAGAATTTGTAGCTGTTCCTGTTGAATTGTTGAAAACTCCAAAGTAAAAAACAACAAGATTAAAGGCAGATTGAAAGGTAAGGTTTTGGATAGAGAGGAATTAGTAAATAAGTTGGCTGAAAGCTTGCTTTGGGAAGTAGTTGTATCTTATATAGAACAGTGTGACCAAGTTCCAAGTATGCTTGAAGATATACATTATCTGAAAGATAAAGAGGATTTCCTTTGCAAAATAAATTCGTGTGAGGTGTTCGACTCTGAAAGCTTTGATGTAATAAATTTTTCAGTTGTAAACGATAAAATACAAATTGAGTTTGAATGTCTGTTTATTATGAATGCTTGTGGTGATGAAGATGTGTTATTAAGAATTATAGGCTGTGCAAAGGGAACTTGTACAATAGCAGATACAAATGTATTTGACTGGGCAAAAATAGATTTTGAAGATATGAATAGATTAGAAATACTCTCTTATAAAAATTTAGTAGAAAAAATAGATTTACATTATACTGACGTAGAATGTGATGATGTGAGTTTTTTATAAAATTATAAATAACAATGGCCCTGCTGAAAATTTCAGCAGGGCTTATTATATAGAATAATGTTCAATTTGTTTTGAATTATCTTACTGTTGAACCAACTTCCATATCATCAGCAAAAATAACTTTTACATTGTCACCATCATCTGCAGCCAAAATCATACCACAGCTTTCAACACCGCACAATTTTGCAGGCTTTAGGTTTGCAACAAGAATTACGTTGTGACCAATTAAATCTTCGGGTTTGTAATACTGTGCAATACCGCTTGCCACTGTACGCTCACCAACACCGTCATCAAGTGTAAGCTTCAACAGTTTTTTTGCTCTTTTTACAGGTTCACAAGCTTTTACTTTTGCAACTCTTAAACCTACTTTTGCAAAGTCATCAATAGAAATTTCAGGTTTTTCTTCCACTTCAACCTTTGGACCTTCAGCCTTCTGTGCTTTAGCAGCAGCCTCGGCAATATCTGCAAGAAGTTTTTCTGAGTCAAGTCTTGAAAATAGTGGTGTTGCTGTGCCTACCTTAGTACCAACTTTCAGTCCGCCAAATTCTTTTAATGAGTCATAATCTTTAACATCACTGTTAATTTGTTCAAAAATCTTTTCAGCTGTTTCAGGCATAAATGGAGAAATAAGAATAGCAATATATCTTATGCTTTCAAGCAGATTATAAAGCACTGTACCCAAACGAGCTTTTTTATCTTCATCTTTTGCTAAAGCCCAAGGTGTAGTTTCGTCAATATATTTGTTGCTACGTCTTGCAAGTGATAAAACAGCGTCAAGTGCATCACTTATTCTATACTCACTCAACAGCTTGTCAATATTTTCTACAGTATTCAATGCAACCGTTTTCAGTTCATCGTCTACACCTTCGCTTGCAACAGGTGGCATAATCTCGCCGTCAAAATACTTGTTGCTCATAGCGACTGTTCTGTTTACAAGGTTGCCAAGTGTGTTAGCAAGGTCTGAATTATATCTTTCAAACACAGTTTCATAGGTGATAGAGCCATCTGATGTATAAGGCATTTCACTCAGAAGATAATATCTTACAGCGTCAACACCAATCAGCTTTACAAGGTCATCTGCGTAAATTACGTTACCTCTTGATTTGCTCATTTTGTCTGTGCCAAACAATAACCAAGGATGTGCAAAAACCTGCTTTGGCAAAGGCTCACCTAATGCCATAAGCATTATAGGCCAGTAAATTGTGTGGAAACGTAGAATATCCTTACCAATAATGTGAACATCAGCAGGCCAGTATTTCTTGTAATTGTCACCACTTCCGTCAGGGTTGTAGCCAAGTGCTGTGATATAGTTGGAAAGTGCATCTATCCATACATATACAATATGGTCTTCATCAAAATCAACAGGAATACCCCACTTAAACGAAGTTCTTGATACACACAAATCCTGCAATCCTGGTTTGATAAAGTTGTTAACCATTTCTTTTTTACGTTGTTCAGGATAAATAAAGTTAGGGTTATCCTCAATATACTGTTCAAGTTGTTTTTGATATTTTGAAAGTTTAAGGAAGTATGCTTCCTCTTTAGCTTTTTTAACCTCACGTCCACAGTCAGGACATTTGCCATCTACAAGCTGAGATTCTGTCCAGAAGCTTTCGCAAGGTGTACAGTACAAGCCCTCGTAAGAGCCTTTGTAAATATCGCCCTGTTCGTATAATTTCTTGAAAATTTTCTGCACAGTTTTTTCGTGATAATCATCAGTTGTTCTTATAAAGTGGTCATATGTTGTGTTAAGCAGGTTACAGATATCTTTAATTTCACTGGATACCTTGTCAACATATTCTTTTGGTGTAACACCTGCTTCTTTTGCGTATTCTTCTATCTTCTGACCATGCTCGTCAGTTCCTGTAAGGAAGAAAACATCGTAACCCTGCATTCGTTTGTACCTTGCAAGAACATCTGTCATAACAATTTCATAACTGTTACCGATATGTGGTTTGCGAGAAGTATATGCGATTGCGGTTGTAATGTAATATTTTGGTTTACTCATTCCGTTTACCTCCTGTGTCATAAATGTGTATTTATTATTATAACATTACAGGAGAATTTTAACAAGTATAACAATAGCATTTTACACACTGTTATTTTCATTTTCAAAGTAATACTAACATCACAACCTGTAATCCATATATAATAATTTAGTAGCAAAAGATAAAGCCTGTATCATATAGAGATACAGGCTTTATTTTAATCTTTTCTGTCAAAACAAATTACGGTATCATATTGCTCGCCCTCTGCTTTCAAGCTTTCATCAATTATCTTCTTTATTTCCCAACGCTCATTTCCCATAGAGTAGGGAATAGTTAAATCGAAAACCAGTTTTTTATGGGTTGCACCACGAATAATCCGAAAGTCGTGCAACGAAAGTTTAGGGTCTATCTTACGAATTATATTACATACAAGTTCACGCATATAGTTAAGTTCATCATCGTTAACCGCAACAGGGTCATAGTGAATAACCAGATTGACATTTAGCTTTTCAAATACATCACGTTCAATATCATCAATAATATCGTGGCAGACCAAAGGGTTTTCTTCTGCACTAAGTTCTGCGTGTACCGAGGCAAAGTATTGCCCAGGGCCGTAATCGTGAACCAGTAAATCGTGAATACCTAAAATTTTTTCATTGGACAAAATAAGTTGAGATATATTTTCTTCTAGCTTTTCGTCAGTTTTTTTGCCTAGTAGCGGGCTGATAGTTTCTCTTGCGATATCAACACCTGAATAAATAATGAACAGTGCAACAAGCAAACCAATATAACCATCAATTTTTATACCGAAGAAATAGCCTGCCAAACAGCCTGCGAGAACAGCAAAAGTGCTTATTACATCGTTTCGACTATCTGCCGAGGTTGCCTTTAATGTTGTGGAATTAATACGTTTTCCTAAATTGTTAAAAAATATCGACATCCATAATTTAATCAGAATAGAGCCTACCAGAACAGTAACGCTTAAAAGCGATAATTCAATCGTTTCGGGATTGATGATTTTATCTACAGAACTTTTTGCAAGTTCTACACCGATAAGCAAAATTAAGGCAGAAACGACCAACCCAGACAGATATTCATATCTTGCGTGACCATATGGGTGGTCTTTATCAGCAGGACGTTGAGCAAGTCTGAAGCCAAGCAATGTTACCAAAGACGATGATGCATCGGAAAGATTATTTACTGCGTCAGCAACAATAGATACTGAACCGGCTAGTGTTCCTGTGATAAGCTTGCCAAAAAACAGCAGAATATTACATATTATCCCTGTTATGCCTGCAAGCTTTCCTACTGAGGAACGAACAGCAGGGTCTTCAACATTATTATAATTTTTTACAAACAGTCGTAATAAAAGCTCTGTCATAACACTTTTTTCAACTGCCTTTCTGTTTTATTGGAAAATAGAAAAGTAATATACATTCTATTATATGTGTTGCAAATAAAATTGTTATTTTATGTTGCAGGGTATATAAGCAATGATTATAGCACCACAAAATGATTTTGGCAATTATTTTTTTAATATTAATGCCATAAATTAAAATAGAACAGCTTATGGTTTAAATTGTGTTAAATTTAATGTATCCAATATGAAAAAAGTGACAAATTAAATTAAATTAATCAAATATTCTCTTTAAATACTTGCATAGAGTTGAAAAAATGCTTATAATTAGTATGTAAAAAAGTGTATTCAATTTTTACAACACTATAAAAACGAAAGGAGTAGTACACATGATTTATTCTAAAGAAGTAGAAAATATGTGCACTGTAGCAAAGGGCCCTAAGCACGGTCCTGCACCTATTCCTGAAGAGGGTAAATGGGTAAAATCTTACGAAATCAAAGACATTTCCGGCCTTTCACACGGTATTGGCTGGTGTGCTCCTCAGCAGGGTGCCTGCAAACTTACTCTTAATGTAAAAGAGGGTATTGTTGAAGAGGCTCTTGTTGAAACAATTGGTTGTTCAGGTATGACACACTCAGCTGCTATGGCTGCTGAAATCCTACCAGGCAAAACTCTTCTTGAGTGTTTGAACACAGACCTTGTTTGTGACGCTATCAACACAGCTATGAAGAATATCTTTGAGCAGCTTGTATACGGCAGAAGCCAGACAGCTTTCTCAGAGGGTGGTCTTCCTATCGGTGCTGGTCTTGAAGACCTTGGTAAGGGTCTACGTTCACAGGTTGGTACAATGTTCAGTACAAAGGCTAAGGGCGTTCGTTATATGGAGATGGCTGAGGGTTATGTTCTTAAAACAGCTCTTGACGAAAATGACGAGGTTATTGGCTATCAGTTCGTTAAATTGGGCAAAATGCTTGAGGATATCCGTCACGGTGTTAGCCCTGATGAAGCATTCAAAAACAATATTGGTCAGTATGGTCGTTTTGATAACGCAGCTAAATATATTGACCCTAGAGAAGAGTAATTGGTAAGGAGGACTTAATAATATGGCAGTTACATTTGAAAGTATGGACAGAAGAATGCCTAAAATTGAGAAATGCCTTGCCGAGTATGGTATTGCAAATCTTGAAGAGGCTAGACAGCTATGTCTTGACAAGGGCTTTGACCCTTATCAGATTGTAAAAGACGTACAGCCAATCGCATTTGAGAATGCTGGTTGGGCTTACACACTAGGTTGTGCTATTGCAGTTAAGAAGGAAGTTAAAACAGCAGCAGACGCTGCCGAGGCTATTGGTGTTGGTCTTGAGGCTTTCTGTATTCCTGGTTCTGTTGCAGAGCAGAGAAACGTTGGTCTTGGCCACGGTAACCTAGGTGCTATGCTACTTAGAGATGAAACAAAGTGCTTTGCTTTCCTAGCAGGTCACGAGAGTTTTGCAGCTGCTGAGGGTGCTATTGGTATCGCAAGAAATGCTAACAAGGCAAGAAAAGAGCCTCTACAGGTTATCTTGAACGGTCTTGGTAAAGATGCTGCTTACATCATTTCAAGAATCAATGGTTTTACATATGTTCAGACAGAGTTTGACTATTTCACAGGTGAGCTTTATGTTGTAAAAGAAACAGCTTATTCAGACGGTGAAAGAGCAAACGTACGTTGCTATGGTGCAGATGATGTTCGTGAAGGTGTTGCTATTATGCAGAGAGAGAATGTTGGTGTATCTATCACAGGTAACTCAACTAACCCTACACGTTTCCAGCACCTTGTTGCAGGTACATACAAGAAGTGGGCTAATGAGAATGGCGTTAAGTATTTCTCAGTTGCTTCTGGTGGTGGTACAGGCCGTACACTTCACCCTGATAATATGGGTGCAGGTCCTGCTTCTTACGGTTTGACAGACTCAATGGGTCGTATGCACGGTGACGCTCAGTTTGCAGGTTCTTCTTCAGTTCCTGCTCACGTTGAGATGATGGGTCTAATCGGTATGGGTAACAACCCTATGGTTGGTGCTACTGTTGCTTGTGCAGTTGCTGTATATGAGGGACTAAACAAGTAATTTTCCTTTCGGAATAAACTTTATACAATTCAAACTGTAAAATTAAATAAATAAAAAACAGGCACATCGTTTTGAAAATTTCATTATGATGTGTCTGTTTTCTTTACTTGTATAGCATACCGAAATATATTAGCTGAATTGCATTTAATATTGTGAAACTTAAAAACTGTTATATTTACCTCTTTATTTATTTGTCAATATTTGATATAATAAATTAAATATTGAAATGTTGATAAAAAGGTGGTTATGTGATGAAAACGGTGGAATTGGTTGTACCGTGTTACAATGAAGAAGAAGGTCTTGAAGTATTTGTAAAAGAAACCACAAAGGTTATAAATAATATAAACAACTACAATTTTACTTTTATTCTTGTGAATGATGGCAGTAAAGATAATACTTATAGTGTTATGAAAAAGCTTGCAAAGCAATATGACAATGTTAAGTATATTTCTTTTTCACGTAACTTTGGTAAAGAGTCTGCTATGTATGCAGGCTTAAAATATTCTACAGCAGATTATGTGGTTGTAATGGACGCAGACTTACAACACCCTCCCAAAATGCTTATAGATATGTGCAAGGCTATGGAGGAAGGCTATGACTGTTGTGCAGCAAGAAGAACAAATCGTGAGGGAGAGTCTAAAATTCGTAGTTTCTTCTCACAAAGCTTTTACAAAATAAGCAATAAAATTTCTGATGTTAAAATGCCTTATGGTGCAGTTGACTATAGAATGATGTCAAGACAAATGGTAGACGCAGTTGTTTCACTTGGTGAGGTTCAGAGATTTTCAAAGGGCTTGTTCTGTTGGGTAGGTTTTGATACAAAATGGATTCCCTATGAAAATGTGGAGCGTACTATTGGTACAACAAAGTGGAGTTTCTGGGGTTTGTTCAAATATGCAATAGACGGTTTTGCTTCATTTACTGTATCACCGTTGAGGTGGTTGTCCGCACTGGGAACAATTATTTCATCTTTTGCATTTATCTATATTATAATAACTCTTGTTCAAACACTTATTTTTGGTATTACTGTTGAGGGTTATGTAACTACACTGTGTACAGTTCTGTTTTTAGGTGGTATTATTGAACTTTCAATCGGTATTTTGGGTGAATATATAAGCAGAATTTATCTGGAAAGTAAACATCGCCCTATCTTCCTTGTAAAAGATACCAACATTGGCAGTGATAATAAAGAGGATAACAAGGATGATATTAAAAAGTCTGCTAAAAATTCAGAGGACAAGCCAAAGAATAGTATAAAAACAGAAAAAATACAGCAGATTTCAAAAGCTGTAGAAAAGGCTATTAACAAAGAAGATTCGGGTTATGAACCTATGGAAGATGAAAAAATGGAAGATGTTAAGGAAGAACCCGAAAAGGTTGAATATGACCTTAGCTATTTTGAATAATTAAGAGAGGTTATATATGAAAGATTTTATAAAACAGTTTTTTGATATTAAATTCTGGAAATTTGTCCTTGTGGGTGTAATCAATACTATTATAGGTACAGGTACACAATTTGCACTTTATAATGCTACGCCTCTTAAAGATATGGCAACAACAGGTACATGGATTGCTTCATCTGTTTCATATGTTCTGGCAAGTATTGTAAGCTATTTTTTGAATAAACATTTTACCTTCAAAAATACTGAAAAAGGTTGGAAGCCTATATTTAGGTTTGCTTTAAATATTGCCATTTGTTATTTGATTGCATATGGTATAGCAATTCCTTTTACTTCTTATATATGTGAGGTAAATAATTTAACTATGTTTGGCTGGCCTGTAGATGTGTTTGCGTCAAATGTTTCAATGCTGGTTGGCAGTGGACTGTTTGTTGTACTTAATTATATAGGACAAAGATTTTTCGCATTTAAAACAAAAGAATAAATATTGGTTGTACAAAAAATGCTCACACTTCATTGGTGTGAGCATTTTTATTAAAAGCATCTGCCATTTTTGTTTTTGATACAGTTTGTGGTTACATCACCTGTTTCACAGTGGTAGCAGATTTCGTTCTTCAATGGTTTTTCATTAAAATAATCCTGCAAATTCTCAATAGTTGTCTGTGCTATATTTTTTAAAGCTTCGTTTGTTAAAAATGCCTGATGAGATGTAACAATAACATTTGGCATTGAAACAAGAAGTGCCAATGTATCATCGTTAATTATTTCTCCCGAAAAGTCCTCGTAAAACAAACTGCTTTCTTCCTCGTAAACATCTAACCCAGCACCACCAATTTTCTTGTCTTTAAGACCTTTTAACAAAGCTTGACTTTCTATTATTGCACCTCTTGAGGTGTTAAGAATAATTACACCGTCCTGCATTTTGTTTATAGAATCTTCATTTACAAGGTGATAACTTTCTTTGGTAAGAGGGCAGTGAAAAGAAATAATATGGCTCTTTTTAAATAATGTGTCAATATCAGTGTAATTTATGTCACTGTTGTCAATAGGGTAGGGGTCATATGCAAGAACATTCATTTTAAAGCCGTTGCAGATGTCTATAAAATCTCTGCCGATTTTACCTGTGCCAACTACACCTATAGTTTTACCTTTAAGGTCAAACCCTGTAAGACGTACAAGCGAAAAATTGTAATCTCTGGTTCTATTATAAGCCTTGTGTGTTTTTCTATTGAGTGTAAGCAAAAGTGCCATTGTGTATTCAGCCACCGCATTTGGCGAATAACCAGGTACACGCATTACATTTATTTTTCTATATGCAGATTTAAAATCAATATTGTTATAGCCTGCACATCTCATTGCAATTACTTTAACGCCTATATCAATAAGCTTTTCAATAGTGTCTTTGTCAATAACATCATTAACAAATGCAACCACACCCATACAGCCTGTGGCAAGCTTTGCTGTTTCACTGTTAAGTTTATTTTCAAAAAATTTAAATTTAATACCTTCGTGGGGTAAGCTGTTAAACCATTCTTTATCATAAGGTTTTGTATCAAAAAAAGCTACTAAACGTTCCATATAAACACTCCTTTGTAATATGGTTTGCGTTTCAGTAGCTTTTATGCGTTAAATTATACTATATATGATGTCTTGTAGTATGATATAACATTATGTTCATATGTTTACATGAGGTAGCAGAAAGATTTTTAAAACAATGCACAAAAATTAAATTCCTCCATAATATAGTATTAATCAGTGTAAGTATCTGAAGGTTGATGATTTTGCCAATAATTGAAATTTTGCAAAATAGATTGTAATAACAAAATTTTCTTGAGCAACTAAACAGCCTTCAAATGCACCCTAATGAGGGAGGAGAATTTTATGGCCGATTATCCTGAATTTAAACCAAGTGAAGACTGCCCTAAAGAAACAGTGTGTATAGACGCATACAGGGTGTATGACAGTTGTGGCGATAAGAATTGCCTTGAGGACTTGCAGGTGTACTGTACACAGCCTTCACAAATAATAATTGACAAAGCAAACAACGTGCGTGTTAAAGATGTTGAAGTTATTACAGTGTATATTGACCTTGAACCAGTGCCTTTCCATCGTGGTTTTTACAGTGTGGATATGACTTATTTCTTTGAAGTGGAACTTGATGTATTTATGGCACCTGCCGCAATGCCTGTATGCGTTAAGGGTTTGTCTGTTTATAACAAAAAAGTTGTTCTTTACGGCAGTGAGGGTAATGTTAAAATATTCAGTTCTGATTTTGCACTAAACGACCCAGATATGCAAAACCCACCAAGCCAGAACCTGCCTAAGGCTACCGTACAGGTTGCAAAACCTATTGGACTAAGTGCTAGATTTGCAAGTGAACCTTGCAAATGTACACCTTGTTGCAGAATACCAAAGTGTATTACAAACCGCTTTGGAGGAGATTTTTCGCCAGAGCCTGCTAAAAATGTACTTGTAACTATAGGTATATTTACAATAGTGCAGATTGAACGTAATGTTCAGATGCTTGTACCAACCTATGATTTCTGTATTCCTCATAAAGAGTGCGTTACCAGCTCTGATGACAGCTAAAACATTTAATTCACCGTTTAATTTTTGGCTTAGACAAGCCGTTTTTTAGCATTTTCATTACAATTAATTTCTTGAAAAACTCAAATTTTATTTTATGATTTGCGAAATTGGAAAATCAATGTATATTATGCAGTGTTGGTTGTATATTTTTCGCTCTTGTGATAAGTCAAATTGAATACAAATCATAAATTCGCAAAACCGTACTATATTATAAGAACTCACATACCATAATGACAAAAGGATAAGCACTCCATCAAAATGCTTATCCCTTGAATTTACTCCTTATTCAATTCTTCTATTATCTCGTTTTTATATTTGTAAAATGTCATTTTGCTTATACCTATAAGTGTCCAAGTTTCTTCGTTGTTTAGTGAGCCACCAAAAGAATTGTTATATTTCTTGATTTTCTCCTTTGCTTCAATAGATTTTTTGGTGACTAGCTTTGCACCTTGCTTTTGTCCTATTTGCTTGCCATTGAGTCTTGCTGTTTCAATGCCCTCTTTGGTACGCTGGTGCAAATCTGCAACTTCTTTTTCTGATTGCTCAAAAGCTAGTTTTATTTGCTCTTTTGCTAATGCTAACAGATATTTATTAACACCCTCTAAAATATAATCAACATTAGTACCTGTTAGAGTTATACCATTAGTAAGTGCGTTTTTGTATGTGTTAGTATTAATGTGTGGCTCTTTAAGGAATACTAAATTTATCCCTTTGGCATACAGCTGTTGATACATATTAAATCCCTCATCAGCGTTACGACTCATTCTTGACACGCTGTCAAATATTACTGTGTCATCTTCTTTAACTGTTTTTAAAAGCTTATCAAGCTCTTTTCTACCTTGAAATTTAGTACCAGTATATACCTCTGTAATTATTTGTGCATTTGGGTATGCTGATGATATATTTCTTATCTGTCTTTCAATACTTTGTTTTGCTGTACTTATTCTGCAATATCCATATTGTCTGCTCATATAATCACCTTGTAGTAATAAATTTATCGTTCGTTAGATTTATTACTGTAATTATACCCTATCTAAGTGCAAAAATCAACCAGTTTTAATACTTTTTCTAGGTAGGTTAAATTTAATACTTGTCAACAGATAAATAAAGCAATATACTTAAATAAAAGGTTGTGATGTTATGGAATATACTATTTATAAAGAAAGCAAATTCAAAAAGCGATTTAAAAAGATAAAGTCAAAAGCAGAAGATATTTTCATCTCTGTAATTGCGTTTATAGCAAAGTACACAAAATCTAAAAGGCTGAATAATTGGTTAAGCAAGTACACCCAAAAGAGAATTGCACAAATCAAGCAAGAAATGAGCAAAACTCTATGGAATAAACAGGCATTAGATAGAGCCAATAGAAGTATAGACAGAGAAAAAGCAACGCTTAATACAGCTGAAAAGCAATAATTAAAGGGTAGAGAATCGCAATTAAATTCTCTACCCTGTTTTTATA
>JAXJYN010000020.1:0-2872 GCA_036306965.1 Acutalibacteraceae bacterium
ATGTTGGAATATTTATTGTGAATGGTAATTATATCTATGAGTTGATAGGTGACAAGAATGGTGCAGTATATACCTTTGCAGAGGCAACAGTGCCTGAAAAGGCTGTAAAGGCTGATACCGCAAACCTTGTATTTGATTTAACTGAGGGGTATGACTCTACACGGAAAAATATTACCTTTACAAGTGTTGGCACAACTGCTATAACGTCAATTAAAGCTAGCTCTGTTGATACAAGTCTTATCAATGTTACAAGCAGTGGTATGCAGGCTACTGTAACTCCTGTAGATGGTCTTGCAAAAGGCACATACTCAACTTATGTAACATTATTGGATGAAAATAATAATGTGTGGTATATGGTGCCAGTAACTATCAACGTTTGTGAAAAAATCAATATTTCAATATTTGGTGATATTAATATAGCACTTGAAAAAACTGATATTAATATATTCACAGGTGTAACAGAGCTACAGGCTGGCACATATCAATTTAAGGTTGATGATAATGGTACAATCAGAGGTATGAACGATACATATCAAGACACAGCAACTATTGATTACTCTGAAGGCGATATAAGGTCTACAACCCTTAACGCTACAGGTGGCGAATACACATTTACCTATAATGTGCCAACAAAGACCTTGGTAATTGATCATAAGCCACCTCAAGTACATGGAGATGTTAATTGGGATGGCACTATCGATATCTGCGATGTTATATTTGTTATGAAGCATATAGTAGGTACTATAACTCTTGATGAGAAGCAAAGCTTCTATGCTGATATAAATTCAGATGGTATAATAAGTGTTGTAGATGTTATCTATATCCAAAAAATGATTTTAGATATGGTATAATAATTTATAAAGTTCTTAAATTGCAATAACAAATTGAACACTTTTTTAGAATAAAGCCCGGCTTTTCTAAGCCGGCTTAATTTCCAACAAGCACGGACATCTAATGGTGTCAAGGTCGCCGTAAGGCGAGGCGTAGCCGATACCTTGACGCTGTTAGATGTTTGTGCTAATTGAAGCGTAGATTTTGTCTAACTCTTTCTCAAACATTTCTTCTGGCGTATGATATGATAATCGTTTTCTCGGCAAGCTATTAATCTCATCGGAAAACATACGTATTTCATTGTCAGTGTAACTCTCAATAGATTTACCCTTTGGAATAAATCTACGCAGAATTCTATTTGTACGTTCATTTATAGGGCGTTCCCAAGCTGAATACGGATGAGCAAAATATACCCTTGTTCCGTTGATTTCTATATTTGAAAAATCAGCAAATTCAGGACCATTATCCGTGGTAATAGTTCGAAACACTTTATTGAATTTACTTCCAAATTCTTGCTTTAATATTGTTATAGCTTCTGCAATCCCACAAGTATTTTTACCTGTTATTTTTATCGAGAGATAGTATCCAGAGAGTCTTTCTACAATAGTGAATATTGCACTATCTGTTTTTCTTTTTTGTCCTATTACCGTATCTGACTCCCAGTGACCAAATTCATTTCGCAAATCAACCTCTTGAGGACGTGAATCTATACTTGTCCCATTGTTTCTCTTATGCACTCTAGGTTTTCTCTTTTTTCTTCTGCTTAATACTTCTGGTACTTCAAACAATGTCAATGGCAGTTCATTTGACCACAGCATATTATATAGTGTTTTTGTGCATGGTATATGTTCCTTTGGAAACAGATTGTGTAGTTTTGCATAGCCTACACAAACATCAAATGACCACTTGTGATTACGTACTTGCTCTACCATCCATTTGATGAATTCTGAATTGCGTTTTATTTGTCTTGCTCTATGACACTTCTTTCTGTTTTCTTTGTATGTTTTCGCTCCTCTTTTTGCACTATACTGTGGTTTTCTTCCTTTTCCTTTGTAGTCAGCAGTACCTCGTTTAAGTTCATAACCTATTGTTGACGGACTACAATTTAACTCTCGTGCTATGGCTCTATTTGAGTATCCTAATCGCTTTAAACTTTGGATTGCTCCTCTTTCTTCTGCTTTTAAGTGCTGACCCCTCTTGCGTTCTTGCTCATTTGTGGTACAATAGATATTGTTCATAGTGATTTTCCTCCTGTTAGGTTGGTGTGGTAACTTTATTCTAACATCGTGGTTCTTCACTGTGAACCTTTTTTATTTATCTGTTCAATTTCATTTTACAATTTACCTATTGAAAATTATAAATTAACATAAAAATATACAAGCTATTGCTTAAAAGGGGTGTATTTATAGGCTTTGATATTTGTAAAACAACAAAACTCAAGTTGACAGCAATAACAAATCACAACAACACACAATTATGTATTGACTATATATGGAATTTTTATTACAATTTAAGAAAAGATAAAATAAAAATCTATTTTACAATTAGCAAAATTTTGTGACTGTTTATTATAAAAACTTATGAGTAAGAAATTTGGGTGTAAAAATGAATGATACAATGATAGATTTATTAGACCGACAAGAATTTGTAGATAATATGATTAATGTCTGTGAGATTTTATCTAAAAATAAGAAAAATATTTGCTATGCTGTTAATGGAAGTTGGGGTGTTGGTAAATCTTTTGTTCTTGAAATGTTTGAAAAACAAATTAAAGTAATACAAAATAAAAAAACAGCAACAAACCAATACTCTTTATTTCACTATAATTGTTGGCATTATGATTATTATGAAGAACCTTTAGTTGCAATAGTAGCTTCAATGCTTGACCAAATAGAAGAAAACGAGAATATTTTTTCAGATAAATTAAAAACTAAAGCTAAAGCAGTATTGAAAGTAATTGGAAACGGTTTATTTACCAAAGGTGTTAATTATGTCAATGAAAAAACAGGTGTAGATTTCCAAAAGATTATTGATGTTTACG
>JAXJYN010000021.1:0-9815 GCA_036306965.1 Acutalibacteraceae bacterium
AAAAAGAATCTTCAAAGTGGTCAATAATTTTATTATTTAACTTTCTTATACTTTCTTTAGCTTTTTAGGCAAGGTTGGCTTTGCCACTTCAGCTGGTTCAGAAAAATATGGAAACTGACCCTAAGGTTAAAGAAATTATCAATGATATTAAGAAGAATCTTCAAAGTGGTCAATAATTTTATTAATCAAAACCATTCTAGGATTTAAAACGGTTAATTCTTTTAATGAATAAATAATCTAAAAAATGCCGTTTTAAACGGCATTTTAATATTAAATGGTGTTAAGATTTAATAATGTTTTATTTCATTCAAATTTGTTAAGAAGATTTCTTCTCAAGATCGATCGTTGAAAATGTTGATATATGTTAAAAACATGTGGAAAATATTGAAGTTTAAAAAGAAATATTTACAGGTAGGAAAAAGTTAATGGAGAGATCTTTCAACAAATTAATTAACATTAACTTAACACATTTCAACAGTGTTGTTAAGTTGTGAATACTTGTTAAATGTTGTTATTTTCTGTCAACAGCATTTAAACGAAGAAAAATTAATAACTTTTCCAGTATTAATCGAATAAAAACCAAGATCTTAACAAATTGACACCCCCTACTATTACTACTAAAATCAAGTAAACTATTCTATACTAAAAAAGGAAAGATGAAATTTGAAATTCTATTGTGAGCAAAAAGATTTATCTACTGCTGTTACAAATGTGCAACACGCAGTTTCTGCAAAAAGTAACCTACCTGCACTTGAAGGAATACTTATAAAAGCAGAAGATAATAAGATAGTTTTGTCAGGATATGATTTGGAAATTGGTATTACAACATTTATTGAATGTAATGTACAAGAACCTGGTAGTGTTGTAGTAAATGCAAAACTTCTTGGTGATATTGTAAGAAGACTACCTGAAAACTCAGTAAATATTGAAACTGATGAAAAAATGATTGTTTACATAAAGAGTGGTCAGGCAGCATACCAAATAGTAGGTATATCCGCAGACGAATACCCTGACTTACCAAATGTAGATAAGATGGAAAATTTGTCTATTCAAAGTGGTTTATTAAAAAATATGATAAAACAAACAATTTTTGCTATATCTGATAATATGTCAAAGCCAATTTACACAGGCTCTCTGTTTGATATAGAAAATAATATTCTTAAAATTGTTTCTTTAGATGGTTACAGAATGGCTATTCGTCAGGAAGCTATAAATTACAATAAAAACAGTAAGTTTGTTGTACCGGGAAAAACATTAAGTGAAATTCTTAAGCTTGTTGATGATGAGGAAAAAGAAATCGAAATTACAATAGGTCAAAGACACGCTATATTTGAGGTAGAAAATTATTCTATTATTTCAAGATTGATCGAAGGTAATTTTATCGACTATAAAACAACTGTTCCACCTGATTTTAAAACAGAAATAATAATAAATACAAGGGAACTAATAGCAGCAGTAGAAAGAATGTCGTTATTGACTTCAGATAAAATTCAAAGTCCTATAAGATGTATGGTTGAAGATACACAGGTTAAGTTGTTTTGTTCAACCCCTATTGGCAAAGCAAATGATGCTATTTCTGCATCTATTTTAGGAGAAACTGTTGAAATAGGGCTTAATAGCAGATATTTACTTGAAGCACTAAAAAATTCAGAAACAGATGAGATAAAAATACAACTGAATGGTTCGTTAACTCCTATGAAAGTTATTCCTAAAGAAGGAGATGCGTTCTTGTTCTTGGTTGTACCTATGAGGTTTAAGCAATGAAAAAAGTAGAAAAAATCAGTATAAATACAGAATTTATAAAGCTGGATAATTTATTGAAATTAAGTGGTGCATCAGAAACAGGCGGACAAGCTAAAGTAATGGTTCAAAATGGCGAAGTTATGCTCAATGGTGAAGTTTGCCAGATGCGTAATAAAAAAATAAGAAATGGTGATATGGTAGAAACTGCCAATATGATTATTGAGGTGTACAATAAGTGATTATTATGGGACTGAAATTTCAAAATTTCAGAAATCTTGAAAATAATCATATAATTCCAAGTGAAAAAATGAATATCATAGTTGGTGACAATGGGCAAGGAAAAACCAATTTGCTTGAATGTATATGGATGTTCAATGGTGTAAGATCTTTTAGAGGCTCTAAAGATAAAGAGCTTATAGCTTTTGGCGAAAAATTCTCTAAAATAGAAGTTGATTTTTTTAGTGAAGAACGAAATCAAAATGCAAAAATAGAGTTTGCAAATGGCAAAAGAGAGGTTTTTCTAAATGATATAAAAAAGCCTGCACCATCCCATTTAATGGGTAAAATTACATCTATAGTTTTTTCACCTGACCATTTATCACTGATAAAAGATGGTCCTAACGAAAGAAGAAGATTTATTGATAGTGCAATATGTCAGGTAAAGCCTAAATATTCAGTGTATCTTGCAAGATATAATAAAATTTTAAATCAGAGAAATGCACTACTTAAAGATATTGCACATTATTCTGAGCTTGCTGATACTCTGGAAATTTGGGATAAAGAGCTTGCTGTAAATGGCGGTGTTATAATAAACGAACGCCTTAAATATATATCACAATTATCTGAGATCTCAAGTGAATATCACAGCGGAATATCAGAAAATCGTGAAAAATTAGATATATCATACAAGAATAAATATACCAAGCAAACATCATTAAATGAAATAACAAAGGATTTTTATAAATTGCTTTCAAAAGTAAGAAATGATGATTTAACACTTAGGTATACAACAAAAGGTCCTCATCGTGATGATATTGATGTTTTTATAAATGGTAGAAGTGCCAGACAGTATGCGTCACAAGGACAACAAAGGTCTGCCGTGCTTTCATTAAAACTTGCTGAAGCGACATTAGTTGACCAAATAACAGGGCAGAAGCCTGTTATACTTTTAGATGATGTTTTGAGTGAGTTGGACAAAGAAAGGCAAAAATTTCTACTGAATAAAATCAAAGACAGGCAGGTTTTTATTACCTGTTGTGACTATTCTTCTGAAAAGCTTGCAGATTCAGGTAAGATATTTGAAGTAGAAAACGGAAAAATATTTGAAAGAAATATTTAAAAGGATAGTTAACTATGTATTTGCATTTAGGAAATAATATAATAGTGAATAATAAGGATATTATCGGTATTTTTGATATGGACAATACTACTATTTCAAAGCATACAAGAAAATATCTGGCAGAAAGAACAAAAAGCAATGAAGTTATAAATGTATCACTTGAGTTACCAAAATCGTTTGTTGTATGTAATAAAAAAGGAAAAAATACAGTTTATGTAAGCCAGTTATCTCCAAAAACATTGCTGAACAGACAAAATTTCTTGAAAAAGCTTTAATAATATTATTTATGCTAAGGGGATTGAATATTTATGAAAAAAACAAGATGCCCATATTGTGGAAAAAAATTGAATTATTTTCAAGCTTTTATAGAGCGAAAAAAAGGTGAGCATACCTGTAGAAACTGCGGAAAAAATTCGACTGTATATTTTTCTAAAAGCTATAAATTGGTTATAGGAATTACTGTAGTGCTTGCGGTTGTTCTGGTTATTATATCAATAAGCCCTTATTTTATAAGTGACTTATGGGGAATGTTGTGGGTAGCTATTCCGTTTTTACTGTTATATTTAATAACCCCATTCTTTTTGAAGCTTGTTCCTATTAAGAAAAAGAATAATCTTGATTACGATAGATTTGAGAATAATTCATCTTCAAACAACTCAACAAAAATTATGAATAAATTTGATGGTGATAATTCAAAAACAAAGATTATGCCAAGTCTGGATATTGATAATTCAAACGATGAGTTTTTGGATATTTCAGATTTAAACCTGTAAGCAAGGATGTGTAATTTTTGAAACTATTAAAATTACCAGTGTGTCCGCATTGTAATGCTGTTTATAGATATAACGAAGTTAAAAATATAACACGTTATAAGCATATTCAGTGCAGAAACTGCAAGAAAAATTTTACTGTATATACCACAAAAGGAAAGGTTATATTTTATATTATAGATATAATAGTTCTTGTATTGCTTAATATTCTTCTGTTTCATTTTTGCGAATTTGGATTGATTGGACTATTGGTATTTACATTGATTTTTTTCGGGTTATCGTTATTAATTTTACCTTTTACCGTAAGATTCAAGAAGTATAACGAAGTGATTGAAAAGGATAAAACTGATAAAAAAAGAAAGAAAAATTAAATATGAATGTGAAATTAAAAATTAAAACGGAGGGTTTTTAATTGGATAATCTTGATATAACAAAAGTTGAAAATGAATATGGTGCCAATGAAATTCAGGTGCTTGAAGGACTTGAGGCAGTAAGAAAAAGACCCGGTATGTACATAGGTTCAACAGGCCCTGCAGGACTTCATCATCTTGTTTATGAGATAGTTGATAACTCTATAGACGAGGCGTTGGCAGGCTACTGTACTAAAATTGATGTAGAAATTTTACCTGATAATATAATAAGAGTAAGAGATAACGGCAGAGGTATACCTGTAGGCATAAACGAAAAGATGGGTATTCCTGCTGTTACGGTTGTTTTTACAGTTCTTCATGCAGGTGGTAAATTTGGCGGTGGTGGATACAAGGTATCCGGTGGTTTGCACGGTGTTGGTGCATCTGTTGTAAACGCTTTATCAGAATGGCTGGAAGTTACTGTTTGCGATGGCGAAAATATGTACAAGCAAAGGTATGAGCGTGGAAACATCGTTACTGATTTGGAGCCAATAGGAAAGTCAACAGATAAAGGAACAGAGGTTATCTTTAAAGCTGACAGTGAGATTTTTAAAGAAACAACAGCTTATGAATTTGATATACTTGAAAGACGTTTAAGAGAGCAGGCTTTTTTGAACGCAGGTGTAAATATTGAGCTTAAAGATTTGCGTGACGAAGAAAATAAGCTAAGTGAAAACTTTAAATATGATGGTGGTATTGTAAGCTTTGTTGAGTATATTCATAAAAAGCGTGAGCTTGATGTAATTCACGATGATATAATATATTTCAGCACAACAGCACCTGATGATTCTGCATCTGTAGAAATTGCGATGCAGTATAACGAAAGCTATAATGAGATAATAATGTCTTTTGCTAATAATATTCATACAGTAGATGGCGGTACAGCCGAGGACGGTTTTAAACGTGGTCTTACAAGAGTGATGAATGATTATGCAAGAAAATTTAATATTTTAAAAGAAAATGACAAAAATCTTACAGGTGATGATTTAAGAGAAGGTTTGACTGTTGTTATCAGTGTTAAGCTTAAAGAAGCTCAGTTTGAGGGACAAACCAAAACAAAGCTTGGCAATACTGAAATTAGAACAATGGTTGAAAAGTTATTGGGTGAAAAGCTTAAAATTTATCTTGAAGAAAATCCTGCTTCTGCAAAAATGATTTTTGAAAAAGCATTGGCTGCGTCAAGGGCAAGAGAGGCTGCAAGAAAAGCTAAAGAACTTGTAAGAAGAAAATCGTCAATGGAAAATGCCTCATTACCCGGTAAGCTTGCCGACTGTCAATCAAGAAATGCCGAAGAAACAGAAATTTACATCGTAGAGGGTGATTCTGCGGGTGGTTCTGCAAAGGGTGGACGTGACAGACGTTTTCAAGCTATTTTGCCACTTTGGGGTAAAATGCTTAATGTAGAAAAGGCAAGACTGGACAGAGTTTATGGAAATGATAAACTTATGCCTGTTATAACAGCACTTGGTACAGGTATTGGAGAAGATTTTGATATTGAAAAGCTAAGATATGGCAAAGTTATTATTATGGCAGATGCCGATGTTGATGGTTCGCATATTAGAACACTTTTGCTTACATTTTTCTTCAGGTTTATGCGTCCTTTGGTAGAACAGGGACATATTTATATTGCACAGCCTCCTCTTTATAGAATTACAAAGAATAAAGAGCATAGATATGCTTATTCTGACAGTGAAAGAGATGCAATTTTGCGTGAAATAGATGGTAAAACTGATATTCAACGATATAAAGGTCTTGGTGAGATGGACTCTGAACAGCTTTGGGAAACAACAATGAACCCAGAAACAAGAATTATGCTGAGAGTTGAACTATCAGATGCAGAAGCAGCAGACGAAATTTTCACAATTCTTATGGGTGACAAGGTTGAGCCAAGACGTGACTTTATAGAGAAAAATGCTAAATATGTACAAAATCTTGATATTTAACAGGTGATTTATATTGGATAACAATGGGGACAACATAAAAGAAATATTAGATGAGGTACATAACTCTGAGGAAATAAGTAAGTGCAGAAATAAAGAAGAATTGATTTATGAGGGTGAATATTCCCTGAAAAAATCAGAAGCTTATGAAGGATTAAAAAATGCAGGTATTGTAAAAACTACCGGTAAACGCTCAGTGGGTTATACTTTTATTCTTTTAGTTGCAATTATATGTTTTTCGATTGCATATGTTATACAAAGAAATATAAATGATATTATTCTTGCAGTTGTTTCGTTTGCTGTTTTAATAGCTGTGTGGGTTGTTCCAAAGGTTTCTCTTAACAATCTGGCTAAAACAAATGCAAATGGAAATGTTATTTCTTTTAAGGTTTATAACAGCAGTTTGCAGATTTTTTGTAATGAAAATAGTTGGTATATTCCTTTGAATAATTCAAATAGAATGAAAAAGTGCGAAAATATTATTATGATTAAGAGAATAAAAGATGATCGACTTTTTGTTATTCCAATAAGAGCAATAGAAGAAGATAAAAGAGATATTGTACTTGAAACACTAAAAAAAGGTACACTTAGCTTTGAAAAATAAGGTGATTTTATGAAAAGTAAAACAATTATCACTGCAAGATACGGTGAAACTGATATGATGGGAATTGTACATCATTCTGTGTATGCACTCTATTATGAGCAGGCAAGAGTTGACTTTATAAAGAACTTTGGTGTAACCTATCTTAAACTTGAAAAAAATGGGTTGATGTTACCACTTGTGAATTTAGGAAGTAGCTATAAAAAGCCTGTGTATTTTGCAGACGATATAATTGTAGAAACTTCTGTGCAAGAAATAAAACCTGCAAAAATAAAATTTGCATACAATATCTATAACAAAAATGGTGAGCTTGTAAATATAGGTTATACAGAACATGGCTTTGTGGACAGCAAAACTTTTAAGCCTGTTAATGCTAAAAAAGTATTTCCTGATATTTACGAAAAACTAAAAAACAGTATTGAAAATAATTGATATAGAAGATAAGATACTCAGTTTATAAAGAAGAGGTGCAATTCTGTGGAGAATAATGAAAATAACAACAACAGAATAATTGACGTTGACCTTAGAAAAGAAATGCAGAAGTCCTTTCTTGACTACTCAATGTCTGTTATTGTGTCAAGAGCATTGCCGGACGTGCGTGACGGCTTAAAGCCTGTACATAGAAGAATTTTATATACTATGCACGAGAAAAATCTTGGTCCTGAAAAACCCTACAGAAAATGTGCAGATACTGTTGGTGCAGTGCTTGGTAGTTATCATCCTCATGGTGACTCATCGGTTTATGATGCTCTGGTAAGACTTGCACAGGATTTCTCTATGAGATATACTCTTGTAGATGGTCACGGTAACTTTGGTTCTGTAGACGGTGATCCACCTGCTGCATATAGATATACAGAGGCTAAAATGAGCAAAATATCAGTTGAAATGCTAACTGATATTGACAAAGAAACTGTTGATTTTATGCCTAACTTTGATGACAGACTACAAGAACCCACTGTTTTACCGTCACGCTTTCCTAACCTTTTGGTAAATGGTTCAAGTGGTATAGCGGTTGGTATGGCTACAAATATTCCTCCGCATAATCTTGGTGAGGTAGTTGACGCAATGTGTTATCTTATTGATAATCCTGACGCAGAATTGCCTGAACTTATGGAATATATACAAGGTCCTGATTTCCCAACAAGTGCATTAATAATGGGTCGTTCAGGAATAAGAGCAGCTTACGCAACGGGCAGAGGCAAAATTATTGTTCGTGCAAAAGCAGAGATTGTTGAGGGTAAAAACGGCAGATATAAAATTATTGTAACAGAATTACCTTATCAGGTTAATAAAGCAAGACTTATTGAAAGTATTGCTGAGATGTGTAAAGATAAAAAAATTGACGGTATAACAAATATAGAAGACCATTCTGACAGAGATGGTATGCATATAGAAATTGATATAAGACGTGATGCGTCACCTCAGATTATACTTAATAAGCTTTATACATTTTCTCAAATGCAGGTTACTTTTGGTGTAATTATGCTTGCTATTGTAAATGGTGAGCCTAAAATACTTACCTTAAAGCAAATTTTGCAGTATTATATTGATTTTCAGGTTGATGTTATAAGAAGAAGAACTATATTTGATCTTAAAAAAGCAGAGGAAAGAGCACATATTCTTGAGGGTCTTAAAATAGCTCTTGATTTTATTGATGAAGTTATATCAATTATAAGGGGTTCAAGTGATAAAGCTACTGCAAAAAAGAGATTGTCTGAGAGATTTGAACTTGATGATGTTCAGACACAGGCTATTGTTCAGATGCAGTTGGGTCAGTTAACAGGCTTGGAAAGAAATAAGATTGAAGGAGAACTGAACCAGCTTGTTGAGAAAATAAAAGAATTTAACAAGATTATTGCAAGCTATGAACTACAGTTAGATATTGTAAAAACTGAAGCTATGGAGATAAGAAAGAAATTTGCTGACCCACGTCGTACAGAGATTATGTCTGTAAGCGGTGAGGTTGATATTGAGGACCTTATTCCTCACGAGGAATGTGTTCTTACTATGACAAACTTAGGATATGTAAAGCGTCTTGCTGTTGATACATACCGTACACAAAAGCGTGGTGGAAAAGGTGTTTCGGGTATGAGCAAACGTGATGAGGATGTTGCATCTGATATGTTTGTTATGAATAGCCACGACTATGTACTTTTCTTTACAAACTTTGGCAGAGTTTATAGATTAAAATGCTACGAAATACCTGAAGGAAGCAGAACCTCAAAGGGTATGAATATAGCTAATTTACTACCTATAGGGCCTGATGAAAAGGTAACTTCAGTAATAAGAGTACCAGAATTTGATGATGAGAAATATCTTATTATGGTTACAAAATATGGTTTTGTTAAGAGAATAAAGCTTAATGCTTATTATACAAACCGTAAAGGTGGTATTGTGGCACTTGAGCTTAACGAAGATGATGAACTTGCTTGGGTTAAGATGACAGACGGAAACAGTCAGGTTATTGTTGCTACAAAGCAAGGTAAGGCTATACGTTTTTATGAAAATGATGTGCGACCAATGGGCAGAAATGCAAGAGGTGTTAAAGCATTAACACTTCTTGGTGATGATACTGTAGTTGGTATGACAACAGTTAATGATAACAGTATGCTTTTAACTGTATCAGAAACAGGATATGGCAGACTTTCAAATGTCAGTGACTACCGTATGCAGTCAAGAGGTGGTAAGGGTATTATTAACTATCATACTAAGAAATACGGTGATGTTGCGGCTATAAGCACAGTAGATGTTGATAATGACGATGTTATTATAATTTCATCAGACGGTATTATTATCCGTATAGAAGCAAGTTCAATTAGAATTTGCTCTCGTCCAAGTAAAGGCGTTACTGTTATGAAGGTTAACGGTGAGGATAAGGTAGTTACACTTGCTGTTGTACCTCACGAAGATGACAACGACAACAATGAAATTACTGAAAATGATGCTGATAATAGCAATACTGAAAATATTGAAAATTCAGAGTCTGAGCAGATTTACGGTGAATAATATAAT
>JAXJYN010000022.1:0-18211 GCA_036306965.1 Acutalibacteraceae bacterium
AGTAAACGGTTCGTCAGCTGTTGAAGCAGGTGTATAAATGTGAAAACTATTTTGTAAGCTTTCCTGTTGATTAACAGAGGATATGTTATCTGTTTTGTTTTCAACTTCTTCGTTAATCTCTTTTTCTGTTTCTTTTTCTTCTTTGTTTATGATTTCGTCATCTGTATTGTTTGCAAGTGTTTCTTCTTTTTTATCTGTTCTTTTTATACCCGGTTTATCATACGGTTTTTCGTATATTAACAACTCATCTAATTCATTTAAACAATCATCTATACGTTTAAGAAGTTTTTCTTCGGGAGAATCAGTATTAATGTCTGCTTCTTCAATGCTTGAAGATGGCTTTTGGGTAGGTTTATTATTTTTATTACTATGATTTTGGTTTTCAAAGTTATCTGTATTTTGATATGGTGCTTGATTTGAGATATTATTATCGATGTTATTATTTATAAATGGACTTTCGTTATTTATAATTGGTGTTGGTGCATTATTATATGGCTGTGGTGGTTGAGAAGATGGAATATTTACGTTGTTTGTATATCTGTTGGGATATGCAGGTTTCACACGATAGCGTACTGGCATATTTCTCTTTTTGGATTTAAGTATAATCAACTTTATTATATTGTATATAGCATATGGAATTGAATAAAGTATACCTAGCAGAATAAGTAGTATGGGCAAAATAAAAAGTATAGTCATTACTATCTTTATTGCAATGTGTTTTTTACTTAGAGCGTGTATTGTAAACATTATTCCTGACAGTAACGAGAAAAATATATAACCACCTATTAAACCTGCCAATAAAGAAATACTTGCAGGAGTGGATGCTTCAAATAAGTTTGGGCCATAAAAATATTGATATTGATATTCATTCCAGAATAAAAATCCGATTACAGCACAAATTATAAAGCCTACGATAAATATAGCACCTGTTAAAACAGGAAATTCTTTTCGCCACAATATTTCTTCGTCATAATCTTTGTCATACATAAATATACCCCCACAGTAACACTGTTTTTTAAAAGAAAAGGACGTGTTCAAAGCTATAAGACACGTCCCTAATGTACAAATCCTCTACAAAAAGATTATAACATATTCATTTTTAAAATCAATTACTATTTTCTTATAACAGGAACCCAAAGCCACTTTCGTAGTCGGATGAAGTGATATTGCTTGCATCGGCTATAACATCAAGTGCAGAAAGATATAGTCTGCGGTATCTTATATACTCGCCAATGGAATAACCTGTTATAATTCTGAAGCCTTTTTGCAGATAAAAGGGCAACATATGCACATAGCCAGCTACATCGTCTGTACTTATATCCTCAAGAAGGTAGTTTTCCATATATCTTATTGCTTGACTAAGGCTTTCAACCCATTCCATTAACCTTACTTCTTGACAACAGCATAATACATTGTAGAATTTTATTCCTGTCTTTTTCTGTTGTAGTTTGTCAATATATTTTGATAAGTGTGTTACCCTGCGTTAATTTCATCGAATAATTTTTTGGTTTGTGCAACAACATCTTTACGTTTAAAAAATGTCATTACAACATATGCAACAGAAATAATGCAGGAAAATACAAGAAGATATTTTCCAATATCACCACTATAAACTACAGCTAAAAATGACGAAAATGCAAACATTATAACAGATAATATAAGTATTGTTATTATTTCAACAGGGTTGTACATAAAACAACCTGTTAAAACACAACCACCATCTGAATTATTTTGAAGATTTGCAGTGAGTTTATAAGTGGTTGCTGACCTATAGCCTTCGCATATGCGGTTGAGTTCTATATTATTCCCATTAATATTTCCAATAAATTCTTTTTTGTCAATATCGTCCTTAATTTTTACTAAAACTTCTGCTACAGGTTTATTAAATTTATATGTGAATTTTCTCATAGCACGCCCTCCATTACATTTAGCACTTATATGTTTATTTGGCGAAAAAACAATACTTAGCTTAAAACCCTTTATTTTTTAAATCGGCAACCAACTGCACATAAAACTCTCTTACATCAAAGTTGTTGATATTTTCACGATTAAGGTCAATAACATCAGCGTGAGAAATTCCACGTTTTCCGTTAACAGTAAGATATTTATAGTTATTGCCCCAACGAAATGAAGGCTCTGCAACAAGACCATCGTTTGTGCCACTGAAATGTTTAACAAGTGGATATGAAAAATTAAGCGGAAATTTTCCGTTAACTGCTTTGTTAAGCTTTGAACCAATGCTTTGGTAATATACCTGTGGCATATCAGGGTTATTTTGATTAAATTCTTTACAGAAGCTTTCTGTAAGGCAATTTACAGCAGATAGAAAATCCGGCTGTTTGTCACCCAATACAACTGCAGAAGAATTGTATGTATCAGCAACTGATTTTTGAACATCCGCAGGAAGTACATTCAGCAGATATTCAACAAACAGACAACCACGATGAGGTGTGTTTATTGTAGTTAATGACGCAACATATGGTGCAATACCAAGTTGACTTATTGCATAGCGACAGTCAAGACCTCCTTTTGAGTGTGCTATAATATTAACCTTTTCACAGCCGGTAGTGTTAACAATCTCTTTAATTCTGTTTGCCAGTGCTTTTCCGCTGTCTTCTACCGATGAGGCAGATTCGTGGTTGCCATAGTAAATAACAGCACCATTTTTTTGTAATTCGGCAGGTATTCTGCCCCAATAGTTGAGAAGCTTGGAATCACGGAAAAATACACCGTGAACAAGAAGTATAGGGTATTTAGTATGGCATATTTTCATATCTTTACGTTTGTTGTTTATATTTATTTTGTCCGAATCAAATTTTACTTCACAGCTTACAATATGTATAATACTGCATAATGCACATATGTTAGCAATAGGTATCCAACCCAAAATAATACCTACAACCCTACGTTTTATTCCAAGTTGAATTGAGGTGCAATAAACACGGATAATTCCATTCCAGAAAACAACAGCTTCAACACAAACAGCAATAAGCAAACTTGCTATAAAGGTTGTCCAGTTATCGGGCAAAATTATAAATGCCAAAACAATATGGTAAATCGTTGAAATTACGGCAGAAAAAAGGAAAATTATAAGCAACTCACATCCGTCTGCACATATTCTGAGCCTTAAAGTAGGTACACGTCTGTTATAGAAAGATGGAAAAATATTTATTATTACTGTTAAAAGACTAAGCAAAAGAATTGGAAAAGTTTTGTTTGCTCCATTTATAAATATAAGACAATTTGCCATAGCAGATATAATTATTACATTAAAAAGTCGTACTAAATATTTCATATACATACCTCCTCTAATAATAAATGTTTATAATATTATACAACTAAATAAGAAAAACCACAACAAAATATAGCATTGTTGTGGCTTAATCTCTTATTAAATTGAATTATTGTTTAATTCCTGCCAGAACCTCAGCAATAACATCACGCTCATCAAGAGGATATTTTACACCGTTTATTTCCTGATAGTCTTCGTGACCTTTACCTGCCAGAACAATAATATCACCTGGCTGTCCGTTGTGGATAACCCATTCTATTGCTTTGCGACGGTCGATAATTTCAATATATTTTCCTGTTGTTTTTTTAATTCCTGTAAGAATATCGTTTATAATAGCCTGTGGTTCTTCTGTGCGTGGATTATCAGACGTAATAACACTTAAATCTGCAAGCTTACCGGAAACTTCTCCCATACTGAAACGTCTGTCACGAGAACGGTCACCACCACAGCCAAATAAACATACAAGACGCTTTGGATTGTATTCTCTTAAAGTAGTAAGCAGGCTTTCGAGTGCCATTGCGTTATGAGCATAGTCAATCATAAGTGTAAAGTCATCTGAAACCTTTATCATTTCAATTCTGCCCTTGACCTTAGCATCTTTAAGTGCATTACATATTGTGTCTTTATCAATTCCAAAATAATTGCAGATTGCAATGGCTGTAAGAGAATTATACACACTGAATTTGCCGGGTAGGTCAATTTCAACATTCATATTTATATCGCCCTCAATGCTGTAAGCAACTCCCAGATATCCCTTCTTTGATACAAGCTGTGTGTTGATAGCTCTCAGATTTGCCTTTTCAGAAAATCCATATGTCGAAATTTTACAGGTTGCATTATCTATAATATAATCAGCGTGTTTATCATCACAATTTATAATGCCATATTTACACTGTTTAAATAGTAAGCTTTTGCAATGCAGGTAATCCTCAAAATCTTTATGTTCGTGAGGCCCTATGTGGTCAGGTTCGATATTTGTGAAAATACCTACCTCAAAAGTAAATCCTGCTGTTCTGTGCAACATTAAACCCTGTGAGGATACCTCCATAACAACACAGTCACAGCCGGCTTTTACCATTTGGCTGAAGTAATCCTGTAATATATAAGATTCGGGAGTTGTGTTGTTAGCCTTTATTACCTTGTCACCAATAATTGTTTCTATTGTACCAACCAGACCACATTTATGCCCTGCGTTTTCAAGAATGGATTTGACAAGATATGTAGTTGTAGTTTTGCCTTTTGTTCCTGTTATGCCTATAACTTTTAGTTTTTCGGCAGGATTTCCAAAATATTCAGCAGAGATACAAGCAAGAGCATAACGACTATTTTTTACCTTTATTATAGTTACGTTTTGCGGTGCTTCAACATCATCTTCAACTACAAGTGCTGTTGCACCCATTTCGATAGCTTTCTGTGCGAATTTATGGCCATCAGATACAGCACCTTTTATACAGATGAAAAGTGAATTTTCAATAACCTTTCTGGAATCATAAACAACAGTTGATATTTCTTTGTCAATCTCACCTTGTACACAGGAGTAATCCACTTTTTTTAACAGGTCAAGCAATTTCATATAAAAAATCTCCTTTATTAGAGTTAATTAAAAAGTTTATATTACTAAATTTACAATATTATACTGGCATTGTCAATGTGAATATGAGTTGTTTACACAATATATAGTGGTAAAAATTTTATTACTTCAATTTTTTGTTAATTTTAATGATAAAATTGAATAAAACAGGGTATAAACAGGGTGTTTGAGCATATATTATTATTAAAGCTTGGACAATATAGACATAAAATTGTAAGATATTTGCACAATGCAAACAATAGCTTGTAGGATAAGTTGCACAATTATAACTTTAATATTTGGTTATAAAGTAGGAGTTAATAAATTTGTTTGTTTATTTTCAACAAAAACAAGTATTGAAATATATTAATATAACTAAATTAACTAAAATCAGTTGCATTTGCCTGTCGTATATGCTATTATTACTACAGTAGTTATGACAATTGTGTGAACTGTCTAATTACGTTCATTGGAACAGTTTAAACAACTGTCGAAAGAGTTAAAAGGTATTTTATTAATGAAGAAAGAAGGAATTACAATGTTCAGTAAAACAAAGAGAGTTGCCGGTATTCTTCTGGCAGCTACAATGATTGCAACAGCTTTTGCAGGTTGCGGTAACAATGGCGGTGACGGTAGTTCATCTGCTGCAAGCGGTAGCGATAGTGCTACAAGCAAAACAGAGGCAAAGGCTGTTACAGTTGACGAAATGCTAGCAGATGCTGATTATGCTCTTAGTGATGAGGGTAAGGACAGCGAGGTTACACTAAAGGTTTGGGCTCCATCAGATGCTCTTGAGATTTTCCAGAAGCAGTGTGATGATTTTGCTGCAAACTTCTCAGACAGAAAGATTAAAATTGAGGTTGTTGCACAGGGTGAGTCAGATGCTGCTGCTAACCTTATGAATGACCCTGAAGCTGCTGCTGATGTATTTGGTTTCGTATCTG
Organism: Acutalibacteraceae bacterium; assembly: GCA_036306965.1. Classification (GTDB taxonomy): domain Bacteria; phylum Bacillota; class Clostridia; order Oscillospirales; family Acutalibacteraceae; genus CAG-964. The sequence continues at coordinate 5,807 of JAXJYN010000022.1, forward strand.
ACCACGCATCTAAGCTATATCCAGGTGGATATGTAGCACCTGTAAGAACAGACTATGCTGCTGCTATTCAGGAAACAAACCTACAGGGTGCTTTGGACGTTGCTACAAACGACGAGGATAAGCTTGTTGCTTTCCCTGAGACAGGTGACAACGGTTACTTTATTTACTACAACAAGTCTCTTATTTCTGAGGACGAAATCAAGTCAATGGAAAGCATTATGGAAGTTTGTGACGAGCAGAATAAGAACTTCATTATGAACCTTGGTAATGGTTACTATGGTTGCGTAATTCCTTTGACAGCAGGTGGCACATACGAGCTTGACGCTGACGGTGCTCAGGTTCTTAACTATGATAAAGATGCAGTAGTAACAACAGCAAAGGCTTTTGCTGACCTACTTGCTGATAATTCTCACTTTGTAAACGATGATACAGATAAGGTTCTTACTTCTAACCTAAAGAACGGTAAGGCTCTTGCTGGTGTATCAGGTACTTGGAAGCGTGCAGCTATTGAAGCAGCTTTGGGTGATAACTTTGCTTGTGCTAAACTACCAACAATCAAGGTTGACGGCGAAGATAAGCAGATGATTTCAATGTTCGGTTACAAGCTAATCGGTGTTAATAAGAATACTAAGTATCCATATACATCTCAGGCTCTTGCTTACTACCTATCAAGCGAGAAGTGCCAGGAGGAGAGAATGGAAAAGCTAGGTTGGGGTCCTTCAATCACATCACTTGTTGAGAGCGATGCAGTACAGAACGATGCTTGCTTGCAGGCTGTATATGCTCAGCAGGAATGCTCAGTACCTCAGATTGGTCTAGCTGGTTCTTTCTGGGATCCAACAGGTGCATTCGGTGCTTACTGTGTAGAGAAGAAGAATGACCTATCAGAAGAAGGTATCGGTAAGGCTTATGACAGCATGGTTACAAGTATTACTGCAACCTGATTATAGTTTGTCTATAAAAGTTCATTAAGTATATGTAGATTTTTAACTCAAGCAGTCTAAGTTATTAGACTGCTTGAGTAGTCAGTATAATAAATGTAAAAGGTTTTATTAAAAGGGGAGTAAAGTAATGAATTATATAGATTATGTACAGCTTAACCCTCTCCAGAAATTTGCTTACAAAGTAAAATCCTTTTTTGCAGCTGTTCCCGGTGCAGTAGCCGGCTTTTTTAAAGCTTTAGGCAAGGGCATTGTTGCTTTCTTTCTTGGAATCGGTAATTTCTTTAAGAATTATGTAAATGATTTCAAAAATGGCTGTCTTACAACTAAGCTTTCATATGTAATTATGGGTTCAGGTTGTATAGGCAAGGGACAAATTGTAAAAGGTATTTTATTTTTAGCTCTGGAAGTTGCGTATATTGCCTACATGATAGGCTTTGGTGCAGGAAAATTGGCTCAGTTTGGAACCCTTGGTACAAAGCAGGCAGGCGAAGTGCTTGGTGATGACGGTATGTACCATATGGTAGAGGGTGACAACTCAATGCTTATCCTGTTGTTTGGTACACTAACTCTAGTTTTAACTGTATTGTTTATTTATTTGTACATACTAAATATTAAAGTTGCAGTTAATTGCGAAAGAATTGTTAAGTCTGGTTCAAAGCCAAATACAATCTTAGAAGATATTAAGTTGTTGGCAGATGAGAAGTACCATGTTACACTTCTTACTCTTCCTACAATTTTGGTAGGTTGCTTTACTATTCTACCTCTTATCTTTATGATATTGATTGCATTTACAAACTTTGACCACGCTCATCAGCCTCCTAACCAGTTGTTTACTTGGGTTGGCTTTGGTAACTTCGGTGATATTTTCGTTAACAACCCTATGTATGCTCAAACATTCGGTAGAATTTTGGGTTGGACATTTATTTGGGCTGTTGTAGCTACATTCTCTTGTTATATTCTTGGTGTTATCGTAGCACTTATGATTAACAAAAAAGGTTTGAAATTTAAAGGTGTTTTCAGAACTTGCTTTGTAATGGCAGTTGCTGTTCCTCAGTTCGTAACATTGCTTTTGATGGCTCAGATGCTATCACAGGACGGTGTTATAAATGTAATGTTACAGAATTTGAACCTAATTGATGCACCTATTAAATTCTTGACAGACCAAAGTAACCCTAACCTTGCAAGAATTACAATTATTGTTGTAAATATATGGATAGGTATTCCATATACAATTTTGAGTACAACAGGTATTCTTATGAATATTCCTGAGGATTTGTATGAATCTGCTCGTATTGACGGTGCTTCTCCTTTTGTTCAGTTTATGAAGATTACACTGCCTTACCTTATCTTTGTAACAACTCCTCAGTTGATTTCAACATTTGTTGGTAACATTAATAACTTCAATGTTATCTTCCTACTAAGTGGCGGTGGTCCTACAGACCCTTCAATGTATCAGGCAGGTAGAACAGACCTGTTGGTAACATGGCTGTATAAGTTGACAATGAACAATAACGATAACAACCTTGCTGCTGCAATCGGTATTATTGTATTTATCATTTGTGGTTCGCTGTCATTGATTACATTTAACAATACTAAATCTGCTAAGGATGAGGGGGCGTTCTCATGATAAAAAGTTATAAAACAAGAAGAGCATTGGGCGACGCCGTAGTATATATCATTCTTACAATTCTGTCAATTATTTGGGTTCTTCCTCTTGCATGGATTGTAATGACATCATTCTCCGGTGAAGAGGTTGCATTTATCGACCATGTTATCCCTACTTCATGGACATTTGACAACTACATTGAACTATTTACAAATACACAAACATTTAACTATCCAAGAGCATTTGTTAATACATTGATTATTGCTGTTTTCTCTTGTGTTATTTCAACACTGAGTGTTCTTATGGTTTCATATACATTCAGCCGTCTAAGATTTAAGGCAAGAAAAGCATTTATGAATGTTGCTATGATTCTTGGTATGTTCCCTGGCTTTATGACAATGATAGCTATTTATTACATTCTAAAGGTTATCGGTTTGTCACAGAATATCGTAGGTTTGATTATCGTATATTCTGCCGGAGCTTCACTTGGTTACTTTATCTCAAAAGGTTTCTTTGACACAATTCCAAAGGCACTGGATGAGGCTGCTACCATTGACGGTGCAACAAAGAACCAGATTTTCTGGAAGATTATTCTGCCTATGTCTAAGCCAATCGTAGTATACACAGTTCTTACATCTTTTATCAGCCCATGGACAGACTTCATTATGGCAAGAATGTTGCTTCGTGATGCTATTGACCAGTATACTGTTGCTCTTGTTCTTTGGAATATGACTGATAAAGAGAAGATTGATACATACTTCTATAACTTCTGTGCAGGTTCGGTACTTGTAGCAGTTCCTATTACTGCAGTATTCCTAAAGATGCAGAACTACTATGTAGAGGGTATTACAGGCGGTGCTGTAAAGGGTTAATGTTTATTATCCTTTAGCATAGCTAAACAATATTATGTACAAACTAAGAGGTGAAGGCTTGGTCTTCACCTCTTATTGTATATAAAGCATTTGTAAATTTAACCTTGCAATGTTAAAAGGTGTTATTATGATAAAATTTTAATTTATCAAACTCCGTTTTAGTTTTAAAATCAACATTGCACAGCAAAACCTGCAAATGACTTGTTAATTATTATAAACAAAAAACTTTTGCTTATTCAATTTTATAAAGGAGAATTAATATGCTCAAAAAGATATTGGCAGTTGCACTTACAGCTTCATTATGTACTTGTATGCTTTCAGGATGTAACAGTCAGCCTGAGGTTCAGGAAGCTGTACAGTCTACGGATAATTACAGAAATTACTACCAAATTTTTGTACATAGTTTTTGTGATTCAAACGGTGATGAAATAGGTGATATTCCGGGTATTATTAGTAAGTTGGATTATCTTAATGATGGTGACCCCAACAGTGGCAACGACCTGGGTATAGATGGTCTATGGCTTACTCCTATAAATCAGTCAGAATCATACCATAAATATTCAGTAGAGGACTATCTATCTGTTGATGAAACTTTTGGTACTCTTGATGATTTCAAAGAACTTATTTCAGAATGTGACAAGCGTGGAATAAATGTAATTACTGATTTGGTTGTAAATCACTCGTCTAATAAGCATCCTTGGTTTATAAAAGCCTGCGAAGAGGTGAAGGAAGGCAAGCTGGACGGTTATGCACAGTATTATCATATTGTAAAAGCAGATGATAAGGTTGGCAGTAGCACATATTACGCTATTGATGGCACCGATTATTATTATGAAGCCAATTTTTCTAACGAAATGCCTGAGTTGAATCTTTCAAATGAAAAGGTGAGAGATGAAATTAAAGAGATAATGAAGTTCTGGTTTGATATTGGTGTGGCAGGCTTCAGACTTGACGCTATTAAATATTATGATACCGGTGGAGATGATGGCCAAGAATTTTGTAAGTGGCTTGTAGATACAGCCCACGAGCTGAAAGAGGACTCATATATTGTAGGCGAAAACTGGTCAGGAACAAGCCAGATTGCTGACTGGTACACCACAGGTATTGACAGCCAGTTTAATTTCCCTATGAGCGAAGCTATAGGTACATACGAAACAGCAGTACGCAGTGAAAACGTAAAAAAGATGTGTACATCTTTAAAAACCTGGGGAGATATGATTGAAGAAAATAACGAAAATGCAATAGATTGTTCATTCCTTTCTAACCATGATATGGTGCGTAGTGGTGCTTCACTTTCTAAAAATCTTCAAAACCAAAAAATGGCAGCTATGTGTTATATGCTTTCACCAGGTAATTCCTTTACTTATTACGGCGAAGAAGTTGCACTTTTGGGTAGTACAGATAACGATGGTTCTTATCGTCTGCCAATGCCTTGGGACGGTACTGAGTGGGAGAAAATACATCTACCAAGCATTGCAGTTTCAGTTGCAGAAGAAGCTGTTACAACTACAGTTGAAGAAGCTCAAAATGATGACAATTCTTTGTTTAAAACCTATCAGCAGTTGATAAAAATTAAGCTACAGAATCCTGAAATTGCTCGTGGTAAAATAACAGATGTAATTGAAACAGAGAATAATTACGGTGCAGGCTATGTAACAAAGTATAACGACAGCGGTGTAATTATATTCTATAATGCAAGCCAAACCGAAACAGTAACAACCGAGATTTCTAAGGACTATCTTGATTATAGCGGTATAGTTGGACAGGTAACAGCACAAGACCCTGATGGCGAAGGTAACTATACACAGGCTACAATGGATGGTACAACACTTACAATTCCACCTACAACAGTAGTTGTTATAAAGTAAAACTCAAAAAATTAATTGTTAAATTGTTGAAAACTTAAAATAAAATATTCCAGCAAAGAACTCTAATCGTATTAGTATAAGATTGGAGTTCTTTGTTTTATGAACAATAATTGAAGTTATGAAAATAATATGATATAATTCCCACAAACATTACTTTTGATTGTTCTGCTAGAAAAGTATTTTAATCCTTATAGATTGTGTAAATCGGATTTTTATTCCTGAAAATGTTTTGCTTCTTATAAAAACAAGTAAAAAAGAAAAAAATTAAGCAAATTTTTGAATAATATTATTATTTGAACAAACTAAATTAGTAAAGTCTAAATTCTTATTTAAGGAGAATAACTATGATAATAAACGCATTTGTTACGGATATTATTAATTTCGATACATATATACCTGATACGGTATTTAATGCTGTATTGTATGACCGCAAAAATAAAAAAGTTAGCATTAAGGCTCAAAAGGACACTCCAAACGGTATGGAATATTCTATAGATTTTTATAATGTCATAAAATTAGAAACATCAATGTGTGATATTGTAGATGAATCTCTACATATACTTGATTGGAAAGCTACAAGTAAAAAAGAACAAAAACTTATTTCTGGATTATCTCAAAAAAGTGATATTGATAAAAAATATATGGAAATAGTTATAAACCTTACATTGAATAATAAGCTTACAATAGTCTGCGAATATATATTACTTGGTTATTCATCATTTGAAAACGTATTCAGAAATATATATCAAACAGAAATTAATGATAGTATTTTGAGTAAAATCGAAAAAATATTTAATATGATTGATTGGAACAATAGGGAAGATATACAACAAGAGGGAATAGAGTTAGCAAGGCAAATTGAAAATATTGAGATGTTTTTGCAACCTGATATACCTTTATATAGTAAAAATATTTGGGAAAATTGTGCTAAGATATTATCCAAAAAATCAGATGAAGTTTTAAAACCATATTTAATTCCTTTGTTGGAGTGGTTACAGGATATAAACTGGCCAGGTGCTTTTATTATATTGGATAGATTGAAACGCTATGAAGATGATGAATCTTTTAATCAGGCACTAAATAATTGTATTAACAAAGCTAAATCAGAAGATGATGGCCTGTGGCTTGATGGTATGTCTTTGCTGTGTGAAAAAGCTTGCTAGTGATAGTCCTTGAATTTTATTTGTAAGTATTAAGCTTTAAGATGACAATTTATAAATAAAGTCAAATGCTCTATACCAAGTAGTTATGCAAAGCTTGTTTAAATAGAGAAAACTTTATTATACCAGTTTTTATAGTAACGTGTTTTCGTGAGAATTAATAAATTACCTGTATTTTGTTTTTACTTACTTATTAAATGAATTTGCTTTAATAATCGTTTTAATAGACTTGTTTAGAAAACTAACATTTTAGATATTTTGTGTATGAAGTTAAGTAACAATTTATCATTAAATATGTAATAAAATCATTTAAATAAAATTTTTCAATAAAACATATTTATAAAACAGGTCTAATAAAATTAATCAAATGGTGTTTAGTGTAAATAAATTGCAGAAACCATTTTAAAGTCCTAAAAAAGTTGAAAAAGGTATTGCTTTTTCAAGAATACTGTGCTATAATATCATCTGTTGACAAAAGAATATACAGGGGTATAGCTCAGTTGGTAGAGCAGCGGTCTCCAAAACCGCGTGCCGAGGGTTCGAGTCCTTCTGCCCCTGCCAGTATGAGTGTTCATAACGGATTTAAGTTATGAACACTCTTTTTTCTTTGTCAAATTCTTCTAATATGTATGCGTGAGCAGGTTATGTGCCTGCTCACTTTTTTGTTTTACGCTGACTTTCTTGGAATATATTCAACCTCTACACCTATGCGTGTGTCAGCTTTGTAATTTTCGTCTTCGGGCAACGTCGGGATGTTAATAAGCCCTACAAAACGATAGTATATCGTAATTTCTTGAGAATAGCATTTGTTTCCGCCTTTCTTTTCGTGAACATCAATATGGTCAATGAGTTCTCGAAGCATTGGAGCTGTTAGAGTTCTCATCTCCATAAACTTGCGAACCGCTTTGATGAAGTCATCTTTGTTTTGCTTCATTTCACCGATTTTAGAAAGACGTTCTCTGTACTCAGCAATATTGCTTTTTAGTTCAAATCGCTCTGTTTCATATTTACGGGACAACTCCATAAACATCTCGTCGCTGACTTTGCCTGTTACGTTATCTTCATAAAGCTTTGAGAATACAGTTGTTATACTCTCATTTCTGTACAATGCTTTGCTCAGCGATTCTTCCAAGCGTTTTTGCTCGATTACCATATCTTCATTAGTTTTCCTGACAAGTAACTCTGCAAATTCCTGTTCATTTGTTTCAAGGCATTTTGCAAGTCGCCTCAATTCCAACATTACGACCTGTTCAACTGCATCTGCTCGGATATAGTGACGAGATTCACAATCGCCACGTGTATCTTTTTTATAGTTGGAACAACTGAAATAGTGAATATCCTTGTTGTTAGTGTTGGTATGATACCACAGCTTACTGCCACAATCTGCACAATAAAGCAAATCTGAGAACATACTCTTTTCGCCATTCTCGTCTTTTGGTGCTCTGCGTTTGGTCTTCTTCGTAAGCTCCTGCACTATTTCAAATGTCTCTCTGTCGATTATCGGCTCGTGAACATCTTTAAATATTGCCCACTTTTCAGGCGGATTGTCTCGCCTTACTTTGTGCTTAAATGACTTTTTATAGGTCTTGAAGTTTATTATGTCGCCACAATATTCCTGCTTTTTCAAGATGGTTTCAATAGTGGAATTGTTCCATTTATACGGGTTAAGGTTGGTCTTTTTACCGCCTTTTCTGATTCCTTTTGAAGCCCAGTATGCGATAGGTGTCAACACCTGATTCTCCTGTAAATATCGGGCAATTGTTTCATTACCTTTACCCTCAAGACACATTCTGAAAATGTCTTTTACAATTTGAGAAGCTTCAGGGTCAACCACCCATTTCTTGGGATTGTCAGGCGACTTTATATATCCGTAAGGTGGCGGAGCAAGTGGCTCGCCTGAGTTACCTCTGATTCTGTATGATGATTTACACTTCTTGCTTATATCTCTGGCATAATATTCATTGATAATATTTTTGAACGGAGCTATCTCATTTTCACCCTCGTCACTATCCACATTATCGTTTATAGCGATAAACCTAACATCCATATCTGGGAAGTATGTGTCGGTGTAATATCCAACCATATCATATCTTCTGCCGACACGGGATAGGTCCTTAACAATAACTGCTGATATATACCCAAGTTCAACATCTTCAATCATTTTCTGAAATCCGGGACGATTGAAATTTGTTCCTGTGTAACCATCATCAATATAGAATTTGGTGTTGTGAAAACCATTGTCTTTAGCAAATTGTTTTAATAGTTTCTTCTGATTTACAATAGAGTTACTGTCGCCATCTGTGCCATCATCACGAGATAATCGGCAGTACAAGGCGGTTATCCCTGCGTTACGCAGAGCTTTCTTCGACTGCATTTTTGTCCTCCTTTCCGACAGTCGAACACACATTTTCTGCCTTTATTGTATCAATATCCTCATCATCCATCAAATGTGCAAATTCATTTGTAAGTAATTTTTCAAACTTATCTTTGAAATTAGATGGTGAATTTAAAGGCATAAATTCAGAAGAAACTATATATGTTGCATTGCCGATTTTGTATGTCTGCTTACCACCTATACCTGTGGTGGTATGAAAATTCAATATCTTACTCATCTTGCATCACGCTCCCTTTTTCTTATTCTTTTATGATAATCTTCCTTGACCAACTTTTTGATACGCTGTTCAATATCTTTGATTGTGTACTGTTTCGGGAAGAAGCTCTTCAATTCATCATAATTTAGAGATATTTTCTCTCGTTGATTAGGCTTGTCCTCGGATATGATTTGATACACTGCATTTGTGTCAAGTATGCCTTTTTGCGAGAGCTTTTTCATTTGAATTGCCTGTGAAAGTGAGGGTGTTTTATCTTCAAGCTCAACAGCTTCAAACACATCTTGTTGCTCGTATATATCAAGATAGGAAAGCTCCACACCTACGCTAAAAGCAATACGTTCATCATCAACTAACTTTAGTAGTTGTGGGATAAGATATGTCAGGCGAATATATCGCTGAACTGTTCTTCCACTTTCAGTTGAGCTTACTGTATCTGCACTCTCAACCTTTCCGACAACTTGTCGGGAAGTAACGCCTTGGTGTTTTATTGCTTCTAATTTCATCTTGTAAGCAAAAGCTTTTTCGCTGTATAAAATGTGTTCTCTTTGCAAATTTGCATCCACCATAGCAACCACAGCTTCATCATCTGTCATATCTCTGACTATTACTGGAATGTCTTTGAATCCGAGTTTTCGGCACGCTTCTAATCGTCTATGACCTGAGATAAGCTCATAACCACCATCAGGCAATGGTCTTGCAATCAGGGGTGTTATGGTACCGAGCTTATCGATACTCTCAACTATTTTCTTCATATCTTCGTTGTCCCTGACAGTGAATGGATGATTATGAAAAGGTTTGATTTCTGTTATGGGAATGTTCTGAACATTCTCGGTTATGTTATTTTTCATCGTGCATATTCCTTATTTCTTGTTTTGATTTTGCGACCTAATGCAAGGTTCTGTGCCTGCATTTCGATACATATGTTTTTATTCATTTTCGGATAGTCCTCTAATATTGTGAGGGCTATCTTTTTGTCTTTACGGAGTTGTTTTAGTAATGCTGTGCAGGTGTTTCTGCCCTCAAAAAGTTGTGCTTTTTCAATTTCATCAGTACAACGACGTAGTTTGCTGTAGATTTTTGTGCGGTGCTTTGTGACGTCATCTATCTGTCTTTCGGTATGTTCAATGAAGCTTTGCACATCATAAATAGACTCGATTTTCTTATGCGAAACGAGGGTAACTTGTTTTGTTACCCTATCAATATGCCTCCAAGCTTCTTTCATTTCAGGAGACAAAGGTTTACGCTGAGTGTAGCGTGGTAACTTACCTAACAAGTAAAGATAGTGCAGATACTTTGCATAAAGTCCTGTGATTTTCTTTGTGCATTTGAAGCTTCCACGAAACACAATCGTCTTAGGTTTGAAGATTTTCAGTTTCCGTTTGTGATGTTCATACTCAGCAAAGTTTCGCCAACCTTGATTGCCAATTTCTTTTATTCTTCTGACAATAGCCTCGTTGGTGTAATCCTCACCCAAGCGGTACATTCTTACGGATTTTTGGCTGTTCATTGATTGAATCGTCCAATATTTTCGGGTGGAGTTCACGTTTACAGCATAGCCTTGTTCTCTCATCAGATACTTAAAATCAGGAAATCCACGGCAATGGTTTATGGCAAAATCTATTGCTTCTCGCATCACGTTAAAGGTCGTAGGCTCTCCGTTTTTCTCTGCAAAATATATGCTCCTCGGTGTTTTGCCTGACGGATTTCTAATCAAGCTTAAGCCGTATTCAAAGCACAAACTATCAGATAATTCTCTGAACTTGTAGTAAGCTCCTTTGTTGCAGTTGAACTTTTTGCCCGTCCACATATTTACAGAATTGACGACAAAATGGTTGTGGTAAGTACCTGTGTTGAAGTGTGTTGCGACAAGAACTTGATGCTCACCGCCCCACATTCTTCTTGCAAGCTCCACACCGATTTTGTGACAAATCTCAGGCGTAACCTCTCCCGTTTTGAAGCTCTGATATGCGTGATAAGCAACGTGACCTGATGTTTTTCCGAAACGTTCTTGAACAGAATTCATCTCATCAAAAGCGGTTTCAGCATTACAATTCACGCCTGTTACATAACAACCTTGTTCGGTTTTGCTTGAGTCATCAGCGTAGTGTAAGACCTTTTTGAGGTCAGTATAAATTGTCTTTTCAGGGTTAGCGGCATAGCTCAAAACTCTCGATACGCTATCCTTAATAGCCCAGATTTTCGTTGTTGCCACCGCTGTCACCATCCTCATCAGAGTGATAAACTGCAAGCAATTTTTGTTCAATCGCATTCAGTTTCACCTCTAAAGTTTCGTTACCCATTGTGTAAAAATCTCTTTGCAAATCGTTAACCAAAGCATAAACTTCGTAGAGTTTTTCGTTTGGTTTCTCGCTCAATTTTTTATTAAGTCCGACTTTTCTGAGGTATTCTGAGAGTGAAAGCCCACAGCGTTTTGCTGTTCTCATCAAACGTTTTTTCTCACTCTCCGTTACTCTGACATTGATGTTAAAAGTTCTCTTTCTCATTCAAATTTCTCCTTTCGATTTGGGGTAATGCTGATGCTCGATAGGTGAGCTGATAAGATTTTGAGCAGGTATGAAGATATACGAACAATTACCCACAGGAAGGCTGTCGCCTTCCGAGGATGAATTGTGAAGCATAGCAAAATAACTGCCAAAAGATTGCAGTGAATCTGTCGGGTATCAGCATTCAAGGGGAGATTTCCCCTTTCGGCTTTTCAGCCGTCGGTTTTGGCTTTACAAAACCTATGCTCGTTACAGAGTAGGACACAGCACCCTTGTAGTGCCACGTATTCTCAGTTGTCTTTTTCTAAAATTTCGGCAAATTGCAGAAAGATTTTATTTTGACTACTTTTCCGATAAGAAAGTCTGAGTTTTGTTCCTATCTCCATTTCATAAAAGCCGAGGTATCCTTGCCACCAAAACACCGGTGTAATAATTTTTCTGTCATCACTGAGCCGGAAAAAGAGTCGCAGCATTCCTGCTCTGGCTTCTGCTTTCATTTCGAGAGTTCAGACAAAATCTCCCGACTCATCCATAAAGAAATATTCTGATGTGTCTATCATCATTTCTCGCATCTCGGTTCTTGAATAGACCTTTGTGTTTTCCATTTTGGTTTCCTTTCTTACTTTCCGAAGAAGAGATGATTGACCGCACATAGAAGTAAGTTAGTTATTATACACTTTCTTCTATTCTTCGGTAGGTATTTTATTTTTTATATATTTAATTATTTATATATAGCGACCTTTGACGTTCTCGCTGTCTGCGTTTGCGTTTATACATTTCTTCTCCTTTCCTGTCACGCTTAATGTTTCAAAAATGAGGGTTTGAGTATAATTACACTC
>JAXJYN010000023.1:0-15195 GCA_036306965.1 Acutalibacteraceae bacterium
AGTTATTTAATACAATTTATTGAATAAATGAAATATATGTGATAAAATTGGTTTATTATGATATTTTGGAGATGAATTTAATGGAATATATTTTCAGTGATAGAGTAAATTCTCTTAAACCATCAGCTATAAGAGAAATTTTTAAATATGCCTCGGACCCTGAGGTTGTGTCTTTATCGGCAGGCAATCCCGCACCCGATGCTTTTCCGTGTGAAGAAATTGCTGAAATTTCAGCAAGACTATTAAAGGAATATCCTGTTGATGTGTTGCAGTATGGTACTACAGAAGGTTATATACCTTTAAGAAATTATTTGAAGCAGTATATGAAAGAAAAACATAATATAGGAACAGAAAATGATGAATTGATAATTACATCAGGTGCTCAGCAGATTATGGATTTATCTGCAAAATCACTATGTAATGAGGGTGATGTTGTTATTTGCGAAGCACCAAGCTTTATAGGCTCACTTAATTCATTTCGTTCATATAATGCAAAGCTTGTTGGTGTACCTGTTGAATCTGATGGTATCAACATAGAAATTCTTGAAGAAAAGCTGAAAACAGAAAAAAATGTAAAATTTATTTATGTTATTCCAAACTTTCAAAATCCATCAGGAGTTACAATGAGTTTAGAAAAGCGTAAAGCTGTTTATAATCTGGCTAAAAAATATGGTGTACTTATTCTTGAAGATAATCCATATGGAGAGTTGCGTTATTCAGGTGAACATATTCCGTCAATTAAGTCATTAGATACAGACGGAATTGTAATATACTCAGGTTCATTCTCTAAGGTTATTTCACCCGGTATACGTGTTGGCTGGTGTGTTGCACCATCTCCTGTTATTCAAAAAATGGTTGTTTGCAAGCAAGGACAAGATGTTCACACAAGCATATGGTCACAGATGATTGCATATGAATATATTACAAAATATGATTTTGAAGCACACCTTGAAAGATTAAGAAATCTATACAGAGAAAAAGCACAATTTATGATGGACTTGCTTGATGAACATCTATCACCATATGTTACATATGATAAAATTGACGGTGGTTTGTTTATAATGTGTAAACTGCCTGATTATATAGATATGCCAGAATTTTGCAAAGAGGCTGTTAAAAGAAAGGTTTGTGTTGTTCCGGGCAATGCCTTTTTGACTGATGAAAGTGAGATTTCTCACTCTTTTAGAGTTAATTTTTCAACACCAACAGATGAACAGCTTGAAAAAGGTGTAAAGATATTGGGTGAGCTTGTTAAAGAGCTTTGTCACAAGGAGGAAAAATAAAAATGGAACAGCAGACACAGGAAAAGAAGAAAGTAATATTTAGTGCAATTCAACCCACAGGTACTATTACATTAGGTAATTATCTGGGAGCATTGAAAAACTGGATAAAACTACAGGATGATTTCAACTGTATTTATGCACTTGCTGATTTGCACGCTATAACAGTACGACAGGAGCCTGCAAAGTTCAGAGCAAATATTTATGAAGCATATGCACTGTTGCTTGCTTGTGGTGTTGATTTGGAAAAAAGTTTGTTTTTTATTCAAAGCCATGTAAGTACACACGCTGAACTTGCATGGATTTTAAACTGTTATACACAGTTTGGTGAGCTTTCAAGAATGACTCAGTTTAAGGATAAATCCGCAAAGCATGCAGATAATATAAATGCAGGTTTGTTCACTTATCCGTCATTGATGGCGGCAGATATTCTGCTTTATCAGGCTGACCTTGTACCTGTAGGTGCAGACCAAAAACAGCATCTTGAACTTACAAGAAACATCGCAGAGCGTTTTAATGGTGTTTATGGAAATACATTTAAAGTGCCGGATGGTTATATACCAAAAATTGGTGCAAGGATAATGTCTTTACAAGACCCTACAAAGAAAATGAGTAAATCAGATGAGAATGTAAACTCATATGTTGCTGTTCTTGATAAGCCTGAGGTAATTATGAAGAAATTCAAACGTGCTATTACAGACAGTGAAGCTTGTGTACATTTTGGAGAAGGCAAAGACGGTATCAACAATCTTATGGGTATTTATTCATCTGTTACAGGAAAAACTAACGAAGAGATTGAGAAGGAATTTGAAGGCAAAGGTTATGGCGATTTCAAAACAGCTGTTGGTGAGGCTGTAGTAGAGGAGTTAAGACCGATTCAAGAGAGATTTAATCAGTTGATTAAGGATAAAGCTTATCTGAAAGAATGCTATGAAAAGTCAGCTGATATTGCCCGCAAAATTTCACAGCGTACAGTGGATAAGGCAATGAAAAAGATTGGTTTTGTACTTAAATAATAATTATAAAAGTTCATAACTTAAATATTTGCAGTGTCTTAAAATAAGGCACTGCTTTTTTGTACAAATACACAAAAACTTATAATTAAATATGTTGAATCTGTTGTATGTGTTTTACATAATATATGAAAGTATTAACTATATTTATCAGTTTGATTTTTTCTGAATTTATGGAATTTTAATAGTATGTGTGTTAAAATTATAATGTGTAAGTAAATCGATTAAACATTAAATAAGTTTCTGGAGGTTTATTATAATGACTGAATGGGAAAAGTTACAAGCAGGTTTAATGTATAATGATTTTGATGATGACTTATTTCAAAGAAGAGTATCAGCAAAAAAGTTATTTCGCAAATATAATAAAACAGAAGATGATGAAACAGAATTACGCAAAAGTCTTATGCAGGAAATGTTTAAAAGTGTGGGAGAAAATGTATGGATTGAGCCTGATTTTCATTGTGAATTTGGAAAAAATATTATAATTGAAAATAATGTATATATTAATTTTGGATGTATAATTTTGGATTGTGCAGAAGTTATAATTGGTGAGCATACATTATTGGGACCGAATGTAGGAATATATCCTGTAAACCATGCAACTGATGCACAAGAAAGAATTAATGGTGGATGCTATGGAAGTGCTGTTCATATAGGAAAAAGAGTATGGATAGGAGGCGATGCGAAAATTTTAGCCGGAGTTTCAATAGGCGATGATACGATTATTGGAACAGGTAGTATAGTTACAAAAGATATTCCTTCAGGAGTAATTGCAGTAGGAAATCCGTGCAAAGTTATCAGGAAAATTACAGAATCAGATAAAACAGATTATTTAAGAAATTACTAATAAATACAAAGAAATTTGTTTTGACGGACATAAATAAATTTTAGTAATTTATTATAAGTATTTATGCAGAAAGGAAGAATAAAAAATGAAAACAATTAAAAAAGTAACCTTTGTTTCACTTGCTATATTGTTGGCAGTGATGATTTCGGTAGTGGGATTGCCAATTACAGCATTTGCTGTAAGTAGTTCTACAGCTCCCGAATATGTACAGACAAGTACAGATAAAGCATTGTGGGCAGAGGGTACAACAAAAGACACAGAGAATAATATTGATGCTGTAAAATGGTATTTGAAAAATGGCACATACTATTGGTTTTTGCCCTCATCTTCAGATTTATCAAATCTTACCGTCTATCATAACTTTTCAAGTGTTAAGGTAAATAACACTTCAATCATAAGTGGTAACAGCTACAATATATTTCAAAATGGAAAAACCTACTCAGTTGTAGCAGATGGCAATACATATTCTTTATGTGTACAAAAAGCAACAGGTATTGGCTCTATGTTTTTTACCACTGAAAGTGGCTCTATGGATTATGTTAACAGTAGTAAGAGTAATTCTGAGTCTGGTAAGATGGTTGTTATAGATTATGATGGAAGCATTTCATATGATAATGACCTTGATTCAATAAAGGGCAGAGGCAATACAACATGGGAGCTGGATAAAAAGCCTTATAACATTAAGTTAGCTAAAAAAACAAAACTTCTTGGAATGGACAAAAACAAAAAGTGGTGTTTGCTTGCAAATGCACAGGAACATTCTATGATTAGAAATGTTCTTATGTATGACCTTGCAAATGAGGCTGGCCTTGACTATTCACCTGAATCACGTTTTGTAGACCTGTACGCAAATGGTGAATATCTAGGTACATATCAACTTACACAGAAGGTTGAAGCAGGTGATGGTGATTTGGTAGACATTACTGACCTGCAAGGTAATACAGAAGAAGCAGTAGCAAATGCAACAGGCAATGAGGATGTAGACCTTGAAGAATTATATGGAAACAATAAATATAGCACCAGCAGAAAAAATGCTTTCAATATTCCATATAATCCTGATGATATTACAGGTGGATATCTTATGGAGTTTGTTGTGTCAATAGACGAAGTGAGCAATTTTACCACAAGTGGTGGGCAAAAGGTTAATATGAAAGCTCCTGAGTATTGTTCTGTGGAGCAGATTAACTATATCTCGTCTTTTATGCAAGACCTTGAAAACGCACTATATTCATCAACTGGCTACAATTCAAAAGGTAAGCATTATACAGAATATATTGACATTAAATCAGCAGCTACAATGTATTTGTTGCAGGAATTTGCTGTAAATATTGATGGTGGTATTTCTAGTTGTTATTTTTATAAGGATTCTGATTTAACAGGTGATGGTAAAGTTCACGCAAGCCCTTGTTGGGATTTTGATGTTTCCTTGGGAAATCTTACAAACGTAAAAGACGGTGTAAGTATGACTTCAAATGACCAGTGGTTTATCAAAAATTCTTACCGTTATTCAAGCACTCGTACAATATTCTCACAGCTTTGTCAGCACGATGATTTTATGGCAGAAGTTGAAAAAATATGGAAAGAAAATTTTGTACCTGCTTTATCAATCGTAACAGGAGAAACAGAAGGTACAGGAAGATTACAAAGTATGTATGACTATTACAATTTGTTAGAATCATCATCTATTATGAATTATACAAGATGGGATTTAAAAGATACTTTGTTGGTGAATCAGGCAGGTACAACACACGAAGCACAGTTTAATTACCTTGTAAATTTTGTAAACGGACGAATCAGTTTTATGAATTCAGGCTTGTTAGACCTTGCAAGTGCAAAATCTGAGGCTATAAATACTATTAATAATTTAATTGCTCAATACAGTAGTGAATATTCAACTGATGTAATCAATAATATGAAAGCTGTTGCAGAAGAAGGAAAGGCAGAAATTAATTCTGCAACAACCAACACACAGGTAAGCACAATATTGGAAGAAACTATTGCTGAAATAAACAACTGCAAGGTAGACGTTGTTTACTTTGATAATTCCCAGACAAAGTGGAATGAGGTATATATATACTCATGGGGTGGTTCTTTAAATGCAGATTGGCCCGGTGTTAAAATGACTTATGAAGGCAATGATATTTACAGCTATACTATTGACGGAAGTATCACAAATATAATTTTCAGTAATGGTAAATCAGAAACCACAAATGATAAACGACAGACATATAATCTTGTATTCCAAGGCAATAACACTATTTATACAGCTACAGCAGAACACGATAAATATGATAGTGACAAAAAAGCATATATGCATCCGGGTGAATGGAGTAAATATTCACCTGAACCAGAACTTGTATACGGCGATATAAACGGCGACAGTGAAGTTACAATTACAGATGCTATTCTTGTTATGAGATATTTAGTTGGAACGTATATAATTGAAGAAAACAGTAAAGAAGAAGATAATATGAGAATTGCAGGTGATGTAAACGGTGACAACAAAATAACAGTTGCAGACGCTATTTATATTCAAAAATATACACTTGGAAATATTACAAAGTTTCCTGTAGAGGGTTAAAACAGAAATTAAACATTAGCTGTTTTTACTCTCAATTTTAAAAAATCTTTGCATTCTTTTGCATACAAACAGAATAGGTAATGTCAATATGCCCCATAAAATGCTGTATATGGGGCATATTTGTCCCCATAAATTCAGTGGAATAGAAGAATAATCCCATACATTCATTTTTAACTGTAGGTTTACTATACAACCAACAATCAGTTCTATAGTTGTTATAACACCTGAGCCAATAAAACATTTATAAATTGTTTTAATATTTTCAAATTTGCAAAATATTCTGAACAAAGTCAGAAAACATATACCACCTGTTACTATCATTGTCCAGTGAGTATGATGTCGCCATAATACTTCTATAAAACCATAAGTTATACCACCTACAGTAAAAAGGATTGAATCCTGTTTAACTCTTTTTAACATAAAAAATCACCATCGTTATTGTTTGCGATGGTGATTTTTTTATTCTTTGAAACTATCATTTTGTAATACGATTTGTAACTGTTTTTATATGGTAAAATCAATTATTTTCAGGTACATAAACAACTTTAACTTCCTCTACACGTTGTTCTGCTGTAGATATAACGGTGAAGCTTAATGAGTTTTTATAAGTAAAGCTGTCACCGGATTCAGGAATATCACCAAGATTTTCCATTACCCAGCCACCAACTGAAACACTGTCGCTTTCAATGTAATCTTCTCGTAAGTCAAAAAGTTCAAGCATAGAGGTTATAGTCATATCTCCGCTTACCTTATAGGTTGTGTCACTTATTTTACTGTGGTCAGGTGTTGCAATCTCATCTTCATCCCAAATTTCTCCAACAATTTCCTCAAGCAGGTCTTCCATAGTAACTATACCCAATGTTCCACCGTAATCATCAGTAACAACTGCAATATGAAGTTTTTGTTTTTTAAATTCTGCAAGAACCATTGAAAGAATTTTGGTTTTGTAAATGAAAAAAGCAGGTTTTATAAGAGCTTTTAAATCAGGTGTATTTCCCGAAACAAGAGCCTCAAGATAATCTCTTGTGTGAAGAATACCAATAATGTTATCAATACTTTCTCTGTATACAGGAATACGGGAATATCTTTCTTCAATTATAATCTTTTTAATTTCCTCAGGGTTATCGTTTATGTCTATAGCGGTCAAATCAACTCTTGGAGTAAGAATTTCCTGTACTGTTTTTTCATCAAAATCAAGTGCAGACTGAACAAGCTCTTTTTCCTGCTGTTCAAGCACACCTTCCTGCTCACTTGTTCCTATAAGTACCTTCAATTCATCTTCAGTTACAGAAGGTTGGTCGTTACCTTTTGTAAATATTTTAAGTGCAACTGTTTTTAAAGCAACAAAAAAGAATACAAGAGGTGTAAGTATTGTCATAAGTATAAGTAATATTTTTGCAGTTGAAAGACAAAATTTCTCTGAATTTTCCTTTGCAATACATTTAGGGAGTATTTCACCAAATGTAAGAACAAGTAATGTAACTGCACCTGTGCTTATAGCGGCACCGGCATCACCAAATAAATTCATACACAAAACAGTGGCTACAGATGAACAACTTATATTTACTATATTGTTGCCTATGAGTATTGTTGTAAGTGCTTTATCATAATTTTGTGTAACTTTAAGTGCATTTTTTGCACGTTTATCGCCACGTTCAGCACGATAGGTAAGTCTTATTGTGCTTACAGTTGAAAAAGCTGTTTCAATAGAAGAAAAGAAAGCGGACAATAAAATGCAGATTATTATAATAACCAGCATTAAAATGTCATATGTACTCAATATAGTTCACTCCATAATAAAAATATTGAAATTAATTTTACCATATATTTATGATAAATACCATACAAGGATAAAAATATTTAGTAAAACAATATTTATTTTTAGTCAGAAAACTATAAACTGTTAATAATACCCATATATAATCTTGTGTATTGTTGCTGTATAAGTATTATTAATATTAATTATTCTTTACTAACAATGTTTAGTATAACAATATGGTTGACATTTACAAAGCATATCAGTAAAATAATTAATGTATGTTTGAATAAAAAGTAAAATTATTTGTGGAGGAATTAACTTGTCAAATCTAAAGAATGAAATAGAAAAGCGTAGAACTTTTGCTATTATTTCTCACCCTGATGCAGGTAAAACAACACTTACCGAAAAGCTTTTGCTTTATGGTGGTGCAATTAATACAGCAGGTTCGGTAAAAGGTAAAAAAACTTCAAAACACGCTGTTTCTGACTGGATGGAAATTGAAAAACAAAGAGGTATTTCTGTAACCTCATCGGTTCTACAATTTAAGTATGATGGTTATTGTATAAATATTCTTGATACTCCGGGACATCAGGACTTCTCTGAGGATACCTATCGTACATTGATGGCAGCAGACTCAGCAGTAATGGTTATAGATGGTTCTAAAGGTGTTGAGAATCAAACAAAAAAACTGTTCAAGGTTTGTGTAATGCGTAATATCCCTATTATCACTTTCATTAACAAAATGGATCGTGACGCTATGAACACTTTTGACTTGCTTGATGATATAGAAAATGTGCTTGGCATTCATACTTATCCCGTTAACTGGCCTATCGGCTGTGGTAAAGAGTTTAAGGGTGTATATGACAGAAAGTCAAGACAGATTTTAGCTTTTACAGCCAACAATGGTCAAAAAGAAGTAGAGGAACAGGCTATAAGTATTGATGATGAAAATCTAGCTGAATATATTGGACAAGACCACGCAGATACTTTGCTTGAAGAAGTTGAACTTCTGGATGGTGCAGGTGACGATTTTGATATTGATGCTGTACGCAATGGTAAACTTACACCTGTATTTTTTGGTTCTGCTCTTACAAACTTTGGTGTTGAGCCTTTTCTTGAGAACTTCTTGAAATTGACAACTTCTCCTTTACCAAGAAAAACAGAAGACGGAGAAGTTGACCCATTATCAGACAGCTTTTCAGCCTTTGTATTTAAAATACAGGCAAATATGAACAAAGCACACCGTGACAGGATTGCATTTATGCGTATTTGCTCTGGTAAGTTTGAAAAGAATATGGAGGTTCTGCATCTTCAAGGAAATAAAAAAATGCGACTTTCTCAGCCACAGCAGATAATGGCACAGGAGAGAGAGGTTGTTGACGAAGCTTATGCAGGTGATATTATAGGTGTGTTTGACCCAGGTGTATTCTCAATAGGTGATACAATATGTATGCCAAATAATAAATTTAAATTTCAGGGTATTCCTACTTTTGCACCTGAACATTTTGCTCTTGTACGTCAAAAAGATACAATGAAACGTAAGCAGTTTATAAAGGGCACTGACCAGATAGCACAGGAAGGTGCAATTCAGATTTTCCGTGAGCTTGGTGCAGGTATGGAAGAGGTTATAGTTGGTGTTGTTGGTACACTTCAGTTTGAAGTTTTGGAGTATAGATTAAAAAATGAATATAATGTAGACATTATTATGACTAGACTCCCATATCAATTTATCCGATGGATTGGAAATGAAGACATAGACCCTAAAAAGCTTGACCTTGCATCAGATACAAAGCGTATTCAGGACTTGAAGGATAATAACTTGTTGCTGTTTACAAGTGAATGGAGTATAAACTGGGCTTTGGAGCATAACAAAGGCTTAAAACTGGAAGAATTTAGCGAAAACTAAATATTAGTTTTATTTATGATAAAGGATTTTCAAGACGATTTATATATTATGAATAAGGTTACAACACTTGTAATCTTTTGATTATTTTATACAATTAATTAAATCATAAGGCTGATTTTTTGTTTAAAATATTGCAAAAAATCAGCCTTAAAATTTGTGCAATGTTACACAAAAAGATTGCAAAATTGTTACCTAATGTTAGTTATATCACTCATAAAATATTGTATAAATCCCATTAAATCTAATTATTCTACAATTTTTAAAGTGCTGTAATAAACTTTACAAAATTGTAACTTTAATGTAAAATGACGTAGTCTTATACGAAATGTTTACATTAAGGAGTGAAACAGAGTTTTTAAACTCTTATATTATGAGGATTTCAAAGAGAATTTTATCTACTATTTTATCTACGGTTATATTAGTAAGCAGTACATCTGTGTTTTCAATACCTGCAAGTGCTGAAAATACAAAATACGAAACAGAAACAACAGCTTATGAAGCTACAGAAGAAACTACTGCTCAAAAGGAAATGACAGGTGTTATTTCTTTATCAAAAAATACACTTACTATGGGTGTTGGTGAAGATTATAAGCTTAATGCAATAATTTCTGATACAAATGATAATGGTCAGAAAATTCAATGGGCAACATCAAACTCAACAATAGTAAAAGTTTCAAACGGTCAGCTTACAGCACTAAAAACAGGAACAGTAACAGTTGCCGCAAAACTGGAAAATGGCAGTATGGCAAAGTGTCGTATTACTGTTAAAAATGCACCTACATCAGTTTCTTTAAATAAAACAAAGCTTACTTTGGGTGTTGGCGAAACATTTGACCTCAATAGTAAATTACCGGATAATTGTGGTGCTTACAGTATAAAGTATTCATCAGATAATTCAAATGTTGCAGCTGTAAAATCAGCAGGTGGACTTGTTACTGCCAAATCTGTTGGTATAGCAATAATTACAGCAAAAACATATAACGGAAAAACTGTAAGCTGTGAAATTACAGTAAAAAATGCACCTCAATCAATTTCACTAAACAAAACAAGCCTTACATTAGGTATTGGTGAAAGCTATGACCTTAATAGCAAACTGCCAAGCGGTTGTGGTGCTTACAGTATAAAATATTCATCAGATAATTCAAGTGTAGCAACTGTAAAATCGGCCGGTGGAATAGTTACAGCTAAGAGTGCGGGTACAGCAAATATTACTGCTACTGCATATAATGGTGTAAAAGTTACTTGTAAAATAACAGTAAAAAATGCACCAACTTCAGTATCGTTGAATAAATCAACACTTACTGTAATACCAGGCAACACATATGACCTTAATTCATCATTGTCAAATAATTCAGCTTCACACAGCATTAAATATACTTCAAGTAACCCGAATGTTGCAAGTGTTAAATCAGCCGGTGGTCTTGTTACAGCTAAATCAGCAGGAACAGCAACAATTACAGCCACTACATTCAACGGTAAAAAAGCAACCTGTACAGTTACAGTAACAAATGGTTACACAGAAGATGATTTATATTGCCTTGCCGCAGTAATATGGCAAGAGGCAGGTGCAACGTATTGTAGCGACAGACTACAGCTTCTTGTTGCAAATGTTGTTATGAACCACGTTGAATCACCTGATTTTCCAAATACAATTAGAGAAGTAATTACAAGAAAAGGTGCTTACGGCACAATGTACTGGGACGGTGTTTCTATTCCCGAAGCAAATGACTCTATTACAAAATCCGCTATAGACAGATGCTATGCAAATGCTAAAAAAGTGCTTGAGGGTTACAGAATATTGCCTACAAATGTAATTTATCAGGCTGGTTTTGTACAGGGTTCAGGTGTTTATACCTATGAAGAAGGTATGTACTTCTGTTATCAATAAATTTTAAAAAGATTTTTATAATAAGCAACCCCAAAAAGTTAGTTTTCTTAGTCTAACTTTTTGGGGTTAATTGTTTATCTATACTTTTCTAGTCTTTTTGCCTGTCTAATATCTGTTCCTACAAAATTCATAATTACATATTCACCCATAAGTCTTGAAATCAGTCTTTTAGAATAAGCATTTTCCAATTCATCAAATTCAAGATTTGTACTGATAATTGTAGGTTTTTGATGAATCAATCTGAAATTGATAATGTTATAAATAATGTTTTTGGTATATGATGTTTGAAATTCAGAGCCAAGGTCATCTAAAATCAATAAATCACATTTTTTCAAAGTGTCCTCAGAGTCTTCATCTGAATATTTCTTGCCAAATCGTTCTTTTTCTAATTTTGAGAGTATTTCAGGAGTTGAACAATAAATAACACCAAAACCATTTTCAATTACTTTTCTGGCTATTGCAAGCGATAAATGAGTTTTTCCAAGCCCTGTGTTTCCTCGCATAAGTATATTTCTTGAACTTTCGTCAAAATTATCAGCATAGTTTTTGCAGAATTCAAAATATTTACCCATACGTTCACGTTCTGAAACTTCTTCTCCATCTTTTGGTATATCACTATAGTATTTTAAAGAGAATGTATCAAAAGTAGAAAGCTTAAAGGGGGAGAGCTTGTTAAGATTATTACAAGCAATTTCTTTTATCAAATGTTTGTAACAGTTGCACATTTTACCATCTATATTGCCCTTATCTTCACATTCTTTACAGTAAAAATCAGGTTCAAGTTTCTTTTCATCTATACCTGCTTTTCTGTAAATTTCATTTAATTTTGCCTGAGTTGAAAGATTTTCTTTTTTTATTTCCTCAAGAGCATTGTTTAGATTTATTTCACCACTTAGCAAAACTCGTGTAATTTTTGTCATTGTATATGATAATTCCACTTCAAGCTGTTCTGCCTGTGGATATTTTTTGAAGAAATTTTTCTTTGCAATATCTGCATTTCTTAGTGCTGTGTTACGTCGTTCTCTTATTATGCTGTCAGCTTCAGCATAAACCTTTTTATCGTATCCCATTTTAACCTCCTTTGTAATAATAACTTGCTTTTATAAAAATTATTCAAAAATATCAAAATCCTTAAAAGCATTAATATCGTAAGAAGTATTTGTTGATTTTTCGGTTACAGTTTTTTGTGGAGTATTATTATTGTTGTTTTTATAATTTTCTCTGTTGCGTTTGCTGTCTGCAAGGTCTTTTTCTGTAAGAATACCTTCAGTATGCCATTTCTTTATTATACCGTTTATGTAGCTAAGATTAAATTCACCACGATTATTCATACAGGTTTCGTATGCGTTACGCAACATATATTCGTCATAACCCCATTTGTTTACCCAAATATCTGCATATTCGGTTTGTTTTTTGGTTGGTGAACCAATATTTTTTAAACCAAAAGCACGGCTTACAATATTCCACGACTCTTTTGCTGACATAATATCATTAATTTTTTCTTCAGCCTTTTCAATGGTATCAATACCTGCGTCACCCCAGTCACGTCCCATAGTTTCAATATATTTCATTCTGAGTTTGTTTTCAGCTTTAGCAAAATACAGAATCATTGTAATCACTTCATATGGAAGTCCGTCACTGTCGTGCATTAAAAGTAGGGTAGAAGTGTCATTATTGGTAAGTGGTCTGCCCAGAATACGTTCCGTTTCATCAACAAGAATAGCAAAACCATCATCTTGTGCAATTCTCTGTGCAACAGCAACAGAATCAGGCTTTTGTGCTCTTGCAATGGTTCTGCTTGGTGGAATATAATTTTCCATATTATTTCTTATTTCTGTTACCGTACTGTTATCTGCCTTTATATTAGAAATCGGCAAAGCTGATGTATTATCTGTATGTTTTTGCTCAATAGCAGATGTCAAAACTACATCTTCGTTGATGATTTCGTTGTCTGTATTTTGAACTTCCTGCATATCAGCGTTGTTGTCTTTTTTTAATAATCCTACATTAATCCAAAACTCCATACAATCTTTAACATCAATAGGATTCATATTTAAAGCAACTGCAATATCATTTGCTGTTATTTTTTCTCGTTTTCCGCTGTTACGCAGAAGCCATAGTAAAACTTTCAGCTGTGCAGAACCTGCAAGCTTAATATATTTATCTACCACATCAGCAGGTACGGCAAATACATTGCTCCATACGCCTGCTCCCGTTGAATAAAATTCCATAATTCACACACCTGTTCAACTTATCTTGAATAATCATTATACCACAAATTAATCTATAACACTACACAAAAATTAAAATAATGTTTTTCCAGATGACAATTTATTTTTCGTGTCTGTAATACAAACTTTCAGAAAAACATAAAAATTAATATATATAATTTATGGGGTGTTGTTGTGTGGTAGTTACAAAAAAAGAACTTATTAAATATGTAATTATATCTTTAACAGTAATATTTTCAACAGTAATTTTATTGTTTGGTTGCAGTACAGCTATAAATGTAAATACAACTTCTGATGAATTGCCAACGATAATTATAGATGCAGGTCACGGTGGAGAAGACGGTGGTGCTGTTGCAGGAGATGGCACTAACGAAAAAGACATTAATATGCAAATCGCACAAAATTTAAATACAATGTTTCAATCAGGTGGCTTCAAAACGGTTATGACACGAACCTCTGATATTGCTATTTATGATGAAGGCTGTAGCACTATAAAAGATAAAAAAGTTTCAGATATGCATAACAGATTGGAAATTTTCAATAAAGATGAAAATTCAATAATAATAAGTATTCATCAAAATAAATTTGAACAGGAAAAATATAATGGAACTCAGCTTTTCTATTCGCCCAATAACGAAAAGAGTGAAGTGCTAGCAGAAAGCATAAGATTGTCTGTAACAGGTATGCTACAGCCTGATAATACAAGGGAAAATAAAAAAGCCACTAAAGATATATATTTACTTTATAATTGTAAACAACCTTCAGTAATAGTTGAATGTGGATTTTTATCAAACAATGCTGAACTTGAAAAACTCAAAACTGAAGATTATCAACAGCAAATGGCTTTTTCAATTTACTGTGGTTGTATAGAATATATTATAAATAGTGATATGGTATAATGTTGCCATCAATACTTGTTTCAGTATTGATGCTTACTTCAGCTTGTAATTTTGAAAAAAGACCAAGACCACGAAACTTTTTAAACTACTATAGTAGAAATTTCAGGCATATTTTTATAAGGTTCAGAAAATGCCTTTTGTAAGGTGAATTTTATGTAATAAAGTTTCTTGAAAATGAATGTATACTGTGGTATTCTAAATAGTAAGAAAGAAATTGAGATATTGACGTTGAAATATGAGAAATTATTGAGGATAATAGGTGACACTAAAATGAAATTACTATTTGGAACAGGTAATCAAGCAAAATTATCTGTAATGAAAAGCAGACTTGAAAAAATAGGCATAGAGTTAATTGGCTTGAATGATTTAAAAGCAGAAGGAAAAAATATTCCAAATGTTTTAGAGAATGGTGACACACCACTTGAAAATGCAAGATTGAAAGCATTGGCATATTACAAAGCCTTTCATATACCAGTTTTTTCTTGTGATTCAGGACTATATTTTGATAATGTTCCGGATGAGATTCAACCGGGTGTTCATGTACGAAATGTAAATGGGAAATGCTTATCAGATGAAGAAATGATGGAATATTATGCAGGTCTTGTAAGAAAGTATGGAAATCTTATTGCAAGGTATAGAAATGCGATTTGCTTTATACTGGATGAGAATCATATTTATGAGGCTATGGATTCATCTATGGAGAGTGAAAAGTTTATATTGACAGACAAGCCTCATAGTGCAATAAGGAAAAAGGGATTTCCATTGGATAGTATGTCTATTGATATAAAAGC
>JAXJYN010000024.1:0-3467 GCA_036306965.1 Acutalibacteraceae bacterium
AGACAAGGTTATATTGTAACTTCTCCATCTTAACTTTAATTACATATTTATTTTTTGACTACCTCTTGGTAGTCTGCTTTGCTATGCCCATTTTTACTCGGGGTAAATATCTATGTTCTTTCAAACTTATTCACCTTAATTCAACAAATTTATAATAAGTATTATATCATATAATTAATTTATTTCAACTCATTTTGTACAAAGGCAAAGATAAATTATAAAACAAATACCACTGCATTTTATATATGCAATGGTATTTTTACTGAAATCTTTCTTTAAGTTAAAGCAAAAGGATTGAATAATGCTTTTAGTTCTTTTGCAGAGGCGGTTATATCATTACTGCCAATTATAGCTGAAACAACTGCAACACCGTTTATTCCTGTTCCGTTTAATTGATTTATGTTACTATGTTTTATACCACCTATGGCAACCATAGGGATTTTTACAGCAGAACGGATTTCTTTCAGTTTTTCTATTGTTACAGGTTTAGTATCAGTTTTAGTGCCTGTTGGAAATACTGCTCCTACTCCTATATAGTCAGCACCATCAAGTTCGGCTTTTATTGCAGCTTGCAAATTATTGGCAGATACACCTATGATTTTTTCCTCACCAAGCACTGCTCTGGCAATATCAGCAGGCAGGTCTTTTTGTCCCAGATGTACACCCTCAGCGTTTACCGCAGCAGCAATGTCGAGCCTGTCATTAATAATCAGTGGTATACCATAATATGAAGTAATGTGTTTTATAGAAAGTGAAAGGTCATAAAATTCTCTTGATGTACAGTGCTTTTCCCTTAATTGAATTACAGTACAGCCACCATTTATAGCCTCATTAACAGCCTGCTCAAGTGTTGGAGTAGACATTAAATCTCTGTCTGTACATAAATATAATGTATAATCAATTTTGCTTTTATCCATTTTATTACACCTTATGTATTACTTTTCGGTAACAAATTTTACCTCTTTACCCTCAAGTATCATATTTGTAGTTCTTACAGCACACATTTTACCACACATTGAGCAGGTGTGTCTATCAGCTGGTGGAGTGCTTTCAAAATATTCTCTTGCTTTTTCACCATCTATAGCAAGCTCAAACATTTTTTCCCAATCTACTGCATGACGAGCCTCTGCCATTTGATTATCTATATCTCTTGCACCTTTGACACCCTTTGCAATATCAGCAGCGTGTGCGGCAATTTTGCTTGCTACAATTCCTTCTTTTACATCATTAAGGTCAGGCAAACGTAGATGCTCGGCAGGTGTTACATAGCACAGGAAGTCTGCACCGCTAGCTGCTGCAATAGCACCACCTATTGCACTTGTAATGTGGTCATAACCTGGTGCAATATCAGTAACAAGTGGTCCAAGAACATAGAAAGGTGCGTTGTGGCAAATTCTCTTTTGCAATTTCATATTAGCAGCAATTTCGTCCATAGCCATATGTCCGGGACCTTCTACCATTACCTGTACATCTTTTTCCCAAGCACGTTTTGTAAGATTGCCAAGCTCTATAAGTTCAGAAATTTGACCAGCATCTGTGCTGTCATCAATACAACCGGGACGAAGTGCATCACCAAGGCTGATTGTAACATCAAATTCTCTTAAAATATCAAGAACCTCATCGTAATATTCATAGAAAGGATTTTCGTTGCCTGTCATAGCCATCCACGCAAACAGCAATGAACCACCACGAGAAACTATGTTCATTTTTCTGCCTTCTCTACGAAAAGCTTCAACTGCACGTTTGTTAATTCCTGCGTGTATTGTCATAAAATCTACACCTTCTTCGGCGTGGGCACGAACAACCTTTAAAAAATCCTGAGCAGTAATCTCAAGCAAATCCTTATCAAGATAACCTATAGCATCATACATTGGTACTGTGCCTATCATAGCAGGTGACTTTTCAATAAGCTGTTTTCTAAATGTATTTGTTTTGCCGTAGTTGCTCAAATCCATTATAGCCTCTGCACCAAACTTAATAGCCATATCAACCTTTTGCATTTCAATATCGTAGTTTTTGCAGTCACCGGAAATACCTAAATTAACATTAATTTTTGTTTTTAAACCTGTACCTATGCCCTCAGCAGATATTGATTTGTGGTTGATATTACAAGGGATTGCTACCTGGCCACAAGCAACAAGCTTTATAAGTTCACTAACATTGATATTTTCCTTTTTGGCTACAGTTTCCATTTCAGGTGTTATTATTCCTTTTTTGGCTGCCTCCATTTGTGTTGCATATTCTCTCATCATCAATCAAATCCTTTCGTATTGTAATAATCATAAAAATGGTGCAAAGGGCCATTACCTTTGCCTATTTCCAGTGAATTTTTTATTGTATTGTAAATGTATTTTTTGGCATTCAATACTGCATCTTTTGCTTGTAAACCTTTTGAAAGATTTGCAGTAATTGCAGATGATAGTGTACAGCCTGTACCATGAGTATTTTTTGTGTTTATTCTTTCTGAGGTAAACTCATAAAACTTGACACCATCATACAAAATATCTGTTGGTTTATATTTAGAATGACCACCTTTGATAAGCACGTTTTTTGCACCCGTATCATATATAATTTTCGCACAAGCGTAAATATCGTCTGTATTTTTTATAGAGATTCCTGTAAGCATTTCTGCTTCAGGAATATTGGGTGTGAGCATTGTTGTAAGAGGCAATATTTTTTCTTTTAGTGTCTGTAAGGCATTTTGATTCATAAGAGAATGATTATCCTTTGCAGACATTACAGGATCTACTACTACATTTAATGGTCTATATTGTATAAGCTTATTTGCTACACTATTCATAATTTCACAGCTTTTTATCATCCCTATTTTTACACCATCAACCTCTATATCTTCAAATACAGCGTCTATCTGTTGTTCTATTACTTGTGTGGGCAAATCGTAAACATTTAAAACTCTGCTTGTATTTTCTGCAACCACCGAGGTTATCACGCTCATTGCATACACACCGTTAGCACAGAATGTTTTAATATCTGCCTGTATTCCTGCACCACCACTGCAATCAGAACCTGCTATAGTCAAACAATTTTTCATTAAATTCGCCTTTCATAAAATTATAGTGTTTTAAGTTTGGATAATTTTCATTTTAATAAAAATTAATGCAAATAAAAAAGCACCCGAAATCGGGTGCTTACAAAATTACATAATATACTTCTGGTTTGCTCCCTACGATAGTATTAACTAACAGGTTCAAAGGGTCAGGTTTTTACCTTCTCAACTAAAATTAGTCCCCCTGCAAATATTCTTTTTACTCTTTTATTTTATAACGTATGTTATAAATTGTCAATATATTTGCTGTATTGCAAATACAGGGCAACCGCACGAAAATAAAATCAAAATTTGTTAAAAATGACTTTAAGAAGGAAATCATCATCAAAAGAACAACGAAATCTCTTAGCCTTCATACTCAATTTAGGAACTTCTAAAGCCTTATATAAATTAGTGGCAA
>JAXJYN010000025.1:0-3135 GCA_036306965.1 Acutalibacteraceae bacterium
CTTTTTCTCATAAAAACATATAGGGTTAATTCGCAACAATTTTATTTGTTTGTAAATTGATTTTGTCTAAAGACTATTCACATATATTCTTTAGACTTTGAATTTTTAAACAGCTTGTCTGTTTTTCTTATTCTTAACAGCATCAGGCAAACGTATAACAGAAATCCAGTTGAAAGAGTCCTTATCTGAATAATCTACACCTATAATTCCGTTCTGCCACCAAAAACCCTCAAGTGGAGGCACAACATATTCAAAATAACCATCTATTTTATGTTCGCCTTTATAACTCATTTTGATTGTAAAAGCTACAGCATACAGCAAACCTATTGCCTGTTTATACTCTCCGTTTTCATCATTAGGGTTTCCCCTACCTTTTACAGCTATATAATTCATTTTTGGAACATCAACTATAGTCGGTTTTTTGGGTGGCATATAGAATTCCTTGTATTCCTTTTTAAAATCAAAAGCCATTTTATATCTCCTTAATTTATAAAAAATTCAATATAAACAAATTTTAACATTTATAACAGATATGGTCAACAATAATCTTGTTTATAAAGCTAATGGCATACCAACAAACTGTCAGTATGCCATTAGCTTTAATATTAAAAATTTTAGGAACAAAAAATTCAGATTTGTTCCATAATTCCATCAACGCTGTGTTTTACACGGTCGTGTTCTTCAGCACGTTTTGCATCATTAAAACGCTCTGTTGTGCCTACAAGATAACCTGTAATTCTGCGTATACGGTCAAATTTTACAGGCTCAAAGGTGTAGTCAATATCTACATATTCACCGTCCACCTTAATATCCATTGCTGTTATAGTTTTGCCGTGGTATTTTTCTTTACCATGTTCTATATAAGCATCTATCTCCTGCTGTGGCAATGTACCGCCTGACACATTTACTCTTATGCCTGTTTCTGTCATAAGTAATTCCTCCCTATATTTTCTTTGTTTAATAAATTGTACCACTATATATTGTGTATGTCAACACAAACAATAACAATTCTTATTTTATTAACAAAATATAGAGAATTTTAAGATTTAAATTTCTTCTGTAAAAATTTCATATGACAATGAACGATTTTTATATCTATTATCGTCAGTAACCTCTTTGATTACATCAACAAAAGGTGGAAGCTCTATTTCCTGTTCTTCACTACTGAGTTCAAGTTCAAGAGTTGCTCTGTCGTTCCAAAAAGGATAAATATCAAGTTCAAAAATCTGACCTTTATACATAAAGCAATGACGTACCTTTTTTATAGGTGTACTGTCGGGGTCTATTTCGAACATAAGGTCTTTCCAGCCCTGCTCTGTAATATCGTCCTCAATCTCTATTCTTGTAATGCTTGAGATACTCTTTTTGTATGTTTTTTTGTAAGATGTTTTGCCGTTGAGTGTGCTTTTTCTTATACGCATACCCGCAGTAGACTCTTGATTTTTAAGATAAGCCTGCTCCATTTCTATTCTCATATATAATGGTTGCTTTTCAAGCACTGCTACATCAGGCATTTTGATAAGATACTTTCTTTCTATCTCTAATGGTAATTTACTGCTCATAATACTCTCCCTCAAATTTAAAAATAATTATTCCCATATTCACTATTTTACAAATACCCACTGCCTATACAGAATATGCAGTGGGTAAATTTATGTACTTTATGGCAACAATTTGTACAAAACTGTTTACAGCTCTTACATTAATCAGCTGATAAACTTACCCATTAATGTAAATCCGTTTTCATTATATATTCCTGTATCCTCTGCTGACTTTTCATCAAAAACTTCTACACCACTGTCAAGTTTGTTATTGCTTGTATAAACAAGATATGGTACAGGCTTATTAGTATGAGTTTTAATTGCCAAAGGTGTTGGGTGGTCTGGACAAATGAGAATTTTATAATCATCACCACAACCATTCAGATATTCAACCAAAGGTGCAAGAATTTTGCTGTCTATAAGCTCAATAGCTTTAACCTTGTTGCTTACTTCACCTCTGTGACCGCACTCGTCAGGTGCTTCAATATGAATATATACAAAGTCCTGTCCACGCTTAAACTCATTTATAGCTGACTGTAGTTTACCTTCAAAGTTTGTATCAATATAACCTGTTGCACCTTCAACATCAGGTGTTGACATCTTTGCACAGATACCAATACCTTTAAGTAAATCAACCGCAGAAATAACTGAGCCTTTTACATTATACTTGCTTTCAAAGCTGTCAAGCAATGGTTTTGTACCCTCACCCCAAAGCCAGATTGAGTTTGCAGGTTTTTTGCCACACTTAACCCTTTCAAGATTTACAGGATGGTCTTTAAGAATGTCATAGCTTTTAACCATAAGGTCATAAAGGTCATCAACATCATCACCCTTTGGAATATACTCCTTAATAGGCTTTCCTGTAATATCGTGAGGTGGTGTAAGAACACCCGGATGTGGATTACCGTTTGACCATACTAGGCAATGACGATAGCTTACACCAGGATAAAACTTAAAAATTTCATTGCCAAGTTTTTCCTGAACATATTCAACCAATACCTTTGCCTCTGCTGTTGAAATATCATCAGCACAATAATCTAAAATTGTCTTGTCACTGTATTCAGCTTCATCTGAAAGTGTAACAAGATTACAACGCAATGTAACATCTGTATCTTTTAAATCTATACCAATACTTGCTGCTTCCAACGGAGAACGACCTGTATAATATTTGGCAGGCTCATAACCCATTACTGAAAGGTTAGCAACATCACTGCCTGGCTTTAAACCCTCTGCAACAGTTTTTAGCAAACCGATTTCGCTGTACTTTGCAAGCTTATTCATACAAGGCTTGTCTGCAACTGACATTGGTGTTTTGCCACCAAGTTCCTCCACAGGAGTGTCAGCCATACCATCACATAATACTACTGCATATTTCATTTATTATCACCCTTTTAAAAATATATTCTGTGAATTGAAATCCGTTAATTATTATATACCCTGCACCGACAATATTCAACCCTATTAACAGCTACTTACACGGTTTTTGAATGAGTAAACAAATTGTTAATAACTTCTAAAGAAATATATGGTAAACTCAAATAGAGGTGAGTATATCATGAAGAAATTAAGCTTAATGGAAGTATTAGAAGGAATA
>JAXJYN010000026.1:0-2109 GCA_036306965.1 Acutalibacteraceae bacterium
GAAAAAGCTAAGTCAATTATTGTTTTAAACAAGTTTAGAGATGGCGACTATGTTTGTGATGATAATGAAATAAATGAGGTTTTAGCATACTACAAAATCACACGTAATGACACTACGGAGAACACTTAATAGCTTTGATTGGATATTGTTCATCTTCTGTACCCACAACATAGGATTTTCTGCTTTTAACTGTTCGGTAACACCTTCTTGTTCAGCAAGTTGTTTTAGAAGTAGTTGATACATATTTTCAGCTTGTTCGTTAATATCAGCGAGGTAATCCGTGAGCTTACAACTTGTGAGCAAGTTATAATATCTTACTTTATGGTGGTTCAGCAAATACGTTTTATGTCGCTGTCCCCATATTCCGATTTCTTTCTTTTCCTGCTCCGGTAATGTGAGATTAGGGAGAGGGTAATCGCCCTGCATTGTATATGTAATTTCCATTATTTAGACCTCCTTGACTTTAAATCGTTTTAACTTTGCGTTTGCTACTTTAATTATCACTTCATCTAACAAGTCGGTGTACCTACCCTCGGCAATCAGCTTGTTTCTGAAATCATTCAAATTATTCAATAACATTCTTCGTTCATCATACGTAAGATAGATGTGGTATTTGTTTCTCATTCGCTTTCCTCCGCTAACAAATTATTATACAGACTTTTGTTATCTACAAATGTATCATAAACAAACCTTGCTCCGAGCCTGAAGCCAACCATAAAGCTATCCAGTTCAGACTTTCCGAGAATAACACTTGAAGCATCAACAAATGAAGTAAACGCTTTCTTTTCTTCATCTGTAAGTTTCTCGTTCAACAAGCTTTCGCTGTTTGCAAGAATGGTCATCTGCTTTTGTATGCAACTGCCTTTCTTAACTGCACGAGCCTGTGGGTCAATATTTCCGTAGAATAACTCTTCTATAATATTTTTCATCTGTAATTTCTCCGATTACTCTAATATTCTACGAAGAATTTGAAAGAATCACAAATGTGCGAGCGAGAAATGTGTGTAACTGCCGATAAAACCTGTATTAAAATAAATCCGTTATTAACACTCGTACCATAGAAACATCTTAGGAACGGCTTAAACAAGCCATTTTTGAGATGTTTCTTTTTTTATTTAATTTTTTCAACCTATTGGATGTCACCGGAATGTCATCACTTAAGCCATTCTGATGTCAGCAAGGCTTGATATAATACGATGGCATAAGTTAGTTTGCTTTCAAACTTTCCGCTATAGCCATTTTAGATGTTTTGTCAATATGAGCATAAAATTTTAATGTTGTAGTTGAACTGCTGTGTCCTAACCATTCAACTACCTGAACAGCAGAAAAGCCTTCATTTATTAAATTACTTGCTACACTATGTCTTAAATCGTGGAAACGATTTGAGGAAAATCCTTGTTTTTACTAAATGCTTTATTCTGTTTTGTGTTACTGTCTATCAGTATTGTTTATTATTATGAGTTCGTTAAATTGAAACTAATCTATTTATCTTTCAAAAAGAAACTCAAAATAACATATATTGCCATTAAAACTGCTGTTATTAATAACCAATCTATTTTAAATTATAAGCATAATCATACTACATCTCGTTTTACAATACTGAAATTACTGATTAAAGCTGAAATAACAATATAGCAGATTGCAACAATGATTACAGTGTAAAAATCACCGACTGCACTGTCAAGTCTAAGTGAAGTGAAGGTACTTGTCACCATAAAGCGTCCTATATCAAAACTACCATTGCTGAACATAATTGAAAATGTTCTCGTAATCTGTGAAATCAGTCCTGTTCCAACACAAATAGTAAGTATCATAGATGAAACAGTTTTTCTTGTCAACTCAACAAACATTATACTAATAAATGAACAAGCTAGTCCGGCTAAAAAAGCACATATATAATATTTGACAATAAAACTCATATCACCTATTTCTGCACCTCGGATAACAGTAATTACATAAATACTTATTAACGTAAATCCTAATGTAAGTAGATTCTGGACAACGGTCATAAGTGCTCTGGCCACCGTAATCATACTTCTGTGCGATACCGAACCTGCATAGTTTTTTATATAGCCACTATTAATATCCGCATTAAAGAATATCGTTGGA
>JAXJYN010000027.1:0-4213 GCA_036306965.1 Acutalibacteraceae bacterium
CCTTAGTGTTCTGATGTTCTTCTTCATATCCTGTCGCTCCTTTCTGTGTTCGGTTCGGTGTGTTGTCCTAACCTTTGACCATATTACACTACGTACGTAGTTAAATGTAAATTGGCAATATGTATAAAGTTACGTACGTAATATTATTTATTTTGACTATGTACATAGTACAGCTGTTGTGTTATAATAAGGATAATGAAAAAGGTGCTTTTTTAGGAGTACACTCGGGAGGTGTTAAGAGTATGGAGAGTACAGAGAAAAAGAAACAATATAATCTGGAATATGCAAAAACTAAACTTAAAAGAATACCGTTAGACGTTCAAAAGGACAAATACGACCAAATAAAAGCCCACGCTGACAAGGTGGGCGAAAGCGTGAACGGATATATTAAAAAAGCCGTTGACGAAAGAATGGAACGAGAAAGCACAGAATAAATATAGGAGTGATAACAATGCCTGAATTATGTAGATTTTACAACATAGTAATCAAAATGATTTTTTCAGACTTCGACCAGCACCACAAGCCACATTTTCACGTTTATTATGCTGAATATGAAGCCTCGGTAGGTGTTGACGGTGAATTGCTAGCTGGTAAGCTACCAGTAAAGCAATTAAGAATGGTGCAAGCGTGGGCAGCGATACACGAAGATGAATTATATCAAGCGTGGAATAAAGCTGTAAGAAATGAGCCATTCGGAAAAATAGCACCACTAAACTAATAGGGGGATTGAGTTATGTATATCATTGACGGAATTGCATACGCTGGTGAACCTACTCCAATACTGAAAATAAGTGGAGTACGACCACTAAAGGACTATAAGCTGTGGGTAAGATTTAACAATGGTGAAGCAAAGATATTTGACTTCAAGCCATTGCTTGATTTACCAATATACAAGCCACTAGCAGATGCAGAAGTGTTTAACAGTGTTTATATTGACCACGGTGTAACAGTATGGAACGATGGCGATATTGACATAGCACCCGAGGCACTTTATAACGAGGGTGTAACAGCAACTAATACAGGGATAGCATAATAATCAGCTGTACAGCTGAAAAAGAGCAGATAACTACTTGATGTGTGGTTATCTGCTTTTATTTATATCTAAATTCGCTATAAATCAGCTGTACGGAGTTTTTGCTGTAAAGCAGTGTAGTTTTATACATAAAAATAAAAGTTGCTGTATATTGAAGATATTTTCAGTGGTGGTATGGTTTTGTCTTGTATTCTCAGGTGCATTACAAAAATACGGCTGTGTGTTTGTTGAATAGTGAAATTGTTCACGAAAAGTTTACAAATAGACATATTTTATACTATATGTTTTTTTGAAAGCCAATACTTAATTTATTAACTTTGTTAATTGTATTAATAGTTAAAAAGAAAAGCTATATTATGTAAAATTACAAAAAATTAAAATTTGACAACATAAAAATTTTTTACAAATACAAGTAAATGTGATAAAAAGAATATACGGTAATTTTTACCGCAAAACAAACTGACAGGGGGATAGTCAAATGGGTAATTTATACACAGTTATGGACGAGCTTTTAAAGGTGGAGTACGAGCTAAACGCATTTAAGGATATAAGCACAGTACTGTACAACGGTTGTCGCAGTGATAACGAAAACGCAGAGCTTAAAGCTATTCTTTGCGTTACCGTAAAATATATAAACAGTCTATCAAGCGACCTTAGACACAGCATAAGCAGTTTAGATGAATTTATTGCGAACAATCCAAATTTTAAAATTAATTCCACCAACGTAGCCAGCACTTGTACAGCAGACTGTTAAAACAAAAAAGCAGGTGATAAACATATATAATGTAGCCGCCTACTTTATGGGATATTCACTTTTTATATCGCTTGCACCTGTAATATAGTCAAGCGAAACATTATAGAACCTTGCGAGCACAAGCAAGTTGTCTATTGGTATGCGTGTTTTTCCACTTTCGTAATCAGCATAGGTACGCTGGCCAATATGCAGAATATCTGCAATTTTCTATTGCGTTAAAGAGTGGTCTTCTCTTATCTGTCTTATTCTTTCGTTATATCTCATATTGCCACCTCCACAACCATTATAGAAAAATTTCAAATATTATATTGACTTTTAGAGTTATAAGCGCTAAAATATCCTTAGAGTAAAAAACTCTAAATGTGCATTTTGCTGAAAAATAACAGTGGATTTTGTCGTTGCAATACAAGCAGTTTCATATTTACTATTTAGCAATGTGTGTAAGCGAATGTTTTTCAAAAAACTATTTTTAGGAGGTGCATAAGGATATATTCATTTTTATTGTAAGTTAATAAAAAATAACATTCAAATTTAGGAGGAAAAATTATGGGAAACACAGGTTCAAAAATTCAAACAATGGGATATGCTGTAAAGGTGATTGGCATTATTCTTTCTATAATCGAGGCAATTCTTTTATGGATTTTAGCTTCTGATTCTAATGAAGAAGAAGTTTTTATAGTTTTAGGCTTTGTATGTTTGATTGTAGGAATTATAAGCTCTGTTGTTTTGGGTACTTTCATTATAGGTTTTGGTGAGCTTGTTGAGAACAGTCAAAAAACTGCGTCTGATGTATCTGTTGTAAAAATGGATAGCACTGACACTAAGAAAATGGTTATGGAAATAAATGCAATTTTGAAAGATATGAAATACAACAATAGTGCTACACAAACACAAGCAACTACAACTAATCAAGTATCTACAAACGAACTAATCGCACAACAAGCAATAGATATGCAAAAAACAGCTGAAACTGTTAAAGAAAAAAAGTCACAAGGGCCACAAATGTGGAAATGCCCAAACTGCAATAACTTCAACTTTGCCAATTCAAACGAATGTATGAACTGCCATACAAAGATTAAATCTTTATAGTATATAAGGAGGAATTTTTATGACAAAGGAGGCTAAAGAAGGGGTACTTTACTGTCGAATAATCGGAATAGGATGTATTATCTTTTGGCTTATTATACTTATCTCAGACCCCGAAGTAGGAATAGGCTTTACTTTTCTACCTATTTTTGGTGTTATTTTGCTTATTATAGCTGGATGCTATGTAGCACATTGCAAAAAAAAAGCTAATGCACCATTACCACCACTAACAGGTAAAGCTGGTAATTATTATGAAGCTTATAGGTTGGCATCTAACATTGTTTTTGACACTTGCTATAACAGACAAGCAACTAGATCACTAACAGCTACATCGGGTAGTGCTGACTTAAACGCTCATACTAGTGCAGTTGTAAGGGTAAGAAAAGAACGAGAGAATATGGGTGAAGAAGCACCTGTTTTCAAGTCTCACCAAAAACCAAGCTCAAGCCAACTAAGTAAAGCTGAGCTAACAAGCTGGCTTAATACAAACAAGGAGCAGGATTTAAGAGCCTTCTCGTTAGCTATTTCTCAAAAAGTACGCCCAGAAAAAATCTGTAACGACCTAGCTAAGGTATTAAAGGAAGATATAGATTTTATTAAAAATAATATCCCAAGTAAGCCAATGTGCTATTCTTCTAGTGATATGTCTAGAAAACTTGCAAAGCCTCTGCAAGAATTTGATAGAAGGTTTAGAATAGTGTTTGATTGCAACCTAAATAACACCAATAGAGCTGAAACAATGGCTACCGAATCAGCGTTGAACACAGAAGCCAGAGGTATGGGCTTTGGAGTTATTACAAGCAGTGCCACTGAAGCAGCGTTGTTTTCAGCTATGGATAACCATCAGCGTAGCAGACAAAGAGCTAATGCATACAATCACACTCGCACCTTAATGGAGGGTGGACTTGACAAAGCTTTTTATTCAGGTGTAATGAAGTATTACCAAAAATTCAGCGAAGAAATGCAAGCTACAATAGAAGATGTTTATAGAAGTATAGCATTATAATTGCTTTATTAATTAAGGTTAAGTTTAACTACAAAACAGACTTTCAGCTGTAAGCTGAAAGTCTGTTTTGTAGTTAAAGAGGGAGATATTGTGCAAGAAAAAAATCTTATAGAGGTAGAATTGCTTGAGACTGATGAAGAAAATGTTCCGTTAGAAGGTGTACCAGCTAATGTTGTGCCTCAAGACAATTCTCAACAAAGTGAAAAAACTGGTGAAAATATTAAAAACAAAGGTAAAAAATCTAGCTTTGTAATTGGTGTAATATTTGTTGTGCTTGTTATAGGGGGTATGATTGCTTTAGGTTCATACAACAATAATGATATTATAGAAAAAA
>JAXJYN010000028.1:0-78309 GCA_036306965.1 Acutalibacteraceae bacterium
ATTCATTTAATATCTGAAATAAAAAGTGAATAAATATACCGTTTTTGTTTCGGATATGTGATAAATATACAGCTTGTTCATAATTTGTTCACTCGTTCAAAAACCCTGTAGAAAAAATTAAGGTTATGGTAAATTTTTATGTTTTTAATTCAATTTAAATGGAGAAAAGGTGTCTAAGATAGAAATACAGTTGCAATAATCTGGAATAAAATATTGCATATATAAGTAGAAAGGCTGACTGAAGATAAAAATTCAATCAGCCTTTCAGCTTGTCAGAAAACTTTCGTATGTATGATATTAAAGTATGTATTATATTTTAGAATAAATCGCAAACAAGGTCACAATATTCTACAGGGTTATCAATAGATAAACCTGCTATCAAAACAGCTTGATTATACAGGATTTTTGCCAACTTTTCAGCCTTTTCTTTGTCTGTTTCATATGCTTTTTTGAGTGCATTGAATACTTCGTGGTCGGCGTTAAGCTCAAGCACCTTGTCTGCCTTTGGCTTTGGTTCATCACCAGGCATTTGTGCAAAATACTTTTCCATTTCTATTGAAACAGCACCTTCTGCTGATAAATATACAGGGTGTGATTTCAGATTTTTAGAAACAACAGCTTTTTTTATTTTTCCATTCAGCTTTTCACCGATGAATTCCAATAATTCCTTATTTTCTTCAGCCTGTTTTTCTGTCTTTTCCTTTTCTTCGTCAGACTGCAACTCAGCGTGTTCAGATGCAATAGACATAATTGTTTTATCATTGTAAGTAATTAGTGTTTTTGCAACAAATTCATCAATTTCATCTGTAAAGTAAAGGAACTCATAACCTTTCTCTTTGCAAAGCTCAGTTTGTGGCAGAGATTTAATTCTTTCGTCAGTTTCTCCACAAGCATAGTAGATATATTTCTGGCTTTCTGGCATTCTTGAAACGTAGTCAGCTAATGTTGTGTATCCATCAACAGCAGAGCTTCTGAAAACAAGTAAATCTTGTAGAGCTTCTTTATTCATACCGTAGCTTGATGCGATTCCATATTTTATCTGCAAACCAAATGCTTTCCAAAATGTTTCGTATTTGTCAGGACTGTTCTTTAACAGCTTTTGCAGTTCTGACTTTATTTTCTTTTCGATGTTCTTTGCAATTATATTAAGCTGTCTGTCGTGTTGTAAAAGTTCACGAGAGATGTTAAGTGACAAATCCTGAGAATCTACTATACCCTTTACAAATCTAAAATAGTCAGGAACAAGCTGTTCACATTTGTCCATAATCATTACACCATTTGAATATAGCTGTAATCCTTTTTCAGACTCTTTTGTATAGTAACCATAAGGAGCAACCGCAGGAATGTACATTAAAGCTTTATATGATACAGTACCTTCTGCACTTACATTAATAGTAACAAGAGGGTCTGTCATATCCATAAATTTTTCTTTATAGTAATTGTTGTATTCTTCCTGAGTTACTTCGTTTTTGTTTCTTCTCCAAATTGGAACCATACTGTTCAGAGTTTTAATCTCTTTAACCATCTCATACTTGGGTTCTTCATCTTCTTTAGCTGTATTTACAGAAGATTCAACCTCCATTTTGATAGGGAAGCTGATGTAGTCAGAGTATTTCTTAACAAGTGACTGAATTTTGTAGTTTTCAAGATACTGAGAATAATCCTCTCCGTCTGCGTCCTCTCTGATGTGCATAATAATTTCTGTACCGCAATCAGCCTTTTCTGTTTCCTCTATTGTATATCCGTCTGCACCTGTTGAGTTCCACTTATATGCTTTGTCACTGTTGTGTTTTTTGGTAATAACAGTAACATTATCAGATACCATAAAAGCTGAATAAAAGCCTACACCGAATTGTCCGATAATGTCTGTTTTTTCGTTTTCACTTAAATCCTTTTTAAACTGGAAACTACCACTTTTTGCAATAGTACCAAGATTTTCTTCAAGCTCATCATAACTCATACCAATACCGTTGTCTGAAACAGTAAGGGTTCTGTTTTCTTTGTCAGAATCAATTTTGATGAATAATTCGGGTAATTTTTCTGCGGTTTCATCTGTAAGTGAAATAAAGTGTAATTTATCAAGGGCATCACTTGCATTTGAAATAATCTCTCTCAAAAAAATTTCCTTGTGTGTATAAATTGAGTTAACCATAAGGTCCATCAATCTTTTGGACTCAGCTTTAAAATCTTTCTTTTCCATAACATTATTACTTCTTTCTGATATTTTAATTTATTGAATTATATTTTTTCAGGCTGAGGATATTCAACGCCCAGTGTGTCAACTGTAACAGTTTTCATAATCTGAGCGTCAAGTGGCTTGTCACGAAAATCTGTGTCACACTCTGCAATTTTATCCACAATATCCATACCTTCAGTTACTTTACCAAAAGAAGCATAGGCACCGTCAAGATGTGGAGCGTTTTTGTGCATAATAAAGAACTGTGAACCTGCTGAGTCTGGCATTGCTGAACGTGCCATAGAAATAACGCCTGCTGTATGTTTAAGATTATTCTCAAAGCCATTCTGTGCAAATTCACCTTTAATTCCATATCCTGGGCCACCGCAACCTGTTCCTTCAGGACAACCACCCTGAATCATAAAGCCGTAAATTACACGGTGAAAAGTAAGTCCATTATAGTAACCACTGTTTGCTAAGCTAATAAAGTTGTTTACGGTGTTGGGTGCAACCTCAGGGTATAGCTCACCCTTAATAATATCACCGTTTTCCATTTCTATTGTGAAAATTGGATTGCTCATAAAATCTCTCTCCTTAAAATTATTAATATATGGTAATTTCTGTGAGATATATTATATATCACAGAAAAATAAAATTCAAGCACTCTAAAGGCGAGAGTGCTAAAAATTTTGTAAAATTTATTAATACTGATTGTTAATAAATTTTGAACAAGGGTGAATTTTAGATATATATTGGAAAAAGCACAAAATTTTATTAAAAACCTTTTTGATATATATTGAAATTAACATATATAAATGTTAACATATATTAAAGAGGTAG
This sequence comes from Acutalibacteraceae bacterium, assembly GCA_036306965.1. GTDB lineage: Bacteria > Bacillota > Clostridia > Oscillospirales > Acutalibacteraceae > CAG-964. The sequence goes on from JAXJYN010000028.1 coordinate 3,017, forward strand.
ATTTAAATGATTTATGATTATATAAGTCTTGATAGATTAAGTAAGCAACCACTTTATGTTCAGCTTTATTCCACAATTAAGAGTAACATTGAAAACGGAAATATTCAAAAAAACATAAAATTGCCATCTATACGCAAGCTGTCTGAAGATTTAAAGATAAGTAAAACAACTGTAGAAAATGCTTATTCACAATTATGTGCAGAGGGTTATATAATAAATAAACCACAAAGCGGTTACTACACAGCTCAACTGTTAATAAATAGTAACAACAAAACACATATCAGTGATATATCTGATAAAAACAGAATTGAAAGTAATTTTAAGTATGATTTCACAGGCAAAAGTGTTGATATAGGCGATATAAGTCTGAAACTCTGGAAAAAATATATTCGTTATATTATTAATTGTGAGTATCTTATAACATCGTATGGTCATCCACAAGGTGAGCGTTCTTTGCGTGAGGCACTTTCAAAGTATAGCTATAGTGTTCGTGGTGTGGTTGCAAATAGTGATGATATAATTATAGGAGCAGGAACTCAACCACTGTTATATTTACTTTGCGGTTTATTACGCAAAAGTTATGGCAATACTATTGCTGTTGAAAAATATGGATTTACTTACGCTGAAAAAGTTTTTGAAGATTGTAATATTAATATAGATAAAATTGATTGTGATGAGGATGGTATAATTATTGACAGCCTTGAAAAATCCCAGGCTAGAATATTGCTTATTAATCCTTCGGGAAATTTACAAACGGGTAATGCTTTGAAGGTTGACAGAAGAACAGCAGTTCTTAACTGGGCTGAAAAAAATAATTGTATTATAATTGAAGATGATTATAATGGAGAACTAAAATACAGCACAAATCCTGTGCCTGCTATGCAGGGATATAATAAAAACAGGGTAGTGTATTTGGGGTCTTTCTCTAAGCTTTTGTTGCCGTCAGTCAGAATAAGTTATATGGTTTTGCCCGGTGATTTGCTTGAAATCTACAATAATAGTCAACATATGTATAACCAAACAGCGTCAAAAATGGAACAACTGGCACTTGGTAAATATATTGCGGACGGACAGCTTGAAAGAAGCTTAAGACGTTTGCGAAAAATATACAGAGATAAAAGTGAATATATGATAAAAGTGCTTTATGATGTGTTTGGAGATGATATAAAAGTTTCGTTAAAGGAAACTTCACTATGTGTTAATGTTGTTTTTCTGAAAGGTATAAGTGTATTATATCTAAAACAAATTCTTGCTGAAAAAGGTGTAAAAATTATATCTAGTCTTTATAACGAAAGTGCTATGGATTTATCTTTTTCCGGCATAGAAAAAGATAAGATTTTACAGGGTGTTGAAATTATTAAAAACGCTGTAATTACATACAAAGAATAGTTGCTATTTTATGCTTAAAAATTGCAATAAAAAAACTGATGTCATATTTAACATCAGTTGAAGAATAAGTGCTTTTAAAATATATTCTTGTTGTCATTGTCAAAAAGGTCACAAATTGAAACATTAAGAACTTCAGCCAAAGCAATCAACTCTATATCAGACACCATTCTGGTTTGTTTTTCAAGCTTTGACAGAGCAGATGATGAAATGGTAACTCCTTTCTCTGAAAGTGCAACAGATAAATCCTTTTGTTTTAACCCTTTTTTCTTTCGTAAGGATTCAACCCTAACACCAACAACATTTTTAATACCCATTTTGGCAACCTTTTTTTCCATATAAACCACCCCAATAACTTTAATAAAAAATTAACCAAAACTTATATAATCTAATTTTACTACAAAATTAATCAATATTCAATACATATCAACAAAAATAATTGAAATATTACTTATGTTAATATATTATAACTTGAATTTTTAATTTAGGAGGTATTATTTTTTATGAATAAACTATCTGATAACGAATTAAATTTTATAACAGGACTTAAAAACACAATGCTTGGACTTTCGGTAGTTTCGTCATATGTACTGCAACCTGAAGAAACCTGTATAATAGTTGTAGATATGACAAATGGATTTGTAAAGGAGGGTGCGTTAGCAAGCAAAGATATAGAAAAAATCAATGATGATATTGCAGACTTTGTAACAATGTCACGAGCTAAAAAAATAGATGTATATGCTCTTGCAGACTCTCACAATGAAAAATCTACCGAATTTGCTACTTATCCCATACATTGTCTGGAAAATACTGATGAATCAAAATTAACAGATGAAATAGCTTCATCCGGAAAAATAACTGTAATTAACAAGAACTCAACTAATGGATTTCTTGAAGATGAGTTTAAAGAAAAGGTTTCTGATAAATATCAGAATTATATAATAGTTGGTTGTTGTACAGATATATGCGTTCAACAGCTTGCTCTTACTTTAAAAGCTGAGTTTAACAGAAAAAATCAGGTAAAAAGAGTTATTGTACCACAAAATCTTGTTGCTACATATGACTCGCCAAATCATAATGCAGAGCTTACAAATATTATGGCACTATATAATATGAGTATAAATGGTATAGAAATAGTGAAAAAGATAATTTAAGGAAGGGATAGCTTTGAATAGAAATAATTGTAATGTTGATAATCGAATGTTGAGTATGCTTACTGATTTTTATGAAATAACTATGGCTAACGGATATTTCAAATATGGGTTTAAGGATAAAATAGCTACATTTGATATGTTCTTCAGACGAGTACCTGATAATGGTGGTTTTGCAATTATGTGCGGTCTTGAACAGGTTATACGTCATTTGGAACATCTTACATTTACAGATGATGATATTAAGTATCTTAGAGATAAAGAAATTTTCAGTGAGGATTTTCTTAGCTATCTTAAAAGCTTTAGATTTTCTTGTGATGTATGGGCAGTACCGGAAGGAACACCGGTTTTTCCTAATGAACCACTTATTACCGTCACAGGCCCTGTTATTCAGGCTCAGTTTGTAGAAACGGCAATTCTCGTTTATATCAATCATATGAGTCTGATTGCAACTAAAGCAAACAGAATTGCAAGAGCAAGTAAGGGTCGTGCTGTTATGGAATTTGGAGCAAGACGTGCTCAAGGCTGTGATGCTGCTATTCTGGGTGCAAGAGCTTCATATATAGCAGGTTGTGCAGGAACTTCAAATGTACTTGCTGACCAAATGTTTAAAATTCCTGCTTTAGGTACTATGGCACACAGTTGGGTGCAGATGTTTGACAGTGAGGAAGACGCATTTAGAGCATATGCAGAAACTTACCCCGATAACTGCACGTTGCTTGTAGACACATATAATACATTAAAAAGCGGTGTTCCAAATGCTATAAGGGTTTTTAATGAAGTGCTTGTGCCCAAAGGATATCGTCCAAAAGGTATAAGGATTGACAGTGGTGACATTGCATATCTTTCCAAAAAAGCAAGAAAAATGCTTAATGATGCAGGCTTTGAGGATTGTCAAATATGTGCATCAAATTCTCTTGATGAGTACATTATAAAAGATTTACTGTCAGAGGGTGCAGAGATAGATACATTTGGCATAGGCGAAAAGCTTATAACAGCAAGCAGTGAACCTGTTTTTGGTGGTGTTTATAAACTTGTTGCGGTTGAAAAGAATGGAAAGTTTATTCCTAAAATAAAAATCAGCGATAATGTAACCAAAATTACAAACCCTTGTCAAAAGGAGCTTTGGAGATTGTATGACAAAGAAACAAATAAAGCTATTGCAGATGTACTTACCCTGATTGATGAGGTAATAGACGACAGCAAACCTTATATAATATTTGACCCTGATAATACTTGGAAGAAAAAAGAAATTACAAATTTCAAAGCTGTAAGGCTGAGAAAGAAAATATTTGATAAAGGTATGCTTGTTTATACTTTGCCAAGTACAGAAGAAATAAGAAATTACTGTAAAGAGCAAATTGGTACATTATGGAGTGAAGTTACTAGGTTTGATAATCCTCATAAATATTATGTTGACCTTTCAGAACCACTATGGAATATTAAAAACAAGCTTCTAAATATGAACAAAAAATAAAAATACGGCAAGCAAATTTAAATAATTGCTTGCCGTTATATAATACTTAAATTTATTGAATATTGTAATAAAATATATAATTTATCACATTTACATTGTTTCTAAATCGAGCCAGTCTTTTTCCACAAAAGAACATTCTCTACAAGAAAGAGAAATTGCAATCCATTCAAATCCATCAACCCAATCATCTAATGAAAATGAATCATCATTTGAAACACATTCATCCCAAAAATCCTGTTTTCCTTGTGATGATATATAAACAGTTATATTAAAAGCATTTTTACCGCACTTAGGACAGTTATATTTCTGGAAAGGTAATGTATGATTAAGAAAATCATCATTGCATACAAAACCATTCCAACCGTGTTTACTAGCATCAAACAATAATATTTCTTGTCCACAGTGTTTGCATACTAACTTTATAATATGTCGTTCGTTACTCTCTAAAACTTCAAATTCCTCACTTCCACAAGAACAATGAATTATTCCTGTTACTTCGTACTCGCTGTTTTTGTTTCCTACAGAAGTAAAAAAATGTTGTAAGTGTGTTGGAATTGGTAAATCTATACTATCATTCTCTTTCCATTATTTTTCAGTGTTGAAAAACGAAATCTATATTTATTCGTCGTTTGCCTTTGTGCCTAAAACGTGATTGATATATTGTTGTGCGGTTCTGCCTGATATACCACCGTGATACATTTCCCATTGTTTTGCACCCATTATAAGTTCATCTTCTGGCATTGTTATGTTTGATTTTTTAGCTAACTCTTTTACAATGTTGAGATATTGGTCACGGCTTGGTTTTGAATAATTTATCATACAGCCAAAGCGGTTAACAAGCGACAGCTTTTCTTCAATAGTATCAGAACGGTGAAGTCCGCCCTGAAATTCCATATCATTTTTATCGTTCCAGGTTTCTTTTATCAAATGTCGTCTGTTTGATGTTGCGTAAATCAGAATATTATCAGGCTTGGTTTCTACGCCACCTTCAATTACAGCTTTAAGGAATTTGTATTCAATTTCAAATTCTTCAAATGAAAGGTCGTCCATATATATTATAAACCTATAATTTCTGTTTTTGATTTGTGATATTACATTTGACAAATCCTTAAATTGGTGCTTGTAAACTTCAATCATTCTTAGGCCGTACGGATAAAATTCGTTTACAATAGCTTTGATACTTGTTGATTTACCTGTACCGCTATCACCAAACAGAAGTGCGTTGTTTGCTTTTCTGCCTTCAACAAATGCTTTTGTGTTTTCAACAAGCATTTGCTTTTGTTTTTCGTAACCAATAAGGTCATCAAGCATAACCTTATCCATATTGTTGATTGCTTTAAATTCAACGTGAAAAGCGTCACTACCAGCAATTCTAAACGCTTTATTCAGTCCGAACATACCAACACCGTAATCTTTATAAAACTTTGTAACTGTATCGAAAAATTCCTTGGTTGTTTTTGTGTTTTCAAGGTCAGTGCTTAACTGTTGAACTTTTTCGCTTACGTTTTTATTATACATAAGCTCCTTTTTTACTATAGCCTTGTAGTTTGAAATTCTAGAAAAACAATCTATTCCAAGGGAAACTTCAATTTCTGAAAAATCAAAATCAAAAAGTTTTTTAAAAGCAGAAAAATCATTCATTGCAAAATGATTTACACTACCGTCATTTGCTCCAACCTTTTCACAGGTAATACTGAAAGGGTTTTCGTTTGTTATAAGTATAAAAGCAAGGTAGTTGTGCCACAAGTTGTTGTCAAAGCCATAGTCGGTAGCCAACACAAGAAGTTTTTTTATCTGAGTAAATACCTTGGCTGTAAGCTGGCTTTTTGAATAGCTTCCGTCACGAAAACCTGAAAAAATGTCACTCAGACCCATAAGTATTGAATCTTCGGGCATATCTCCATAAATCAGAAGTTTGGAAATGATTCTGTCCATTTTTAACAACACTCCTCTAATAATTATTTTTATATCCTGATTTTACCACTGTGTAAAATCAGTGTCAACTTTTAGTGATATTTTACAAGAGTGTTGAAGAAAAAATATTTAATTGTAATATTATTTTTTGCATAATTACTTTATTATTACTACAAACAATAAGAGTAGACTGTGTTTTTGGTTGTAGATTAATTGAACCCCAAAATATATAGTTATATATAAATTGTTTGATTTTTAGCTTTTTATGCAATCAAATTTAAGTTTAAATGTAGATATATTTTGCTTTGTATATGAGTTTTTAGGTTGAAAATTATCTTTTGTTTAACAAAAATTTGCGAAATTAGAAATTTTTTTCGTCTTAATATTGATTATTGAGTTTTCGTGTGATATAATTAATTTGTCTAAGAAAGTATGTTTTTGTACAAAATAGTGCAACTGCAACAAAAGGAGAATGTTTTCATATGAACAGTAGAAGTTTTAACAGTATTTTCAGAAGAGACTATAATGAAAAGTTTCTTCCTATTGAAGTAGTAGACTGCGAAATTATTGAGAATGACTTTATTATGCCGCATCACCACGTTGAAATTGAAATTCATTACATTACAGATGGTACTTGTGACTATTATATTGACGGAAAGAAGCACAGTGCTGAAACAGGTGATATTGTTTATCTTAAGCCTGATACTGTACATTCAATGTACAAATCTTGTGATAAACTTAAATATCGTTCATTCGCTTTTTTACCTAACTTTTTGTATACAGAAAATGTTGGCTGTTGTACAGAGAAGTATTTCAGACCTTTAAAGCAGGGAGATTCTGAAGTAACTTGTGTTATTAAGCCAGATGCTTCTGCATATGACGAATTAAAAGGTTATCTGTTCAGGATTAATGATTTACTGGAAAAAGAAGAAAATTTATACGAATTAGAAATTAAAATCACTATTTTAAGCTATTTCCTTACTCTGTATAAAAGCGGTCATATTGTAAAGAAAACTAATCGTGAAAAGGCAAAATATAAGAGTGAAAACGCTATTTGTAATGCAATCGATTATATTGATCAGAATTACAACAGGTCTTTAACTGTTGATGAAATTGCTGAAAATGTAGGTATAAGCAGTAGCCACTTTATGAAATTATTTAGAGAGTATACACATACTACCTGTATTAGCTATATCAATAAATGTCGTTTAACAAAGGCTGTTGAGTTACTTGAAACTACACGTTTCAATATACTTGATGTTGCAACAGCAGTTGGTTATAACAATATTTCTTTGTTTAACAGAGATTTCAAGAAAATTTACGGTACTACACCAAAAGAAATAAGAAAGAATGCTAAGCTAGAAGAAAAGCTGAACAAACAACGTAAGATAATTTTATAATTTATATGTTTCCGGAACAGGTAATTGCTTTATGCAGTTACCTGTTTTTTGTTTTAAATCTTTATGATTGTATTTTGATGTAGAATATATTATAATGTTACCAGTTGAATCTGCAAAGGAGATATAAAATGAATGATGAGGTACTCAAACATTTTGATGATTACTGCTGTGTGTTTAAACTTGTAAATATGGCTGTAAATAATCAGAATGATAATGTGGATTATCTTAATGTAAACTGGAACAATGTTTTTAATATTTCTAAAACTCTTACCTTTGTAACGCTTGTAAAGAGAGGTATTGAACTTCTGTGTGGTGAAAATCAGCCAGATAATACCTTAAAAAATGCCTTTGCAAGTGAATTTAAAAAACAGGTAATTATCGACTCCAATCAGCTTTACGAACTGGAATTGATGAAAAATACATTTGAAGAAAATGGTATAGATATGATGTTGCTGAAGGGTTCGTGCCTGAAAAATATTTATACTTCAACATTTTACAGATATATGGGTGATATAGATACCTATGTAAGAAAAACTGATTTTGACAAAGCGGATGATTTGCTTAAAAATCTGGGATATAAAGCAGAACACGATGGAGGACACGACAGACTTTATATTAAAAAACCTTTTATATGTTTGGAACAGCACTTTAGCCTTGATGATAGTAAATCACAAAAGTTTGTTGATTATTTTGAAAGTATCTGGGAAAAAAGCGTTTTGAAAAACGGATATTCTCATATATATGAAATGACTGCGGAAGATTTATATATCTATCTGTCAGTTCACGCCATACATCACCTTGACCACTCAGGTATTGCCCCAAGAATATTTTTGGATTATTATGTTTTTTTGGAGAAATACAGAAATATACTTGATATAGAATATATCAACCGTATGTTAGATGATTTTGGTTACAGGGAATTTGATAAAACCGCTGTAAGTCTTGCATATAGGTGGTTTGGAAAAGGTGGTACAGGACTTGACAGAAATAACAAGCTGGATTTATTCGTGGCTAGTTGCAGTGCTTATGGCACGGTTGAACACAATGTAGGAATAAGAACCGCTAAAATGGCATCTGAAGGTAAAAAAGCAAGCAAAATGAGTTTTTTGACGAAACAGTTATTTCCTTCGTATAATAATATGAAAACAGAATTTCCTGTACTGAAAAAATCTCCTTTGGCACTTCCATTTGTTTGGGTAGTGTATGTTGTGAGTAAAATAAAAAATGCAAAAACAATAAAATATTACAAAAATATAAATAGTGAAACAGCTAAACACTATAAAGATATTATATGTGAACTTGGTCTTGAAAACAGAATTGATTAAGAGGTTTATTTAAAATGAAATTAGGTGTAAGAATAAGTTTAATAGTATGCTTTTTTTTGGTGCTTGCAGGACTTGTATGGGTAAGCTCTGTTCAAACCGTAGAACTTGAAAATGAGCCTGTAAATAATGAAAAAACGGAAATCACTGTACCAACACAAGAAAGTACACGTCCGCCTGAATCTGCAACAGAAGCGGTTAAATCTGCATTTACAAAAGCAGAACTTGAAAATGTTGACGGTATAATAACTGATAAGCTTGAAGAAATAGATTTTAATGGTACATTCCTTGTTGCTGTGGGAGATGAAGTGATTTATCACAAAGCAATGGGCTACAGCGACAAAGAAAACAAAAAGAAAAATACCCTTGACACAAAGTACGAAATCGGCTCTTGTTCAAAGCAGTTTACTGCAACAGCTATTGCAAAGCTTGCAGAAGAAAAGCAACTTTCGATAAAAGATAAGGTAACAAAATATGTAAAAGACGCAAAAATTGCAGAAGATGTTACTATTGAACATTTGCTTAATATGTGTTCGGGATTACCCGATTATCTTAACGAGTACATATATCAGCTTGAAGCAGGCGAACGTGACGAAGATGCAGAATTTTCAAATAAGGAATTTTTAAACTGGCTTAATAAGCAAGAACTTGTGTTTGAACCAGGAGAGTATTTTTCGTATTCAAATACAAATTACTATCTTCTTGGTTTGATTATAGAAGAAGTAAGCGGAGAAACATATGAGGAGTATATTCAGAATGAAATATTCTATCCACTTTATATGGATGATTCTTCACTGAAAATGACAGACACAAACTGCAAAGGCTACCTTGACAACGAATGGACAGAAGGTATAAAGGTTGACAGTTCATATTTTTATTCGGCTGGAGAAATTGTATCTACTACATCTGATATGCTAAAGTGGGTAAACGCTTACAGCCGTGGCAAGGTGCTTGGTAATGATATGTTCAAAAAGGCAACAAACACAGGCTCAGACGGTTTTAATTATGGCTTTGGCTGGTTTGTTTGTGATGATTATTATTATCATACAGGTAATACAGAACTTTATTATGCTATTGATATGGTTACTAAAGAAGATGATATTAAAGTCATTGGTCTATCAAATATAAATAATACAGAACTGCAACCGACAGGAATTTCCATTCTTTTTCAAGTGGAAGAAGAACTATTTCCGGGTAAACATAATGTACAGCCTACAGAGCCAAATGAGCCAACCAATAAAAGCTAAAAGGAGTTTAAATAATGAAAACTACTGCAATAATAGTAGGTGCAGGTTCATCTACTAGAATGGGCAAAACTATAAGCAAACAGCTTATAAAATTAAATGGTACTGAAACTATATTGTATACACTTAGAGCGTTTCAGAGTGCTGAGAATATAGACGAAATTGTGGTTGTGTGCAGGGCAGAGGATAAAGAAGAAATCATACAGCTTGCACACAGTAACAATATAACAAAAGCAGTTGCTTTTACACAAGGCGGAAGCACACGCCAACAGTCTGTAGCAAATGGTGTATTATGTGTAAGTGATGATACTGATTATATTGCAATTCATGACGGTGCCAGACCTCTGGTATTACCTGAGGACATAAACGCAGTTGTAAACAATGCTGTAAAATATAAAAGCTCTGCATTGGGTGTTTTTGTTAAGGATACAATCAAAGTGATTGACGAAAATGGTTTTATTTCATCAACTCCTGACAGAAGTAAACTGATTGCAATTTATACACCACAGGTGTTTGAACTAAGTTTATATAAATCGGCAATGGAGAAAGCAAATAAAGAAGAAAAGGATTATACAGACGATTGCCAGTTGGTGGAGTCTTTGGGAGAAAAGGTGTATGTAACAAAAGGCAATGCAACCAATATAAAGCTTACTACACCCGAAGATATAGTAATAGCAGAAAGCTTTTTGAGTAACAGAGGTGAAAATAAATGAGAATAGGACACGGATATGATGTACATAAGCTTGTTGATGATAGAAAGCTTATCTTAGGCGGTGTAGAAATACCCTATGAAAAAGGTCTTTTAGGACATTCCGATGCTGATGTGCTTGTACACGCAATTATGGACGCACTTTTGGGTGCAGGTGCATTTGGTGATATAGGAAAACTATTTCCCGATAATGACCCTGCTTACAGTGGAGCTGACAGTATAGTGCTGTTACAGAAGGTTTGTGAAGTGCTTTATAAAAATAACTATTCAATATGTAATATAGACAGTACAGTAATTGCACAGGCACCTAAGCTAAAACCCTATATTGAAGAAATGCGTAATAATATTGCTAAAGCCTGCAAAATTGATATAGACAGAGTAAGCGTTAAAGCCACCACAGAAGAAAAGCTTGGCTTTACGGGAAGTGGAGAGGGAATTTCCGCCCACGCAGTTTGTTTAATCACAAAATAAAAGAAAATAGATAAATCAAAGCAACACTGTAATGTCTGTATTGCAGTGTTGCTTTTTAAAGAACGGATGTATTTTATGAACCAACCTTGTGGATTATATATTCATATACCTTTTTGTACAAGCAAATGCTTATACTGTGATTTTTACTCTAAAGCTCAAAATAGAGAAGAAATCGACAGATATGTTGTAAATATGCAAAAGATGCTTCAACTTTACAGCAAAATTTATCCAAACAAAATATTTGATACAATTTACATTGGTGGAGGAACTCCTAGCGTTATTGGTACAGAAAATCTTATTTCTATAATAACAAAAGCCTCAGAATGTTTCAATATAACTTCGGATACTGAAATAACTATAGAAATGAATCCAAGGTCAGCACAGACTATAGATTTTAAAAAGCTTGCAAATTGCAAAGTGAACAGAATTTCTTTAGGTATTCAGTCAGCTAATGAAAATGAACTAAAGCTTTTAGGTAGAACTCACTGTAATATAGATGTTACAAATGCTGTAAATATGATAAGAAATGCAGGTATAAATAATATTTCTCTTGATTTAATGGTGGGAATCTCTCAGCAAACCGAAAGTTCACTCATTGATTCTATGGATTTTTGTATAAAGCAAAAGCCAACCCATATTTCTGCATATATTTTGAAAGTGGAAGAAAACACACCCTATAAGAAGCTTGCACCAAAGTTGAATCTGCCTGATGACGATAAACAGGCAGAATTGTATACCATAATGCAAATGTATTTGGAAGAAAAGGGTTATAAGCAATATGAAATATCAAATTTTGCACAAAATGGTTTTGAAAGCAGGCATAATTTAAAATACTGGAACTGTGACGAATATCTTGGACTTGGTGCGTCTGCACATTCTTTAATGAACAGAAAGCGTTTTTATTTTCCAAGAGATATGCAGTCTTTCTACAACAATAAAGTAATAGAAGATGGGATAGGAGCAACCGCCAATGAATATATTATGTTAAGGTTAAGACTAGCAGAAGGACTTGTATTCAGCAATTACGAAAACTTTTTTGGTTCTGTTCCTGAAAGATGTATAGATGTAGCTAAAAAGTACAAAAAATATGGCCTTACTAATATTAACGAAAAAGGAATTTCTTTAACAAAAAAAGGTTTTTTAGTATCAAATTCAATTATAGCTGAGATGTTGGAAAGCTGATTTAATGTGAGGAATGACAAAAATAACAATAAAATGTTGCATTATAGGTATTTGAATAAAATAATGCAAATTTAAATTAGCCACCATTTTTCGGTGGCTAAAACATAAATATTCATATAAATTGCATTATTTTGCATTGTTATTTTTGAATCAAACTTTTGAGAAATTGCTCAAGTGTTTTTTGTTTTTCCTCATCTAATGCTCTGTAAGCAATAAGAAACTCTCTTTCTTCTTTTTTTAGTTTATAAATTTTATCATTATAATCTAAAGTATTATCATATTCGCTCAATGCATTATCGTTCTGATTATCTATACTGTCAGCAACCTTAGAACCAAGAGCAAGCTCCTGATTAATACATTCAAGAAAAACAGCACAAGGAACATTATATATTTTGGATAATTTTAAAAGCATACTTGCACTAGGTGTGGTTTTTCCCGTTTCGTAATAAGTGTATGTTGAACGGTCGATGTTCAGAACATTTGCAACCTGTTGTTGAGAAAGTTCGCAATTTTCTCTATAGTGTTTTAGTCTAGCTCCTAATTCTTTCATTGTTAACAACTCCAAAGTATTATAATTTTATTTGTATAAGTCTATTATAATTATACAGAATAACTTTGCAACAAACCGTGAAAAAGCGTCACAGGAAAATAATAAAAAAATATTTAAAATAAATACTTTGAAATATATTGATTTTTTTATTTATAAATTATATACTATATACTGTAATGTTGATAATGATTGTATTATTAAAGAAAATATTTTGCTGGTGTAGCTCAGTTGGTAGAGCATCTCACTCGTAATGAGAAGGTCACGTGTTCAAGTCACGCCACCAGCTCCACAAAAACAAGCCTTGTAGTAAGTGTTTTTACTACAAGGCTTGTTTTTGTTTTTAGTCTTAAATTTTCATACAATTAAAATGAACACAAAATAAAAAAATCGGGTAACCTCTCTTATGGAGGTTATCCGATTTCAGTGTATACAACTGAAGATTACTCTACAGTTGAAGGAGAATGTTTTAGCTGTTTTAAGATTATTATAACTACTAATTAGCTTTCTATAAAGTCGCCATAATAGTTATATTCATTATAGTTATAACGATTTTTCCAACTGCTGTAGGTTTTACTGAAATTGTCACGATATTCGTAATTGTCAAAGCCGTTTTCAGCAAGTATACAATGAACTTTGTACCTACTTATGTTGAATACAGCAAATTGCTCATCGACACTGTCTGCTTTTTCTTCATATTCGTTATATCTGTATCTCATATATGCTTTAAGATGTTCGTTTTCCATTTCACTTAATCCGTTGTTAGGGTCGTTGGCAAAGGGAGCAATATATTCAAGTGCTGAATCATCAAGTTCTGTTACCATTTCGTTGCCCATCCATCCAATTTTTCCTTGCTGATACAAGCTTATATTTTCTTTTGCAATAAATGCGTCTACATCTAGAATGTTATAGCCTGTAAGAAATACCATAGCAACTATTAATGCTGTTGCAAAAAATCTTATTTCTTTCAAAAATTGCTTTGCAATTATCAGCATAAAAATAATAAGCAAGAATATCATAAATATGCTTGTGTTTATACGCATAGCTGTAAAACCGTACTGACCAATATACATAAACATTTTGTAAAGTGCTGTACCAACAAACACAAGGGTGAATACTGACATAAGAGTAGAAATAACCCTTAATCCCACAGGCATCACACCTTCAGGACGTTTTGTAAGTGTTATAAGCAAGATTATAAGCACAATATTGATAACTGTAACTACACAAAGTTCAAAAAATCCATTTCGTGCATAATCTACTATTGTAAAGCCTTCAGGTAGAAGATTGTCTGCAATAAAAGAAATAAAATATGCTACCTGAGAAATTAGATATAGAAAATAAACAACGCACAGTGGAATTGCTATTGAATACATTAATGCAACAGGTGCAATATGACAGTTAAAGGTGTTATTGTTTCTTCTTTGAGGTTGATTGATATGTTGTATTTTGCTGTCCTCAAAATATTTTGTATACCACACACTGAATATACCCATTGCTATAGGTAAACCCAGAACAGCAAACCATAAATATTTAATAATATTTCCAAAGAAGTTATCAAACAAGAAAGAAAACATAGCCTTGAACATTTCGTCACTCATTATAAGCAATGATGAAACTATGCAGACAATAGGGAAGGCTATAAGCAAACCTAAGAAAATCCATTTACCGTTGCCGGTAGTAGCTGTGTTGCCTGATTTTTTATTCTCTCTGCGTTTGAATATAGCACTGAAAAGAGAACCGAAGTTCATAAACGGATAAGCAAACCAGCTTATTATCATTTCCAGTAATGCTCCGTCCTCTTTTTTTCTTTCTTTACCACCTGTTGTATATACCCAGTACAGCAAGCCAAGTGTAAGAACCAGAAAATCCAGCCATAATGCCAGTGTGTTACTGAAAAACAAAAAGCTTAAACTCAATACAACCAGAAAGATAAAAGCAATATTATGTAATAAATCAATTTTAATTCCTTTTTTGGCAACATAAAAATATGAAGTAATCAAGCTTGCCTCAAAGAATATTGTTGCACCTAAACCGAAATTAAACCACACCGAGGCTATAGAGAATATAAACAAAAATCCAAGTATAATTGCAAACCACGCAAATACTGTATCGCACTTATCAAATACTTTTCTGAATGTTCTTACAAAACCATTAGGATTATTCATATTGGGATTATATCCATTTGGAGGTGGTGCATATCTGCCGTTAGGATTATTCATATTGGGATTATATCCATTTGGAGGTGGTGCATATCTGCCGTTAGGATTATTCATATTGGGATTATTTCTGTTAGGATTATATCCACCGTTGGAACGCTGTGAATTGGGATTAAAACCATTACTATTTGCATTATTTGCAGAAGTTTGGTTATAACCATTTGCAGTATTGCTATTGGAATTTTGATTGTATCCGTCGTTCCACTTTTCACTGCTTTGTTTTTGTCCTGTGTTGCCTTGTGAAGGTATATCAGGAGTGCTGTAGCTTGGCTTTTGATTGTTCATATAAACCTACCTTTCTTAATAAAAAATTTATATTTGTTCATCGTCAATATACTCAAGAATATCGCCCGGTTGGCAGTTCAAAGCTTTGCAAAGTTTATCCAAAGTAGAAAAACGCACTGCTTTAGCCTTGCCTGTTTTGAGTATAGACAGATTAGCCGGTGTAATTCCTATTTTTTCTGCAAGATAGCTTGAAGAAATTTTACGTTTTGCGAGCATAACATCTACATTAACCACTATTGCCATTAATACTCATCTCCCTGCCTATATTGTAAAATCATTTTCTTCTTTTATATTAACTGCATTATTGAACACATTTCTCAGTACCAATAAAATTAATCCTACAAATAAAAATGCAACTGCTATAAATGCAAATACCCACGAAACAAATGATACCACTGAGCATATAATTCCCACCAGAAAAACACCTATACAAATTATAGTGAGATATTTTATGTTTTTGGGTACAAACATATTGCCTTTTCTGATATTGATTAACAACATATGTAGTGCAGATAATGTGCCTAGAGCGGGCAGAAGCAGGCAGTAAAGACTTACAGAAATCTGAACCGATATATCTGTGCCGTTACCTGCAAGCTGACTGTAAAGCTTGCCTAGCATAGGAATGAAAAAAGCACTAAAAAATAAAAACAAAATTAATAAACGCACTACCCATATTGAAACGATTATTGATTTATTCGACTTCATTACACTAAAAACCTCCTTTTGGAATATATTAGCACAATATTTATCTAAAATCAATTATTAATTATCGTTTTTCAATAATGTTTACTTTTTGTTAAAATTTTATATACTGTTTACATCTTTAATCATTAATTATATTTTATAAAATTAAATTCAAAATGTACAGATGACATTTGTCACTAATTTGCTAAAATAAAGCAAAATTAAACCACCGCAAATCATTAAAAGCTTTGCGGTGGTTTATGTGCAATATTTATATATAATGTGTAATTTATGTATTAATAGCGTGTCCAGCCAACAAGACGCTGTATTTCAGAGGCTTTGCCAAGGTCGCCTTCTATTCTTAATTTTCCTACAGTATAAGCTGCAACAGCGTTCATTTCGCCTCTTGCTATTTTCAAAAAGTCATATGTATCAGCAATAAAAAGCGTGTCGTGGTCTTTGTAGTCATAAGGTTCTACTTTTATAGTACCATCTTTAAATTCTACATAGAAAGTTCCTCCACCTTCTCCTGTCATAGTAACCTGCATAGCAAGATGTCCATTGTATTCGTGTACATCTGAGTGGATAAAAATATTTTTTATTTCGCAAAAAGCATCTTGAAAAGTCATTTTTCTTCTTCCTCCATTAGTAGTTTCTTTTTAAAATACCTCAGTAAAATATATTACCATTCAACAAAAAATATTACACATTTGTAATCTCAATTTAATGTTAACATTGCCTTTTAACATTGTCAAGAAGCAAAAAATAATTTGTAGAATTGTGTAAAATACACATATATTATAGATAATAATTGTCATAAGTAACTATCTGTGTAATTTCCCATAAAAAATCCGTATAACATAAAAGTCATACGGATTTTTATTAATATTACAAAATGTTACCAGTATTAGTCGTCAATCTCTTCAAGGTCATCTTCATCTATAACCTTCATAGGCTTTCTATTGAATAGGTCGTACATAACAGGAACAATAAACAGTGTCATTATAGTTGCGTACAGCAAACCGCCAATACAAACTATAGCAACAGGCTGCATCATTTCTGTACCTTCACCTATGCCAAGTGCCATAGAAACCAAGCCGATAATTGTTGTAATAGCTGTCATAAGAATTGGTCTCATTCTTATTATACCTGCCTGAACAAGAGCCTCTTTTTTCTCCATTCCTTCTATACGAAGCTGGTTTATATAGTCAACCAACACAATACCATTGTTAACTACAATACCGCACAGCATTACAAATCCAATAAGTGAAACAACGCTTATGTCAAATCCCGTAATAAACAGTCCCAAAAAACCACCTGTAAATGCAAGAGGTATAGTAAACATTACTATGAATGGTGATTTTAAGCTCTGGAACTGTGCTACCATTATCAGATAAATAAATATAACACCGAGTCCAAGCATTTTACACATTTCTACTACAGATTCCATTGTGCTTTCATTTTCACCTGTAAACTCAATAGAAATATCATCAGAATGTTCATACTTATTTACAGCTGTCTGAACTCTGTTAGAAACATCAGTAACTGTGTAATCGGCAGAAATTTCACCTGTAACTGTTAGATATCTTTTCTGGTTTTCTCTTGAAATAGAGTTCATTGCATCGGCTTTTTCTATACTTGAAATTTCGCCTAATGTTATTGTTTTTTCGTTGCCCTCTGTATCGGTATAAGTAAGCTTTTCATCAAGCAAATCTTCTACCTTCATATTTTCTTTTTTGCCTTCAACTACAATAACATCAACCTCTGAACCGTCTGAATTTGTAAGGGAAGTTGCTGTACTTTCACTTGTAACAATAGTTGCAACCTGCTGGAAAACCTGTGCTACTGTAAGTGAATGTTTCATAGCCTTTTCTTTATCAACAGTAATTCTTACTTCAGTTGTTGTGTCAGCAATTCCATTATCTGTTTCTGTTATACCGTCAATATCTTTGATGATTGCTTCAATTTCATTAGCAGTTTTTTGTAGCTTGTCAAGGTCATCACAGAAAATCTGTACAGAAACACCACTGCCCATTAATGATGACATTGAGCCCATCATACCACTGCTTACACTAATTTCAGTTTCTTTGTCGAATTCTTTATCAAATCTACTCTGTAAGTCGTTTGCAATAGATTCACTGTCCTTGGCGTATTCTTCTTTAAGTACAAGATAAATTGTAGCACTTCCGTTGTCTGTGCCACCCATACCCATAATGCTTGATGAATTACCTACCATTGCACCAACTGTATCATACTGGTCTGTTTCGTTTATCATATCAAGCATTTTTTCTGATGTAGCTACAGTGTCTTCAAGTTCACTGCCTTTTGGCATAGTAATGCTTACCTGTATTTCAGAGCTACTTGAGCTTGGCATAAAACTGAAGCCTCTTGACAAAGCAAGAACTGTACTGCCTACAAGCATAATTACAGAAAGAATAAGTGCAGCTGCTCTGTGTGAAAGAGTAAATCTTATAGCTTTTTCATACCATTTCAGCAAAGCGTCCATTATTCTGTGTTTACGCTCTTTTGTATTTTTAAACAATGATTTACCCATAGCAGGTACAAGAGTAAGTGCTACAACCAAACTTGCCAACAATGAATAGGCAATAGTCAAAGCAAGGTCGGCAAATATCTGTCTTGTTAAACCTTCTACGAATACAATAGGCAAGAACACACAAACTGTTGTCAAGGTTGACGCTGTAATGGCACCAGCAACCTGTCTTGCACCGTTCATAGCTGCTTTGGTAGCAGACATACCCATACTTCTCAATCGGTATACATTTTCGATAACAACAACAGAGTTATCCACAAGCATACCTACACCTACCGCAAGACCCGACAATGAGATAATATTCAATGTAACGCCGCTAAAATACATAAGCACTATTGCAAATACTACTGACAGCGGAATGGAGCAGGCTACTATCAATGTAGGTTTAATATCTCTCAGGAATATAAACAGAATGATTATAGCAAACAATGCACCAACAACCAGATTTTCAAGTACGTTATTAATTACAAGGTCTATATATGTACCTTGGTCCATCATAACAGTGTAATGGAATTTATCATTCTCAGATGCTATCTGGTCAAGCTTTTTTTCAATATTTTCACAAACTGTTGCAACAGCGGACTCTGATGATTTTGAAAATGAAAGCATTACACCATCATTGCCATTAATCCTTGCATATACTTCGTCTGAGTTATCCTCAAAAAATACATTTGCAACATCTTTAAGGTATATAGGGTCTACATCGTCAAGACCTAAGTCAAACAGTAGAAGATTTTCCATTTCTTCTACATCTTCAATTTTATCGCCAACACGAACAAGGTACTGGTTATTTCCTTCTGTAATATATCCTGCCGGCATAGAGAAATTCTGTGCTGTAAGAATACCAGATACCATTTCAAGTGTTATAATCTTTGTAACATCAGATTTATCCTGAGTTGTTTCTTGTTGTTCTTCTAATGTTTCAAGAGTTGTTTCAAGCTCCTGCTTGCTTGCCTCAAGCTGTGCTTGTGTTGCCGAAAGGGTAGCTTCGTTAACACGCAGTTCGGTATAAGCGGTATTCATCTGATAGCTTGCCTCGGTTTTCTGCTTGTTAAGTTCAGCAAGGGCACTGCTAAGTGTTATAGAGCCTGATTCAAGCTGTTCAAGAGTAGTGTTTAGCTGAGTTATTGCAGAATCAATTTTGTCAATACCGCTTTTCATCTCATCTATTGCTTGTTGTAAAGTATCCTCTGAAAATCCCTTGTCAGTAAGAGATGTTTTTATTTTCTCAAGAGAAGCCTCAAGAATTTTTATGTCTGAGTTAAATTCCTCTATCTTTTCAGGAAGATTTGCAGTTGTTAGACCCATTTCCTCAAGCTGAGCTTCAAGAGCCTCCAACTGCTCCATAGCCTGCTTATATTCTTCGCTTTCAGGAGAAAGTGTGCTTATAACAGTGTTAAGATTTTCAACTGTTGTCTGATATGCCTCCATCTGTGTAACAGTAGTTGTCATATCCTGAATATTCTTTTTAAGCTCTAATAAAACAGTTTGTATAGACACAATTTGCTCATATGTAGACTGCAACTCGGTTCTTTGGGTTGTAAGAGTTGACAGAGTATTTAAAATCTGAATTTTACCATTGAGCAGTTCTGTTTGTTTTTCGTCAAGCTGTGCCTCTGCACTTGCAAGCTGTTGGTTTGCAAGCTGTCTTTGAGTTTCCAGTTCTTCTTTGCCTGCCTCAATTTGCTCCTGACCAGATTGAGTTTGCTCAAGACCATCATTCAATTGCTCAAGACCATCATTAATCTGCTCTTTACCTTCGTCAAATTTACTGTTGATAGCTTTTTGTACTTTGGTGTTTACAAATTTCAGTTTCTTTTCATCTATAACTACATTTATACCTTCTTCAACAGAACCTATTGTTGTTACAGACGCAACACCATCTACACCTTCAAGCTGATTAAGCAGTTCTTCATCAACATAATTTGAAAGTTCGGCAGTTTCCATTCCTTCAACGTCAATAGCAATAACAGACGCAGGCATCATATCAGGATTAATTTCCATCATAACAGGAGTGCCTACAGTATCATCCCAAGAACCCTCCAGAGTGTCAATTTTACCACTTAAATCAACCTTGGCACTTTCCATATTTGTGCCATCCTCATATTCTATCATAACCATTGAGTAGTTATCACTAGAACTTGAGGTTACTTCTTTTACACCGTCCAAAGTAGAAACAGCTTGTTCCAAAGGTTTTGATACAGATGTTTCTACAAGCTCGGGGCTTGCACCAGGATAGGTTGTTAAAATTACCATATAGGGAAAATCCATATTAGGTAAAAGGTTAGGTGTCATATTTGTAAATGATACAACACCCAGAACAACTACCAGAATTAATGCCACCAATACAGTCATCGGTTTTCTTACACTAAATTTTGATAACATTTTTACCTCCTTAGAAATCCGTTCTTCAAAAGAAGAAACATTGTGTTAAGTTGTTTTATCACTTCGTCCTTGTCCTTATCAAGAACAAATATTTCAAACCATGACCTACACATAATAGCACCGATAATCCCAACCATATGTTCAACATCATCTTCGCTATTTATGTTAAGCAAATCATAGTTTATATACTTTTTTATAGCACCTGTAACAGATGCACCACAATAGTTTACTGTTTCTGTTTTAAAAATTTCAATATTTGTACTTGCAAAAGAAAAAACCGTTCGTAAAGCTGATGAGTAGTCTACAGAGTTATGGGCATTTGCAACAAAATCGAAAACTAATTCAGCAGTTTTAAATAAATCTCCTTTGGTTTCAGAAAGAAATTTTCTGCTTTCATTATTAAGTTCACTTGAAAATTCTCGTAAAACAACGTAAAAAATATCCCTCTTATCATCAAAATACTGATAAAAACTGCCTCGTGAAATTCCTGCGTTTTTAACTATTTGATTTATTGAAATTTCGTCATAGTTTTTATTGTCAATCTCTTTGATTATAGCTTCTCTTATGCGTTCTTGCTTTTCAGGTGTTAGATTATAAAAGGTTTGTTTTACCAAAATATATTCACCACACTTTTAAAACAATCTTATAAAAATGACAAGTTGTCATAACCAAAATAATTATACTCAATCTATATAAAAAGTCAACGCAACTATAAGTTGCATAGCAAAGAGGATAATAAGTAATCTAAACAAATTAAAACACTTTATTTGTTTAATAAAAACAAATAAATAAAAAATTTGTCGATTAATTTTCTTGACCATACATAGAAAAAGTAATATAATAGCTACGAACCGACAAATTTTAACAAACTGTAAATTTTGTCGGAATAATATATTAAAAGGAAAGTGAGATGAAAGTATGGATTATTCTTTTTTGCTCAATATAGCCTTAATTCTTATTTCAACTAAGATTTTCGGCTTGATATTCAAGAAATTCCATATGCCACAGGTTGTAGGTGCTTTATTGGCAGGTTTGTTGTTAGGTCCTGCTATATTGAATGTTCTACAGGAAAATGACTTTATTAAAATGGTTTCGGAGCTTGGTGTAATAGTGCTTATGTTCTCAGCCGGACTTGAAACTGACATAAAGGAGTTTAAAAAGACAGGTAAAGCATCTGCTGTTATTGCTGTTTTAGGTGTAATAGTTCCGCTTATTGGTGGATTTTTGCTTACATATTTTATGATACCTCCTACAGAGAGCGACACAGACCAGATAACATTTTTAAAAGCAATGTTTATAGGTGTAATACTTACTGCAACATCT
Source organism: Acutalibacteraceae bacterium (assembly GCA_036306965.1). Classification (GTDB taxonomy): domain Bacteria; phylum Bacillota; class Clostridia; order Oscillospirales; family Acutalibacteraceae; genus CAG-964. Next base: position 25,267 of record JAXJYN010000028.1, read on the forward strand.
GTAAGTATTACAGTTGAAACTCTTAAAGAGATGGGTAAGCTTAACTCACGAGCAGGAAACGCTATTTTGGGTGCTGCTATTATAGATGATGTATTGGGTATTGTAGCACTTACAATTATCTCAAGCTTTACAAGCACAGATGTAAAAATATGGATTGTATTTGCAAAGATACTGGGTTTTTTTGCATTTTCCCTTGGTGTTGGTTTCCTTTGCTACAAGATATTTTCACTTTATATGGACAGATACAAAAAAGACTACAGACGTTTTGTAATTCTTGCTTTTACATTCTGTTTGGTAATGTCATGGATATCTGAAGAAGTATTTGGTGTAGCAGATATTACAGGTGCATATATTGCAGGTCTTATTATGTCCAATACAAGCAAGCGTGAATATCTTGAAACAAGATTCAGCACACTTTCATATATGTTGTTGTCACCAATATTTTTTGCAAGTATAGGCTTGAAGGTTCAGCTTCCCGCAATGTCGGCAACCATTATTATTTTTGCAATATTACTTGCAATTATTGCTATACTTACCAAGATGATAGGTTGTGGACTTGGAGCTAAAATCTGCGGATTTGACGCAAAGGAATGTTTACAGATTGGTGCAGGTATGATTTCAAGAGGTGAAGTTGCACTTATAGTAGCCAACAAAGGCTCTGAAATAGGTTTAATGAATGATGATTTATTTGCTCCTATTGTAATAGTAGTTGTTGTTACTACTATTGTAGCACCTGTTATACTTAAATTTGTTTTTGCAGAAAAAGGCAAGAAAGATTCTTCTGGAGAATCTCCTATATACGAAAGTTCTGACAAGATGTCCGAAAGTAACGCATAACAGATTAAATTATATTGAATAACAAAAACCGTCATACTAAGGTTAAGATTAACCAAGTGTGGCGGTTTTTGAATATAACCTCCAATTTATTTGTATTTTCAAAAAAATATCAAATAAAAAAAGGGTTTTTTGATTTTTTTGCGTATATATCATTGCAAAGAGTTTTAAAGCTGTTATTTTAATAAAATGCTGTCAATCTTAAAAAGCAAAATGTAGTTGCTTTGGAGGTGTATGCTGTGGATATTCGTGAAAGAACTGAAATTTGGGAGAAAGAAAAGTTGTCAGAGTATGCTACACTCGCTTGTGAAAGTAAGGGCAGAAAATATGATGATGACATTTGCCCGCTTAGAACTTGTTTTCAGCGTGACCGTGATAGAATAACACATTGCAAGGCGTTTAGACGCTTAAAGCATAAAACGCAGGTTTTTTTATCACCAGAAGGTGACCATTACAGAACACGACTTACACATACTCTTGAAGTTTCGCAGATAGCCCGCACTATTTCAAGAGCATTGGCACTTAATGAGGATTTAACCGAAGCAATCTCTTTCGGGCACGATTTGGGACATACACCATTTGGTCACGCAGGAGAAAGAGCTTTAGATGATATATCCGAATGTGGCTTCAAACATTATGAGCAAAGTGTTCGTGTTGTTGAAAGACTAGAAAAGAACGGCAGAGGTTTGAATCTTACGTTTGAAGTATGTAACGGTATAGAAAGACATACTAAGGGAGAATGGGCATATACACCGGAAGGCAGAGTGGTTCGTTACGCTGATAGAATAGCATATATCAACCACGATATAGATGACGCTGTTCGTGCAGGAATTATAAAAGAAAATGATATACCAAAGGAGTTTACAGATGTACTTGGTACATCTACCAGCACAAGAATAAATACTCTTGTATGTTCAATCGTCAACAACAGTAAAAACGGTGAGCTTAAAATGGACGATGAGGTTGCAAATGCTTACCATAATATACACGAATTTATGTTTGAGCGTGTATATAAAAGTCCATATGCAAAATCAGAGGAAAAGAAAATTCCGGATTTTATTTATAGACTTTTTGAATACTTCAAGCGTCATCCCGAAAAACTTGACCCTCTTATGCAACAGATAGTTGAAAGTGAGGGCATAGATAGAGCGGTATGTGACTATATTGCAGGAATGACAGACCAGTATGCCATACAAATGTACAGCAATTTGTTTGTTCCTAAAAGATGGCAGTTTTAGGTTTATATAAAACAGGGCATAGGTAGGTGACAAAAATGGCTTTGCCCGAAGAATTTTTACAGGAATTAAGAGATAGAAACGAAATTACAAGTGTTGTTTCGTCATATGTGAACTTAAAAAAAGCAGGCAGGCTGTATTCAGGCCGTTGTCCTTTTCACAATGAGAAAACACCATCATTCTATATTTATCCTGACACACAGTCATTTTATTGCTTTGGCTGTGGTACAGGCGGTGAGGTAATAACCTTTATAAGAAAAATAGAAAATCTTGACTACATAGAAGCTGTAAAGCTGTTGGCACAAAGAGCAGGTATGGAAATGCCACAGGATTCTTACGATGACAGCTATGCAAAGCTTAAAAGAAGAATTTACGAGATAAATCGAGAAACAGCGAGGTTTTTTCACAATAGCCTTATATCTCCAGCAGGTATTGAAGCCTTAACTTATCTGCGTGGCAGAGGATTAACTGACAAAACTATAAAGCGTTTTGGTTTGGGTTATGCACCGCAACAAATATTTGACCTTATCAATCATCTGCGAGATTTAGGTTTTAATGATAACGAGCTTATACAAGCTAATGTTGCGATAAAATCTAGAAACGGTTATACAATTTCAAGATTTATAGATAGAGTTATGTTCCCAATAATTGATTTAAGAGGAAATGTGGTAGCTTTTGGCGGAAGAATTATGAGCGACAAAAAACCAAAATACCTCAATACATCAGATACACCCGTATTTACTAAAAGTAACCAGCTTTTTGCGATGAATATGGCAAAAAATATAAACACACGTCAGCTTATACTTGCAGAAGGCTATATGGATGTAATAGCTTTGCATCAGGCAGGCTTTGAAAACACGGTGGCAACACTTGGTACAGCGTTAACATCACAACAGGCTGACTTAATGAGAAGATATGCAGATGAAGTTGTTATTTGTTATGATTCTGATGAAGCGGGCAGAAAAGCATCTGACAGAGCAATCTCACTTCTCAGAAATGCAGGAGTAAAGATAAGAGTAGTTACAATACCAAACGCAAAAGACCCTGATGAATTTATGAAAGCTCATGGTGATAAGGGTACTGCAATTTTTAGAGTATTGCTTGAAAAAAGTGCAGGAGATTTGGATTATAAGCTTGATAAGCTTATGGACAAGTATAACATTTCACAGCCACAGGGTAAGGTAGATTATTTAACAGAAGCATCTGAAATTATAGCACAGTCAGCTAATGCTATTGAAAGAGATATATACATATCAAGACTTGCCGAAAAGCTTAATGTTCAAAAAAATGCTATTGAAGAACAGGTAAGAAAAAAACTGCGTTATTCACATCGTCAGCAGGCAAAAAAAGATTTTCACAATATGAACGAAGATTTCTCTGCAAGACATGATAAAATAAATCCAGATAAAGCAAAACACTTAAAATCAGCAAAAGCAGAAGAATATCTAATAGCTTTTATGATTAATAATCCGGATATGTGCCAGTACATAAACAGCAAACTTTCTGTGGATGAATTTGCAACTGAGTTCAATAAGGGTGTTTATAAAATCATCCTTAATCGTGCTTTAAGCGGAAAAGAAGTAAGCTTAACAGCAATTTCTCAGGACTTTTCAGAAGATGAATTAAGCTACATTACGGCATATGTTTCAACGGTTATGCCCGAAACACTTCATAAGCAGGCACTTGACCAGTGTATACAGGTTTTGAAATCAGAACACGAGAAGGAGCTTGTAAAAACACCGGAACAGATGTCTGATGACGATATGTTGGAATATTTAAGAAAAATGGGAAACAGAAAAAGTAATTAAAATGGTATTCGCTGTAAAATAAAAATATTAAGTATTACTTTTATATTTTTAGAAATAAATAAATTAGTATATCTGAAAGTATAGAGTAGTTTTATATATTGAGACAATAACACAAAATTTATGTGAATATTGTAATGAGGAAAAGAAAGGAATGGATGTTATGGCAGTGTCAAAACCTGACAAAAGAACAATTATTAAGGAGATACTTGAAAAAGGTAAAGCTAAAGGTAAGCTTACCACAAAGGAAATTTTCGATATAATGGGCGAAACAGATTTTGAGCCTGAACAACTTGAGCGTATGTATGACCAGCTTGAAAAAGAGGGCATAGAGATTGTAGAGGATTTGGTTGATGATATTCAGGATATTTCTGACATAGAAATAAGAAAAATGGAGAAGGCAGATATTGAACACGGTGATGAAATTGAAACCACAGTACCCGACAATATTGCCATTGATGACCCTGTAAAGGTTTATCTTAAAGAAATAGGAAGGGTTCCACTGCTTTCATCTGAAGAAGAAATTGAGCTTGCAATAAGAATAAAAAATGGAGATGTTGCAGCTAAAAAACGTCTTTCTGAAGCAAATTTGCGTTTGGTTGTAAGTATAGCTAAAAGATATCTTGGCAGAGGTATGCAGTTTTTGGATTTGATTCAGGAAGGTAATCTTGGTCTTATAAAAGCTGTAGAAAAATTTGACCATACAAAGGGATTTAAGTTCTCAACATATGCCACATGGTGGATAAGACAGGCTATTACAAGGGCTATAGCAGACCAAGCTCGTACTATAAGAATCCCTGTTCATATGGTAGAAACAATCAACAAGGTTAAAAAGGTTTCAAGTCAGTTACTCCATACAAACGGACATGAACCTACAGCAGAGGAGATTGCCGAAGAAATTGATATGCCTGTTGAAAAGGTAAGAGAAATTATGCGTGTAGCACAGGAACCTGTATCTCTTGAAACACCAATAGGTGAGGAAGAGGACAGCCATTTGGGTGACTTTATTTCTGATGATGATTCACCTGCACCTGCCGATGTTGCTTCACATACCTTGCTTAAAGAACAGCTAAGTGATGTACTGGATACACTTACTCCAAGAGAGAAAAAGGTACTTATTTTGCGTTTTGGTTTAATAGACGGACGTTCAAGAACACTTGAAGAAGTAGGTAGAGAGTTCAATGTAACCCGTGAGCGTATAAGACAGATTGAGGCTAAAGCACTGCGTAAACTGCGTCACCCAAGCCGTAGCAAAAAGCTAAAAGATTTTTTGGATTAAGCATAATAAAAAGCCAAAGTTACAGGTTAAAAGTAACTTTGGCTTTTTATGTAAAAATATTAAGTACAAAAAAGGTACAAGCCATACAGCCTGTACCTATAAATGTTATGTAAAATTATTAGCAGAAGTAAACGTCCATTCTAAATTCTGTTTCATCATTGATTACGCAGTAAGCAGCGTTCTCAACAGGTTTAAGGTAAACCTTTACAGAAGTAATCTCTGCACCCTCGTTCTGCTCAAGATAAGATTTCTTTACATTCTCAACTACTGTAGCGTAAGACTCCTGAACACCGTTGTACTCAACATAAAAATCAACTGTTGGCTCAACAGCCTTCTTTGTTGTTTTTCTTGTTGTAGTTGTTTTCTTAGCAGTTGTAGTTGTCTTTTTAGCAGTTGTTTTCTTAGCGGGAGCTTCTTCAACAACAGGAGCAACAACCTTTGTTTCTGTTTTAACTTCAGCCTTAGGAGCAGTCTTAGTTTCAGTCTTAACCTCAACAGCAGGAGCAACCTTTGTTTCAGCTTTAGCAGTTGTCTTAGGAGCAGCTTTTGTTTCTACCTTTGCTTCTACCTTTGGCTCAGCCTTAGCAGTTGTTGTCTTCTTGGCTGTTGTTTTCTTTGTAGTAGCCATAGAAAAATACCTTCTTTCATTTAAGTAAAAATTTATTATTTGTTTTAAAACTTACCCCATACAAATGCCCGTATGAAGTTTACACATACATTATATAATTATTAAAAGTGAATTGTCAAATATTTATCAAAATTTCGATTACTATAACAATTTTGCTGAAAATTCAAATATTAATTTGGTTAATGTCACGAATAAGCTTTCTTTTTATATTTGTTTTAATTTATAATTAATGTAGATTTATTGCTGTTTTGCTATTCTTTTTGTGTGTTGTTACAATCATATATGTATTAAGGTTAATTTTGCTTTTATGTGTTGTTTATGGTAAAAAATAATGATATAATTATATTGGCTATATAAAAATAAGTAAAGGATGATAAAAATAAAATGATTACAGTATCTAATGTAAGTGTTAACTTTAGTGGAACCGACCTGTTCAAGGAGGTTGACCTGAAATTCACACCAGGCAACTGCTATGGTGTAATTGGAGCAAACGGTGCAGGCAAATCTACTTTTCTAAAAGTTTTAACTGGAGAGCTTGAGCCAACAACAGGTGATGTTATTATTCCTGACGGTGAACGTATGAGTGTTCTTAAGCAAGACCATTTTGCTTTTGATGAGTATACTGTACTTGATACCGTTATTATGGGTAATATGAAGCTATACAATATTATGAAAGAAAAAGACGAACTATATGCAAAGCCTGATTTTAATGATGAGGATGGCATAAGAGCAAGTGAGCTTGAAGCAGAGTTTGCAGAAATGGATGGTTGGGAAGCAGAAAGCGATGCATCTAAGCTTATTCAAGGCTTGGGTCTTACAGAGGACATTCTCTATTCTCAGATGAGTACTCTTACAGGTAATGAAAAGGTAAAAGTTTTGCTTGCACAAGCACTTTTTGGTAATCCTGAAATTCTTATGATGGACGAGCCTACAAACAACCTTGATATTATGGCTATTTCGTGGCTGGAAGATTTTCTTATGGATTATGAAGGTACTGTTATTGTAGTAAGCCACGACCGTCATTTTCTTAATACTGTATGTACACATATGGTTGATATTGATTACGGAAAGATTAAAATGTATGTTGGTAACTACGAATTTTGGTACGAGTCAAGCCAGCTTGTACAGGCTATGATTAAACAACAAAACAAAAAGAACGAAGAAAAAATCAAAGAACTGCAAAGCTTTATTTCAAGGTTTTCCGCAAATAAGTCAAAGTCAAAGCAGGCTACATCAAGAAGAAAATTGCTTGATAAACTAACAGTAGAAGAAATGCCTGCCTCAAGCAGACGTTATCCATTTGTAGGCTTTACACAGGACAGAGAGGTAGGTAAAGAAATCCTTGCTGTTGAGGGATTATCTAAGAAGATAGACGGCGAAGATGTTCTTAAAAATGTATCTTTCAGAGTTGAAAGAGGCGACAAGATTGCCTTTATAAGCGACAAAGAAACATCTGTAACAGCACTGTTTGAAATTCTTATGGAGAAAGACACACCTGACGAAGGAACTTTCAAATGGGGTGTAAGCACAAGCACTTCATACTTCCCTAAGGATAATTCGGAATTTTTCAACGACTGCAACGATTCAATTCTTGACTGGCTAGAGCAGTATAACACAGGTGCAGACCATACCGAAACATACCTGCGTGGTTTTCTGGGCAGAATGTTATTCAGCGGTGAAGATGTGTTCAAGCCTGTTAAGGTATTAAGTGGTGGTGAAAAGGTGCGTTGTATGCTTTCAAGAATGATGATGGGCGGTGCAAATGTACTTGTACTTGACCAACCTACCAACCACCTTGACCTTGAGTCTATTACAGCAGTTAACAAGGGTTTGGTAAACTTTCCGGGTATAGTATTGTTTACATCACACGACCACGAATTTATTTCAACAGTTGCAAATAGAATAATCTTTATTCAGGAAGATGGCATTAAGGATATTACTTCAGGTTATGACGAATACCTTGCCGAAAATCATTTAATTAGAGAGTAATACAAATTTAAATTTTTAAAGATGTTAATGCCAGTGACGCTGACAGCTTTTTTGTTGAAGAAAAAGCTGTCAGCAAAGTTGGCTTAAAGGTTAAACAAATCCAATTCAGCAAATAAAGAGGGAGGTGTCTTTATGCCAAAATCAACAAACCAAAAGTTAAAGCTTTTATATTTACAAAAGATACTTTTTGAAAAAACTGATGATGAGCACGGCATAACAATAGCAGATATAATAAAAGAGCTTGAAATATATGGTATTACAGCTGAACGTAAAAGTATTTATTCTGATATTAATTTGCTTAATCAGTTTGGTCTTGAAATTGTTTGCATTAAAACAGGCAAACAATTTGAATATAAACTTATATCAGGCAGGAACTACCAGCTTCCTGAAGTTAAACTGATGGTAGATGCTGTTCAGTCCACAAGATTTATCACCAAAAAGAAAACGTGTGAACTTATAAAAAAGCTTGAAAAAGAAGTAAGTGTACATCAAGCTAAAGAGTTACAGCGTACAGTATTTATAGAAAAGCGTTCAAAAGCTGAAAATGAAAGCATTTATATCTGTATAGATAAAATTTACCGTGCTATTCAGGATAAAAAGCGTATAACCTTTAATTATTACGAATGGGCAGTAACATACGGTAGTTTGCAAAAGGTTACAGAACGCCCCAAAAGAGATGGCAAACTTTACGAGGTAAGTCCTTGGTGTATGATTTGGAATGATGAAAAATATTATCTTGTAGCATATGACAGTAAGCAAAAGAAGATTAAACATTTTAGAGTAGACAAAATAAGAAACGTGTCTGTTCTGAACACTAAACGTGATGGTGAAGATGATTTTGATAATTTTGATGCGTCCACATACACCAAACGAACCTTCGGAATGTTTGGTGGTGACTGTCTGGAAGAAGTTACATTGCGTATTGACAACAAGCTTATAGGTGTAATAATTGACCGTTTTGGTGAAGATTATAGGATTATAAGAGCTGACTCTGCCCGCAGTGATATTGTAGTAAGTGTATATACAAGTCAGCAGTTTTTTGGCTGGTTATTTGGATTAGGTGAAGGAGTTACATTAATTTCACCCGAAAATGTTGTTAAGCAATATAAAAAATCTCTCAAAAAAATTTCAAAATATTATAAGTAAATTGGTAGTTTTGTTTGTATTATTACCTCTAAAATTCAGCAAATATTTTTAATTTACACTAAAATATTACATTAATCTAATCAAAGTTTCTTAAAACCTTTCCTTTTTTACAGTAATTGTCCTGAATTTTGTACATCTGATGTTGTACAATATTAATTGTAATTAAAGAAAGGAAGATGATTATGGTTAACTTTTATTTGATGTTGTTTCTTGGTTTAAGTATTAGAAAAATTCTTTGTTCAATGTTACCACAAATTATGAACAACATAGAAAAAGAGATTTCTGCTATACTGTATTCCGTAGTTGAATTTCTGTATTGTTTTGCCTATTTTATTAAAGGTATACTTGAAATTAGTGTACATACTTTAATTGGATTTATCATATTTCTGGCGGATATTTCAGCACCCACAAAAACAGAAAAGGTATTTTTGGACTGTTGCAAAGCCAATACAAAAAAACAGATTTTTATAAAAACTTATGGAATAAATCAATCGGAACAGAATTTTAGATTGTTGGATTTTGATACAGTTGAATACGATGATAATAATATAGAAAGCGGAAGTACAAAAGTAGCATAAATTTTTTCTCTTGGAGGAAATATGATTACTATAGAAGAAATAAAAAACAGTCCTGTTATAAAAACATATATTGAAAAAGCTGACGAATCTTTACGTGCATTGGGTTATACCGAACACTGCTATGCACACGTTAATAAGGTTTCTCAAACAGCAGGGCATATTTTAAAAGCGTTGGATTATCCTAACAGAGAATGTGAGCTTGCCGAAATTGCAGGATATCTGCACGATATAGGCAATGTAATAAACAGAATAGACCATGCCCAAAGCGGTGCTGTAATGGCTTTCAGAATACTTGACAATATGGCAGCAAGTCCTGAGGATATTGCAACCATTATAACAGCTATAGGAAATCATGACGAAGGTACAGCACAGCCTGTAAGCCCCATTGCAGCGGCACTTATCCTTGCAGATAAAAGCGATGTTCGTCGTTCAAGGGTAAGAAATAAAGATATAGCAACCTTTGATATTCACGATAAAGTTAATTATTCTGTTGTGAAATCAGATTTAAGAATCAAAGACAAAAAGCCTGATGCTGATAAACAGATAATAGAATTAAGAATACAGATAGACACTGATGTTTGCTCGGTAATGAGTTATTTTGAAATTTTCCTTAACCGTATGATACTGTGCCGTAAGGCGGCTGAAAGTATTAACCTTGAGTTTTCATTGGTTGTAAATGGTCAAAGAATGATGTAAGAGTGGTGCAAAAATGGTAAGAAAAATTAACAGAGATGTTCTTTCATTGTCGCAGAAGTCAAATCCTGCTACTATAGAAGATTTACAGACAGCAGTTGATTTGGAAGATACATTAAGAGCAAATGCTGACAGATGTGTTGGTATGGCAGCGAATATGATAGGGATAAATAAAAGAATTATAGTGGTGTCTGTTATGGGAACTATTATAACTATGTTTAATCCGCAGATTATAAAACGAAGTGGAGAATACAACACAGAGGAAGGTTGTTTGTCACTTGAAGGTGTACGCTCTACAAAAAGGTATAACAATATAACTGTAAGGTATAACGACAAGAATTTTAAAACTCATACAGATACTTTTAGCAACTATATTGCACAAATAATCCAGCACGAGGTTGACCATTGTGATGGAATTGTAATTTAGTAGGTTAATATAACAGAAATTTAGGACACATATAATGAAGGGAGGTAATATAATGGAAATTTGGGACGCATATAATGAAAACGGAGAGCTTGCAGGATGTGACTTAATACGAGGGGAGGAAATCCCAAATGGTTTATATCATCTTGTAAGTGAGGTTTTGGTGCGACACATTGATGGCACTTTTCTGCTTGTACAAAGAGATTTAAGCAAAGAGAATTTTCCCGGTGCATATGAGGCAGGAGCAGGTGGAAGTGCTTTAAAGGGAGAAAATTCATATACAGCTGCATTGCGAGAATTAAAAGAGGAAACAGGGATAACAGCTGATAAACTTACACCTATTTATAAAACCAAAAGTCATAATACATTATATTATGGTTACATATGTATAACAGATTGTGACAAAAATTCTGTTATATTACAAGAGGGTGAAACTACAAGCTATATATGGCTTGATAAAAATGAATTTCTGAACTTTGTTGATTCTGAAAAATATGTAGTAGTACATAAGAACAGATTAAAAAATTATATTGATAAGCTCAGAAACGAAAGTAACTGTATTGTAAGAGAAATAACTAATAGCGACTTTGATGAACTTATGAGCCTTTATATGCAGTTGCACGATAATCCTTTTCCAAAGAAAACTCCTAAACTTTTAAGCCTATGGCAAAATATATTGAATGACAAAAATCATCATATAATAGTTATATCAGAAAACGGAAAAATTGTTTCTTCTTGTGTATGTGTAGTTATTCCAAATCTTACTCATAATCAACAGCCATATGCTTTTGTAGAAAATGTAATAACAGATGCAAACTATAGAAAACGTGGTTTTGCAACCAAATGTCTTAATTATGCAAAAGAAATAGCAGAACTGGAAGGCTGCTACAAGCTTATGCTGTTAACAGGCTCTAAAAAAGAAAGCACACTAAAATTTTACGAGCAAGCAGGCTATAACAAAAACGATAAAACAGCTTTTATACAGTGGATATAATATTTTTTAACAATTAAGCAACGGTTTGTATGTTTTAGACCGTTGTTTTTTATTTAAATTATTTTTATTGTGCTGTAGCATTGTTTACCGTTTGTATAAAAATATGTTATAATTAACTCATAGTTATTTTTTATAATTTACAGAAGGAGGCGACTGAATGGAGATATATATTTTAGTTGCAGCAACGGTAATTCTTATATGTCTGCTTTTAAGTAAGGTGTCAAGTAAATTGGGTGTGCCTACATTGTTGGTTTTTATCTTTTTGGGTATGCTTTTCGGCTCTGACGGAATTTTTAAAATCCAATTTGATAATTATGAATTTGCGGAACAGATATGCTCGCTGTCTTTGATTTTCATAATGTTTTATGGTGGATTTGGTACTAACTGGAAAAGTGCCAAAAAAGTTGCAGTAAAGTCGATTTTGCTATCGACGGTGGGTGTTGTACTTACTGCTGTAATAACAGGAGCTTTTTGCCATTTTGTACTGGGTTTTGAAATTCTTGAAAGTATGCTTATAGGTGCAGTAATAAGTTCAACTGATGCAGCGTCGGTGTTTTCTATTCTGCGTTCAAAAAGACTTAACTTAAAATATAATACAGCTTCACTTCTGGAAGTGGAAAGTGGTAGTAACGACCCTTGTTCTTATATGCTTACAGCACTAATTCTTACTTTTATGAGTGGAGATGTAAGTGGCGGTCAGATTGTGTATATGATTTTTGCACAGATTGTATATGGTGTGGCAATAGGTGTGGCACTTGCATTTTTAACTTCATTTATTCTTTCAAAGGCTAAAAACAGTATAAGCGGTTTTGAGTCTATTTTGGTTTTTAGTATGGCACTTGTTTCTTATGCACTTGCTTCTCTTGTTGGTGGTAACGGTTACTTAAGTACATATATCACAGGTATTATACTGGGCAACAAAGATATAAAAGGTAAAAAATCACTTGTGCATTTCTTTGATGGAATTACAGGACTTATGCAGATTTTAATATTCTTCCTGTTGGGACTTCTTGCATTCCCGTCACAGCTTCCTGCAATTATATTACCTGCACTTGCTATTGCGTTATTTCTTACATTTGTGGCTCGTCCTATATCAGTGTTTGCAATTTTAACACCGTTTAAATGTCCTTTTAAACAGCAACTACTTGTGTCGTGGTCTGGATTAAGAGGTGCAGCGTCTATAGTTTTTGCCATAATGGCGGTGGTAAGTCCTGCATATATCAAGTATGATGTATTCCACGTTGTATTTTTTATAGTTCTTTTCTCAATATCTTTGCAAGGTACACTTATACCATTTATAGCTAAAAAGCTAGATATGATAGACAACAACAGTGATGTTATGAAAACCTTTAACGACTACACAGAGGAAGTTCCTGTGCAATTCTTAAAGCTGTTGATAAAAGAAAAACATCCGTGGGTAAACAAAAAAATTAAAAATATTCGTTTACTTCCAAGTTTGTTGATTGCACTTATTATACGAGATGATAAGCAGATTGTACCAAAGGGTGACACGGTTATTTTGCAGGATGATGTTATTATATTAAGTGGACCGTCATTGGATAAAGAATTTGAAGGCTGTTTGACTGAGATTACAATAGAAAGTGATAATGAATGGCTTGGAATGACATTGTCTGAAATAAAATTTGGCTCTGATAGATTGGTAATTCTTATTAAACGTAGTAACAGGGTGATTATACCAAGCGGAAAAACACGAATAAAAGAAAATGATGTGCTTATTATAAATCAATCCTAACACAATGTGTTTTCAACATCAGCATAAAATCCTTGTTTTTCTTTCATAAGAATATTTTAAATAATAAACATCAGCACAAAAATTATATATTTTGTTTGTGCTTTGGAATTTAAAATGCACAAATATCGATGTTAACTTTCATATTATAAGTTCTAATTTTATTAATTAATATAAAAATCGACAAATTTTGCAAGTTGATTAAATAAAAAATTCATTTACTGTTGACATTATGTTTCAATAGTGATAGAATTGGAGCATAAACAAAGGCGTTTTACATATATTGTAAAACGCCTTTTGATAATTATGGGGGAATTAATTATGGATGGACTAATCAAAAACTCAAAAACCATTAACAAGCTTTTGTCACGATATGGTGTAAAGTTTGGCATTTACAAAAATGGGGAATTTAAGGAACAGCTTTTTCCTTTTGACCCTGTACCACGAATCATCAAAAATGATGAATTTCGTTATCTTGAAAAAGGTCTTATTCAAAGGGTAAATGCACTTAATTGTTTTTTATCCGACATTTATGGGAAAAAGCAGATTGTAAAAGATGGTGTTATTCCTGAGGAATTTATTTATTCAGCAAAAGGTTTTCTGCCACCGTGTGATGGCGTTGTACCACCAAAGAATATTTACAGCCATATTTCAGGTATTGACCTTGTTCAGTCCAAAGATGATACATGGTATATTCTTGAGGATAATTTAAGAGTACCGTCTGGTGCATCTTATCCAATGATTGCAAGAGAATTGCAGAGAAGAAGCACACCCGATACTTTCCATAACAACAGTATAATAGATAACAGAAATTATGCAGATATGCTTCGAGAGGTTATGAATCACGTTAATACAGGTGGTGTAAATGTTATTTTAACACCAGGCAGATATAACGCAGCCTTTTTTGAACATTCCTACCTTGCAGAAAAAACGGGTGCGGTGCTTTCTACTGGCAGTGATATTGTTTGCGAAAACGATAACCTCTATTATATTGACTATGATGGTAAAAAACAGCGTGTAGGTGCAGTGTACAGAAGAATCTCAGACGAATATCTTGACCCAATGACATTCAATGAGGAATCAGTTATTGGTATTCCGCATATCTTTGAGGCTTATAAAAAGGGAAATGTAGCATTGATTAACGCACCTGGTAACGGTGTTGCAGATGACAAGGGTATTTACTATTTTGTGCCAAAGATGATTAAGTATTATCTAGGACAAGAGCCTGTACTTAAAAATGCTCCAACATATTTGCCTTACTATGAGGATGATATGAAGTATGTACTTGATAAATTTGATGATTTGGTTATTAAAGATGTAGCAGAAGCAGGCGGTTATGGAGTAGTATTCGGAAATTCACTTACAAAAGAGAAAAAGTGCGAATTTATTGACTTACTAAAAAAGGAACCTCGCAGATTTATTGCACAAGAGGTTATTGACTTCTACGATTTGGATATTCTTGATGATAACGGTTCAAGAGTTCCAAGAAAGGCAGACCTAAGAGCGTTTGTTCTTACAGACGGCTCAACAAAGGTATGGCCAAGCGGACTTACACGTTTTTCAAGAAATCCTGATTCATTTATTGTAAACTCATCACAAGGCGGAGGTTTTAAAGACACATGGGTATTATCACGATAGAAAAAAGTAACCACCTGTTCTGGCTGGGCAGATATACAGAAAGAGTATACACTACATTAAAATATTACCTTATAGGTTCTGACAGAATGATTGACGAAGACACAAATTATTATGCAGTTTATTGTGAAAACATAGGTGTTCCTGATATTTACGGCTCAAGAGAGAATTTTTTGCAGAAATATCCTTTTGATGTAAATGATCCTAATTCTATTATCAGCAACCTGTACAGAGCTTATGACAACGCAATAGTTATGCGTGATTATATAGGTACAGAAACAATGGCTTACATTCAGCTTGCCATTGACGATGTAAAGTCAGCAAAAAGAGGTGAAACTCCTCTTGCAGACCTTATGCTTGCCATAGACCATTTACTTGCCTTTTGGGGTTGTGTAAATGACCTTATACACGAAGAAGCTATAAGAAACATCATAAAGCTCGGCAAGGGTGTAGAAAGAGTTGACTTATACTTAGGACTTAATAAACCAATTAATGAAATTGAAAGGGAATACCGCAGATTGAAGCAGTTTTTATCAAAATCCCGTATGAGATATGATGACAGTGTTATGTATACATTTGACTCTATGCTTACAGAAAATCATTTAAACTACAGAACAGCCCGCAGTTTATTCAGAAACTTAATAATTGAATAGAAAAGGGTGATTTTTATTAAAAAGCTGAAATTTTGCTATACATTGCAAGCGGATTACAGTAATACAGTTACACGTCACAGTTTTTCAGCAATGCTGTTGCCGTCTGACAGTAACCGACAGTTAGTAGAGAAAATTCAGGTGGAAATTGAAAATTGTAACAAGTATTACATTACTAAAGATAACTATGGAAATCAAAAGTTTTACAGTAGAATAGATGAACCGCATAATACGTTCAAAATGAGTGTAACAGGTATTGTAAAAACAGGTATTGATATTTTTGAGGAATACACTTTCGACCCTACTCAATATTCACTGTTAAAATATCAAACACCACTCACATATCCTTATAAGAGAATAAGGGAATATCATAAAAAACTGAAGCTCAATGACTTTAGCAGTGACTATGAAAAATCTCTTCATATAATGCGTAGTATTTTTAATGACTTAAAATATGTTCAGGGTGCTACACAAATCCACTCTACAGCCGAAGATGCTTTAAAACTGGGTGAGGGTGTTTGTCAGGATTACGCACATATTATGCTTTCTTTACTTAGAATGGAGAATATCCCTGCACGATATGTAGTTGGTATTATGCAGGGAGAAGGAGCAAGTCACGCTTGGGTAGAGGTACTTTGCAAAGGCTATTGGTACGGCTTTGACCCTACTAATAATAAGCTTATTAATGACGAGTATATTAAGATTTCCTGTGGACGTGACTCAAGCGATTGTGCGGTTATACGAGGGACATTCCGTGGTGTTGTAACACAAAACCAAAGTGAAAGTGTTTTGGTGGAGGAAGTTTAATTGTTTGATAAATCATAATTTATCATATAAATAATGAAATGAAAAGGAAGGGTTTTAATTATGGTAGAAACCATTGCATCGGTCGGTTTGCCAATTGACGAAACATTAATGATTAAGAAGAACCGTTTAATTCCTAAAAGTGGAATAAAGGGTGGAGAAAAAAGAATAAGCATTGTAACAGGTACACACGGTGATGAGCTTGAAGGTCAATATGTGTGCTATGAACTGCAACGCAGAATTAAAGAAAACTATGATTGCCTAACGGGTATCGTGGATGTTTACCCTGCAATTAACCCGTTGGGTATAGACTCTATTACAAGAGGTATACCTGGTTTTGACCTTGATATGAACAGAATTTTTCCGGGTAACGATAACGGTTCTATGCCCGAATACATAGCTTCTAAAATTATTGAGGATTTGTCAGGCAGTGCTGTTACAATAGATATTCACGCAAGTAATATTTTTCTTAAAGAAATACCACAGGTAAGAATTAACGAAATTACACGAGATACTCTTGTACCGTATGCAAAGCTTATAAATATTGATTACATATGGGTTCATTCGGCAGCAACAGTGCTTGAATCTACATTAGCTTATTCATTAAACAGCATAGGAACACCTACTCTTGTTGTTGAAATGGGTGTTGGTATGAGAATTACTAAAGAATACGGTGACCAGCTTGTTGACGGTATTTTTGTACTTATGAAGGAATTAGGAATATGGAGTGGCGATGTAATTACGCCCAAAGAACCAATAGTCTCAGAAGATGGCGAGGTTTCGTTTATCAATGCAGGTGCATCAGGTGTATTTGTGCCTAATGTAGAGCATTGGAAAAACGTCAAAAAGGGTGACCATATAGGCGATATATTAAATCCTCTTACAGGCGAAATAGCAGAAAGAATATTAGCACAAACAGACGGAATTGTATTTACTTTGCGTGAATATCCGATAGTTTCGGAAGGTTCACTTATTGCAAGAATACTAGCCTAGGAGGATAATTATGGAAGAAAAAACTTTATTTGAGCTTGACTCTATTTACAGAGATAATATGAGAGTAAAAGGCTATTGCTTTGGTAAAGGTGAAAAGTCAGTTTGTATAGTTGGTGCAACCAGAGGCAACGAGGTTCAGCAGGTTTATTTATGCTCTCAGCTAATTAAAATTTTTACTCAACTTGAAAGGCAGGGCAAAATCAAGGGTGACAAATCCATTATGGTTGTGCCAACGGTAAACAGCTATTCTATGAATCTTGGCAAGCGTTTTTGGTCTACAGATAATACCGACATCAACCGAATGTTCCCAGGCTATAATCTTGGGGAAACAACACAGAGAATTGCCGCAGGTGTGTTTGAAAATATTAATGAATATAAATACGGAATCCAATTTACAAGCTTTTATATGCAGGGCAGTTTTATACCTCATGTAAGAATGATGAAAACCGGCTTTGAAAATGTTGAGCTTGCAAAAGATTTTGGATTGCCTTATGTTTTCAGGCGTGAGGCACGTCCGTATGATACAACAACGCTTAACTACAACTGGCAGTTATGGCATACAAACGCTTTTTCGGTATATACAAACGCAACTGAAAAAATTGATTTGCAGGGTGCAAGAATAGGTATCAATGCTGTAATGTGTTTTTTAAGTAAAAACGGAATAATTGATTATAAGGTTCACCAAGGTTATATATCAGAATTTATTGAAGGACATACATTGGTGAATGTAAAGTCAAATGTTGCAGGCTTTTTCATAAGATATGCAGATGTTAATTCAAGAGTAGAAAAAGGTGCGTTGCTTGCAGAAATTATTGACCCCTATTCTGGTGTGGTTATAGATAAAGTTAAGTCACCTGTTAACGGTACAGTGTTTTTTCACGCAACTCAGCCAATGGTTTATTCCCAAACTCCGTTATTCAGAATTATTCCAAATGATGATTTTGTTTGATTTTAATTAAGTACAATTTATAGCTTAGGTAAAACGCACAGACAAAGCAGTCTGTGCGTTTTGCTGAGTATATAAAAAATTAACACAACATTAATTGACAATTAAATTATATATGTATTATGATATTAATAATAATTATCAAATATTGCGACTATGCTAAGGTGATGTTTAATGAATAATAAAAAACATTTAATTGTATTTTTGCTTGTTTTATCTGTGATTTTAACTTATATACTTTGTAGTTGCAGTAGTGACAGTTCTAATAAAGAACTAACTACTATACAAGCAACCCAACCTGCCACCGAGGTTGCCACAGAAGAAACAACCCGACATTCCTATGTTGCAAAGGCTAATTTTATAGAAGACGAAGATGTAGATATAGTAAATACACCATCTGCTGGTAGGTTTTGCTACAATCAGCTTAGTGATGAAGAAAAGCTGTGCTATGAAAAAATGCGTATTGCAATTTCAGAACAGAGAAAGGGCTTGTATTGGAACAACCGTTGTTGTACTCCTGATAAGCTTGATGACCTGTTAATGTGGATTACCTATGATTATCCTGAATATTTCTGGTATGCTACAGAAAGCTGTTATGCAGAAAGAGTATCGAGTAATGTTGCGTATCGTATAAACTTGCACTACGAATATACGAAAGACGAGGTTGCAGAAATTCAAAAGGAAATTGACAAGGTAACAAATAAATATCTTAATAGCACCAAAAACCTTAAAACAGATTATGATAAGGCTTTAAACACATATGAATATATCATTAATAATACATACTATGATAATGTTCGTGCAACTGCAGGATATACTATGTTTTCGCAAATGGACAGCAAAGAAACACTTGCTTGCTGGAATATAAGTGGTGTATTACTTAACAAAACTGCAATTTGCCGTGGTTACGCACAGACATACCAGTATCTCATGAATTTACAGGGCATAGAATGTGGTTATGTGTATGGAGATGACCATTGTTGGAATATAGTTAAGCTTGACGGCGATTGGTATTATGTAGATACAACATGGGGTGACCCTGTATTAGAAAGTGTTTACAGCGTAACAGGAGAAAAAGTGTATACAGAAATGGGTATAGATTATTCGTGTTTCGGAATGACCACTGAACAACTTTTAAAGTTGCATAAGCCTGATGAGGATTTAAACCTTGAATTACCAATCTGCACAGCCACAAAATATAATTATTTCGTAAAAAATGGCATAACACAATAAAAACCACATTTCAGTATTTTATAACGCTGAAATGTGGAGGTTACAATTAATATTGAAACGACTATTATTTAAATACCCATTCGCTAATTTTATCGCCTTTTACCATATAACTTTTATTAGCCAGTTTAGCTAAAGGAGTATCACTGTAAGAGTCAGAATAAAACTCCTCTATAACAGTATTTTTGGAATATACATTGTAAAATCTATATACTTTTTCTTGCCCGTGACAGTTTTCACCGTTATATTTGCCGGTGTGTGGGTCTACTTTGCTTGCTATCAGGTATTTTATTCCAAGCATTTTACATGGTGTTTTAAGTAAAAATTCAGGTGAGGCAGAAATAATTAGGTCATCTTCACACTGCTGAAGCTTGTACCATTGCTTTATGTTCTTTATTTTAATTTTCCAAAATTCCTCAACATCAGTTTCAATGTTGCAATGGGTTAAAAATAAATACATCTTCTCTTTAAATTCAGTTTTGCTTCCTTTTTTTAATATGTAATATTTGACAAAGGCTGTAAAAAGGGAAGGGAAGTTTGTAATTATTTTGGGGTACTTTTTTAGACAATACAAATAAAAATCTGCTGTACTGTCACCTTTATATATTGTGTTGTCAAAATCATATACATTCATTTTTGTTGCTCCGTTATATTTAAAATCTGATATATGATAGTATAAATTAATCGGCTGTTTTTTGCAATCTATATTACAATAATAAATTTTTTTATTTTTTGAAAAAACCTTTAAAGCCTCTGTTTTTTTGTTGAGGAATATTATGATTAACCAAAATTGTATCTTCACCAATAAGGTCTATACAATCCCATTTAATTATTATATCTTCATCTCTGCCTAAAAGACCAAAGCAACGCCATCTGCCGAATATAACTAAAGAAACAACAGTTGCAGATTTTACGTCTATTTCTACATCATCTACAAAACCAAGACGGCAACCATCTTTTGAGTTTATAACCTCTTTATGTCTTAAATCACTTACCTTACATACCATAACAGCACTCCCTGAATTATCAGATACAGTACATTTATATGCAGAATATATTTAAAAATTCTAACAAAAATTAATAATATGACAAAAATCAACCACTATAGTGTATTAGCTGTAGTGGTTGTATAAATGTATTAATTAATGCCATTTTCCAATTCTTCTGTTAATTTTAAAATTTGTGGGGCAATTTTTTTGCGTTTCCTTTTAGTAACAGCTTTATATATTGGATAAGCAGTTAATATAATTCCTATACCAATTACACCTATTACAATACCTTCAACAAATAAATCAATATAAACCATAGAACAGCTCATACCAATACCAAGCATTAGTGTACCAAGAATACCTATTATAATAGAAAGAAATCTTCCGGGTTTTTCTGCACTTTTATCAAGTTGTCTAAGCTGTTCTATTTTGCTTATTGTTTGGTTTTGAGGCAGATATTTCTGACGGATTTTTTTAATTTCCTCCTGTTGCGGTGCTGAGTAGGTATGTTCAAATGTGTTATTGTTGTTATCCATTTTTAAACCTCCTGTATTTAATTGCTATATGTTTGTTTTATTGCTTTTAAGATTTTTGATTTTCTTGGCAGAATGAATAATCATATATACAGCTATACATATGATTATCAGGCAGACCATTCCACCTGTAACGGTATTCATAATTCTGCGTTCAGTTTCGGTCATTTCTGTACCAAAAGAAGCAAACATAGCTGTTTGTAAAGAAAAGAGTGCCATTAAAGCTACAGATAAATCCAGAGCTTTTGCTGCCAGAAGAACAGGATTGTTTCTTTTTTTATTTTTACAATTCGCACTACAGCCATTATAATGCGATAAAAGGTATAAAGGGCAGAAATATAAATAATATAGCCTGCATATGTATAACCTTTATTTTGCCATATCATTTGTACAACCATACCGGTTATTGCAATATTTAATATCAATAGTAGCCAGCCACATAAAAAGTAACTTTTCCATTGCAGTAAATGGCGTAAATTTTTGTTTTTTTCTCTGTTGCTTTTTCTGTCGTTTCTTATTAAAGAAAAACGAATTATAAAAAGAACTATATAATAAACAGCAACTGCTCCAAACCATAACGAATGATAGTATATACCTGTAAATAGCTTAAAAACAGCATAACCAAGGTTTATTATTGTTCCACTATAAAGAGAAATTCTAGCTCTCAGTTCAATTTCGCTAAGATACCGTGAGGCATATGGATTATCATAAATTTTTTTACGACACTTTATAACAACAGGTGGTATGGCCACCACTATACTACTCAGTGTATAGAATGATAACGCATAAATCACATACGCAAAAAGACTTTCTTCATAATCGCCAATAAATATATAACAAAGTCCTGTAACCGAAATTATTGTAAACAGAATTACTATGAGAAAATGAGGATGTATAAGCTGTAAAATAATTTTCTTAAATTTTTCCATTAAAAATCTCTCCTGAGCTTTACTTTAAATATACTTCCTACATTTTGTGTACTGCTTACAGAAATTTCTCCGTTCATAATATCTATAATTCGTTTCACAAGAGCAAGACCCAGACCATTACCTTTAGTTGCGTGTGAAGTATCTCCCTGATAGAATTTCTCGAAAATATGTCTGCCAACCTCAGGTGACATACCGCACCCGGTGTCTGAAACTTCCACAATAGCATATTCTTCATTAGCAGTAAGACTTACAGAAACCTTACCACCCTTGTTAGTAAATTTAAAAGCATTTGAAAAAAGGTTGCTCCATACAAGAGCAAGCAGTTCATCATCAGCTTTAATAGCTATATTATCCGCAATATCCGTTTCAATCTCAATTTCGGATTTCTCCCATACACTTTCAAATTGTAACAAACATTCGCAAATTTGCTCACCAAGATTATACTTTTTGGTTTGTGGATAAATCTGTTGGTTTTCCAGACGGTTAAGTTTCAGAATATTGGTAATTAAATTTGAAAGTTTATCAGAGGTTTTTGTAACAATTTTTGCATACTCCAAGCGTTTTTCTTCTGATAGATTACTTTCTTGAAGCAATATTCCATAGTTATGAATAACAGCAAGAGGAGTTTTAAGCTCGTGCGATACATTGGCTATAAAATCATTACGCAAGGTTTCCACACCCGAAAGCTCTTTTGTCATATAATTGATACTTTCCATTATTTCTGTAAAATTATTTTGATTACAATTTGTGTTAAGACGCACATTAAAATCTCCGTTTGTTATTTCATGTAAAGCGTTTTTTATTTGCTTTACAGGACGTTCAACAGTTATTTTTCGCCTTATAGTGTCAAGTGCGACGA
The DNA here is from genome assembly GCA_036306965.1 of Acutalibacteraceae bacterium. Classification (GTDB taxonomy): domain Bacteria; phylum Bacillota; class Clostridia; order Oscillospirales; family Acutalibacteraceae; genus CAG-964. Next base: position 48,190 of record JAXJYN010000028.1, read on the forward strand.
AAATAATTGAAATAAACACTATATTAAAAAAAGTATATAATGAAGCGTTTTGAATCTGTTCATCAGATATTTTTATATTTTGGAAAAACAATAAAAAAGAGCAGGTAACAACAAAAGCACAAAGAATAAAAAATGCCAAAAATGTAGCAAGTACAGAATAAATTACTTTGAAATACCTCACTTAATCACCGCCTTATAGCCAAGACCGTGAACAGTAACAATTTTAAAATCATCACATTCAGACAACTTACTGCGTAATTTTGTCATATACACATCAACTGTCCGAGGTCCTGATACTGTATCTGCGTCCCAAAATTCATCCATAAGCTGTGTTCTTGTAAATGTCTTTTTAGGATATGAAAGTAATTTATAAAGTAAGTTAAATTCTCTTGCAGTTAATGATATTTCTTCACCTTTGAAATATGCTGTATGTTCGTCCATATCCATTGAAAAACTTCCTATAACAATCGTCCTGCTTGAGGTTATCTTTGCACGGCGAAGTAAAGCACCTATTCTCAAAAGAAGCTCATCAAAATCAACAGGTTTAACCATATAATCATCAATGCCTGCACAATATCCACGTTGTTTGGAGGAAATATCATCACGAGCAGTCATAAAAAGAATAGGTATGTTTTCGTTAAGACTGCGTACAGTTTTTGCAAATTCAAAACCATCTGTTTTGGGCATCATAATATCAGAAATAATTAAATCAAACACATTTTTATACATTTCATCATAGGCAGAGTCAACATTCATACAACCCTTTGTTTCATAGCCATTTTGATTAAGAAATGAGCATACAGATTTGTTAAGTTCTTTGTCATCTTCCACTATCAATATTTTAAACACAGAAATCACTCCTATGGTATTTTTTGTTTTATTATAAATTATACCATAGAAATGTTAAAGTTTTGTTTATATTTTTTACTTTATAAAATATAATTAATCGGAGCATTCATTTATACCCCGATTAATTATTAACATTGTTATTTATTTTCCTTGCTTTTTGCAATATCAATACGTTCCTGAGCCTCAACGGTTCTTCTGTTGGCTTCAGCTATTTGCTCATCTCGTTTTGCTTGTTCTATTACTTTATAGGTTTCAGGTCTACCCATAGCCTTGGCTTCTTCCCAAAAGGCTTTTGACTCAGCTTTTACAGCATCAAAATTCGCTTTGTCAACCTTATGCTGTGCTTTTGCGTTTTCTGCCATATCATTAAACGCTTTTTTAAAAAATTTTAACATTTCAATATCCTCCTTGATTTTAAATTTATTTTAAACCTTTACACATTGGAATTAAAAACAGCAAAAGAACTATACCAACAACACCAACTATGATACCTTGTATCATAAGTCCATCCCAAACCATTACCATACACATTCCAACACCAAGTACAAGGGTAGAAACCACACCAAAAACAATTATTCCTACTGTTTTCCAATTTAATTTAATTGAAGGTTTGCCGTCTGTTTTTCTTCGGATAAATAAAAGAATAAGTAATATAACAGCACCAACAACTGAAATTATTACACCTTGATAAAAGGCATTCCATTCTGGCAATAAGCACAAACACATACCTATTGCAAATAACATTCCACCAATTACCCCAAATACCAATGATATAAAATTTTTCTTTTTCATTTTGAAAACCTCCTGAATTAATTTTTATTTGTTGTACATATAATACAGGCTATATGTTTGCAAAATGATTTTGAAATGTTTACGAAATGTTAAAACAGGTTAAAATAAAAAATAACAGAAAATTTTAATTGAATTCCATATATTTCATTATATTAATGTTGCAGAAATAATTTATTCTTAAAAAATTAATAATGTGAGTAATTATTAAATTAATGTTTAATGCTAATTAATAATTTATACAAATTTGTCGGTTATTATATAACCACAGTAAACATTAAAGATGATTACTGATTAACAAGCATTTTTCATCTCCCTTTTAATATATACTTAATTAAAGAAAAGAGAAGGCTCACATATGTGTTGACCTTCTCTTTCTTTTTTGTAATTGGATTACTTTAAGTCTATTACTCGTTTTGCATTTTTTAATTAATAAATATTTGTGCTATAGTTGAAATAACAGGAAAGCAAACTTTTTTTAGTGCCAAAATGCAGGAAATAGACCAGAAACTTGCAAATACAAAGACAGTAACTAAAAAATAATAACAAATTTCAACTAACAAGATATAAAACTTATAATATTTTGACAAAACCATTTAAATTATTAATTATGTACAAATATAAACGTGTTGTTTTATTTTACTTGAAATAAAAGGCAACAAGTGGTAAAATTATAGCGTTGTAAGATATGTGAATTTAATAATTTTTCATTGTACATATTCATATAATAAATGAGAATAAACAGTAATATATCTTATTATAAATTTAATGTATGGAGGTAATGAAATGCAGGATATGTTGTCTAAAATTGTCAATATGGATGAGAAAGTTCGTATTCAGAACAAACAGGCAGAACAAAGAAAGGCTGATTCATTCAAAAAGATTTCTAAAAAAAGAGATAACATTTATAATGATTACATTTCCCGTGCAAGAGAAAGAATAAAAAAGAACGAGATTATTGAGCGTGCCAGAGCAGAAAAGAACTGGCAGGAACTTGAGGCCAAGCAAAAGAAATTTTTAGTTATGCTGGACGAGTCATACGCTGAAAACGGTCAGCAATGGATAGATGCCATTGTTGATAATGTAATAAACTCATAATTTTTTATTCATCGCAAAAGGAGGGATAAACGTGGCGTTATCCTATGCGTCAAATGCCATTTTCTCAAAAGCAAGAGCAATGTATGGCAAACGTCTTAAAGAAAACGACTATGCCAAACTTCTTTCTTGTAATACGGTTTCTGAGATTTTGACGTGTCTTAAAAGTAATGCAAAGTATTCACATTTGCTTGCAAAGCTGAGTGAAAGCAATATTCACAGAGGCGAGCTTGAAGAAGTTTTGCGAAGACAACTTTTTCAGGATTATGAATCATTATGCCGATATGAAATTACTGTAGGCGAAGATTTTGCACAGTACACAATTATGAAAGCTGAGATTGGTCAGATAATGCACTATCTTACTTTGTTATGTGCAGGCACACCTCACGAATTTTACAGCACACTGCCAAAATATTTTCTGAAGGTGTCATCTGTTAATCTAGCGGCTATGTCAAATGCAGAAACTTATGATGAATTTCTAAATGTTCTTGGAAAATCAATTTATGCAAAACTGCTTGCACCGTTTAAACCTAAAAATGGTGAGAACATTAATCTATCAGACATTGAAAATACACTTTATACACATATGTTCAAAACAGTGTATGCTATTATCAACAAAACAAGCGGTGCAGAAAGGCAAGACCTTAAAAAGATGTTTGATACAAACATTGACCTGCGTAACTTTACAAGAATATTACGTCTAAAAAAGTATTATGGTCTTGAGCCTGATGAAATCCGAAAACAACTTTTGCCGTTCGGTTCATTAAAAGAAAGACAGTTAACAGCATTGTGTAATGCACAAGACACAAAGGAGTTATTCTCAATTATGCAACAAACAACAGCAGGCAGAATAATTCCAAAGCTTGAGTATAATTTTACCTGCGAAATTCCACACAGGGCTTTATACGAAGAAAGCTACAAACGAATGTATTTTTCGGTTAATCCATCTGTAGTTCTTGTGGCATATTACACTTTGGCTGAAACCGAAACCGATAATATTATTCATATCATTGAGGGTGTGCGTTACAAGGTAGAACCCGAAAAGGTGAAAAGCCTGTTGGTTTATAAATAATATTATATTAAAAATGTAATTAAGAAGGGAGGAAATGATATGTCCGTTTCTCCTATGAAAGTGATTAGTATAATCGGTTTGAAAGAGGATTTGAACAAAGTAATTGATATTTTGGGTGACTCTCAGGCATTTGAACCCGAGCCGGTTACAAGCTTTTATTCAAACACCGAAAACTTTTCTCATCTGTCAGAGCAAAATTCATATGCGGATTTGCTTACAGAGTTTGATAATTCACTTTCAGTTGCACAGCTTGAACCTGAACTTGCAGATATTACAAAATTCAATCCCTCAAAAGAAGAGTTGTTTGAATACTGTAATAATTTTATCAGAAAACTTGACCAACATTCGGTAAAAATTTCTCAAAAAAAGCAGGAAATAGAGCAGTGCATCAAGAGCATTGAACAGACATCGCATTTTGTGGGAGTTAAGCTTGATATGAAGCGTGTAAGAGAATGTGAGTATATTAAGCCTAACTTTGGACGAATACCTATAGAGAGTATGGAACGATTGGAGGATTATAAGGATAATCCCTATGTAATGTTTTTTAAAGCCTCTATAGATAAGGAGTATTGTTGGGGTGTATATATGGCACCTGTTGATGAAGCAGAAGAAGTTGACAGAATCTTTTCAGGATTATACTTTGAAAGATACGATACTTCAGACATTGACGATACTCCCGAAAAATATATTGAAAAGCAGAAAGAAAAGAAGCTTTTGCTTGAAAAAGAACTTGAAGACATTCGCAAAGAACTTAAAGCTTTTGTAAACGAAAATTACGATGAATGTATAAAGTATTACACAAAGCTTACAGAAAAAACGATTTATCAAGGTATAAAAAGTAATGTAATGCTTTACAAGGGTGATAAAAAAAGCTTCATTATATGTGGCTGGTTACCCGATGACTCTTTAGAATCTGTAGAAAAAAAACTGGATAAAATTAAAAGCGTAGAGTGGGAAACAGATGATGCTATTCATCAGCTTGAAAAGTCACCACCAATAAAGTTAAAGTATAACTGGTTTGCTAAGCCATATAAATTCTATGTTGATATGTATGGCGTACCAAAGTATAACGAACTTGACCCTACATTCTTTGTGGCAGTAACATATACTATATTGTTCGGAGCAATGTTTGGTGACTTTGGTCACGGTATTGTGCTTGCAATAGCAGGAATAATAATGTACAAATGGAAAGGTCTTAAAGTCGGCAAGGTACTTGTGCCTTGCGGAATATGCTCGTCACTGTTTGGTATATTGTTTGGTTCGTGTTTTGGCTTTGAACACGCATTTGATGGAATGTATAAAGCATTGTTTGGACTTGAAGAAAAACCGATTGATGTAATGGGCAAAAATATTATCCATATAATTTTAGCATCAGTGGGAATAGGAATTTTACTTGTTATTCTTGCTATGTGTTTGAACATCTATTCATCAATAAAGCAAAAGAATATGGCAAGTGCTTTGTTTGGTTCAAACGGTGTGGCTGGACTTGTACTTTACTCAACCATATGTGCAGGAATTATTCTTTTATTCGTTCTTAAAATAAACATCTTTAATTTTATAACGATTCCGTTGCTTATTATTCTGCCCTTGGTACTTATTTTCCTTGCAGAACCACTTGGGAAACTGGTTCAGGGTGAACAAAACTGGAAGCCCGAAAAATGGGGTGATTATTGTATGCAGAACGCCTTTGAAATGATTGAAATTGTTCTTTCTTATCTTTCAAATACAATGTCATTCCTAAGAGTTGGTGCTTTTGTAATGGTACACGCAGGTATGATGATTGTTGTATTTACACTAATTGATTTGGTTGGCGGTTTACCTAGCATTGGTGCTATTCTTGTACTTGTACTGGGTAATCTGTTTGTAATCGGTCTTGAAGGCTTACTTGTATCAATACAGACACTTCGTCTTGAATTTTATGAAATGTTCAGCCGTTTTTATAGCGGTGCAGGCAGACCATATGAGCCTGTTGTTCTTAAAAAGCTAAAGACAAAATAATAATTTTGCTTTAAGTGGGTTTATTAAAGTCGTTAACGGCTTTGAATACTAACCACCATTTATCCAAATGGTGGTTAGCATAAGTAAAAAATATTTTTAATTTACGGAGGATTATTATTATGGAACTACTACTACTATTATTACCAATTATTTTTATCGTTGCTTCTGCATTGGTTGTTAAAAAGGCTGTAAGCCGTGGTGCTCAAAGAAAGAAGTCAGTAATGTTGCAGATTCTTTCATTCGCTGCTGTTCTTATTTGTTGTGCTGCTTTTCCTGTTGTTGCAGGTGCTGCCGACACAGCCGCTGTTGCTACAACAGCTTCTAACGGTTTAGGATTGCTCGCTTGTGCTATTTCAACAGGTGTTGCTTGTATAGGTGCTGGTATTGCCGTTGCAGGTGCTGCTCCTGCCGCTATCGGTGCTACTTCAGAAGACCCTAAGGCATTTGGTAGAGCACTTATCTTCGTTGTACTTGGTGAAGGTGTTGCTATTTACGGCTTGCTTATCTCAATTCTTATCTACACTAAGTGCTAATCGTACTAATCCATACATAAAAGACGGTGAGATTATGCGTTTTTATCTGATAAGTGATAATGTAGATACTCAGCTTGGTATGCGACTTGCAGGCATTGAAGGTGTTGTAGTACATGAAGAGCCTGAGGTTCGCAAAGCACTTGAGCAAGCAATGGATACAGAGGATATAGCTGTTGTACTTATGACAGAACGTCTTGTATCTCTTTGTCCTGAGCTTATATACGATTTAAAACTAAACCGAACACGTCCGTTGATAGTTGAAATTCCTGACAGACACGGCAATGGTCGTACTAAAGATTCAATCACAAAATATGTACAGGACGCTATAGGTATAAAATTATAATAAATTACTGGGAGAGGAGTTACCGTTATGGCTAACGACAAACCTGCAAATACAGGCCTGAGCGAAAATGAAAGCAAGTTTTTGGCTGCTATTGAAAAATATGCACATCAGCAAAGAGATGCTTTGCTTTCAGAAACAGAGCTTTTTGAAAAACAGGTTCTTAAAAAAGCTGAAGAAGAAGGCTTGCGAGATGCCTACAATCTTATTCACAGAGAACAGGACGCAATGCGTTCTTCAATAGCTGCTGAAATGGCAAAAAAGGAAGCCAAGGGTAATTTGGAAATATTCAAAAAAAGACAACAAATTACCGAGGAGGTTTTTGCCAAGGCAACTGCTAAATTGCAGGAATATACAAAAACACCAAAGTATGAAGAAAAGCTTACAGCTTACACAAAAGAGTGTGCCGAATATTTTGGCAATGCTACAGTGGAAATCTGCTTGTGTAAAAGAGATATGAAATTTGCTGAAAAACTTTCTAAGATTTTCAGTGGAGAATGTACTGTAAAGGAAGTTGCCGACATCAATGTGGGCGGATTGAGAGTATATTGTCCCGATAAGCAGATTGCTATTGATAAAACATTGGATACAAAGTTAGATGAGCAAAGAGAGTGGTTCTATACTAATTCTTCTTTGCAGGTAAAATAAGAGCAAACTCCATAGAGAGGAAATGAGCTTAAAATGAAAAATCAGAATGTTGTTTACGGTATTAACGGCCCTGTTGTTACCGTATTGAAAACAAAAGCTTTCTCCATGATGGAAATGGTCTATGTAGGAGAAGAAAAGCTTGTTGGTGAGGTTATCACAATCACAGATGAACTTACTACAATTCAGGTTTATGAAGAAACAACGGGATTAAAGCCGGGTGACCCTGTAGTTGGTACAGGAGCTCCTATGAATGTTCTGCTTGGTCCCGGAATTATTACAAATATATTTGACGGTATTGAGCGACCTTTGCAGGCTATTGCAGAACAAAGTGGCGCATTTATATCAAGAGGTGTTTCTGTTCCTTCGCTTGATATGGAAAAGGAATGGAATGTTACAATAAAAGTTAAGGTTGGCGACAAGCTTACTTCAGGTCAGATATATGCAACACTGCCCGAAACACCTGTTATTGAACACAGACTTTTAGTGCCTCCACAGGTTAATGGTACTGTTAAAAAGGTTGCAAAAAACGGTAACTATAAGTTGATGGACACAATAGTTACACTTACACTTGAAAGCGGAGATGAATATAACCTCACACTCTGCCAAAAGTGGCCTATCAGAACACCAAGACCAGTAAAAGAAAGACTTGCACCCACTATTCCTCTTGTAACAGGACAGAGAGTTATAGACACTCTTTTCCCTGTTTCCAAGGGTGGTACAGCCGCTGTACCAGGTGGTTTCGGTACAGGTAAAACGATGACACAGCACCAAATCGCCAAATGGTGTGACGCAGATATTATTGTTTATGTTGGTTGCGGTGAACGTGGCAACGAGATGAGCCAGGTTCTTGACGAGTTCTCAGCATTGATTGACCCTAAAAATAACCGTCCTATGACGGATAGAACTGTACTTATTGCAAATACATCAAATATGCCTGTTGCGGCTCGTGAAGCTTCTATTTATACAGGTGTAACACTTGCCGAGTATTACAGAGATATGGGCTATGATGTAGCAATTATGGCAGATTCAACTTCACGTTGGGCAGAGGCTTTAAGAGAAATCTCAGGCAGACTTGAAGAAATGCCTGCTGAAGAAGGTTATCCTGCATATCTACCTTCAAGACTTGCAGAGTTCTATGAACGTGCTGGTCGTGTTACTCCACTATGTGACGGTGAAGGTTCTGTTACAATCATCGGTGCGGTTTCTCCACAGGGTGGTGACTTCTCTGAGCCTGTAACTCAGAATACCAAAAGATTTATACGTTGCTTCTGGGCTTTGGATAAATCATTGGCTTATTCACGTCATTATCCTGCAATCAACTGGATTGGTAGTTACAGCGAATACTTTACAGACCTTGATGCTTGGTTTATTGAAAACTACGGAGAAGAATTTGTTAAGTATCGTAACAGCATAAGTTCACTATTACAAGAAGAAAGTGCTTTGATGGAGATTGTAAAACTTATTGGTGCAGATGTACTTCCTGATGACCAGAAGCTTACTATCGAAATAGCAAAGGTTATAAGAGTAGGTTATTTACAACAAAATGCTTTTCACCCAGATGATACATATGTAAGTATCGAAAAGCAAAAGCTTATGATGAAAACAATCCTGCATCTTTACGAGCGTGCAAAACATTTGGTAAGTGCAAATATTCCTATAAGCAGACTTATCGAAAAAGGCTTGTTTGATAAACTGCTGAAAATGAAATACGACATTCCAAACAAAAAGCTTGAAATGTTTGACGAATATATAAAAGATATAGACGAAAAAATTGCGGAAATTACCGCAGTTAACGGCTAAATTCATTGAAAGAAGGTAAACACCAATGATTATAGATTATGTGGGCGTTAAAGAAATAAACGGTTCACTTATAGTTATCGACGGAGTAAAAGATGCTTTCTTCGATGAGGTTGTGGACATTCGTTTAGATGACGGTTCTGTTCGCAGAGGCAGAATTGTTACTATGGAGGGTGAGCGTGTAGTGGTTCAGGTTTTTCAAGGTACACGTTCAATCTCACTTGAAAATACAAGAACAAGACTTACAGGTCACCCTATGGAAATTCCTTTGTCACCTGAAATTGTCGGCAGAGTGTTCAACGGTTCCGGTGAACCTATTGACGGACTCGGTGAAGTTTTTCCGGATAAAAAATATGACATCAACGGTTCACCTATTAACCCTGTTTCTCGTATCTATCCGCAGAACTATATCAACACAGGTATTTCTACAATAGATACACTTATGACACTTATTCGTGGTCAGAAATTGCCTATCTTTTCGGGTTCAGGTATGAGCCATAATGAGCTTGCAGTTCAAATTGTAAGACAGGCAAAAATTGCTGATGAGGCAGGGCAGGGCTTTGTTATAGTATTTGCTGCAATGGGCGTTAAAAATGATGTTGCTGATTACTTCAAAAAGAGTTTTGAGGAATCGGGAGTATTGCAGAGAGTTGTAATGTTCCTAAACCTTGCAAATGACCCTATTATTGAACGTATTCTTACACCAAAATGTGCTTTGGCTACAGCTGAATACCTTGCTTTTGAGCAAAACAAGCACGTTCTTGTTATTATGACAGATATGACATCTTATGCAGAAGCTTTGCGTGAGTTTAGTACATCAAAGGGTGAAATTCCAGGCAGAAAAGGCTTTCCGGGTTATCTTTATTCAGACTTTGCTTCATTATATGAACGTGCAGGTATGGTAAAAGGAAAAACAGGCTCAGTTACTCAAATTCCTATTCTTACTATGCCTAATGATGATATTACTCACCCTATACCAGACCTTACAGGATACATCACAGAAGGTCAGATAGTTCTTGACAGAAGCTTGCAGGCACAGGGTATTTATCCTCCTGTTTCTGTACTGCCATCACTTTCACGTCTTATGAAGGACGGTATCGGTAAGGGCTTTACAAGAGAAGACCATCAGGCACTTGCAAACCAACTGTTTGCATCATATGCAAAAGTAATGGATGCTCGTTCACTTTCATCTGTTATTGGTGAAGAAGAACTTTCTCCTGTTGATAAAAAATACATTGAGTTCGGTAAGCTGTTCGAGGAAAGATTTGTCAATCAAGGTAGCAAAGCAAACAGAACTATCGAACAAAGTCTTGATTTAGGTTGGGAATTGCTTTCGCACCTACCTAAAAATGAGCTTGACCGTGTAGACGATGAAACTCTTAATGCTCATTATATTGAGAATATCGAGGAGAAAGAGGCAGAAAAGTCACCTGTTGAAAACAACAACTAACTCTGAAATAGTCTTTGCTTAAAGGTAGGTGAGAGAAAATGGCAAATAATGCTGTTGCAACAAAAGGTAATTTAATCAATACAAAAAAGTCATTGGCTCTTGCCAAGGTTGGTTACGACCTTATGGATAAAAAACGAAATATCCTCATAAGAGAAATGATGACTCTTATAGACAAGGCTAACGAAATTCAAAGCAAGATTGACAATGCGTACAGTGAGGCTTATTTAAGTCTACAAACCGCAAACATAACACTAGGCTTTAACAGTGCAAGGGCAAATTCCATACCTGTAGAAAATACACTTCAGCTTACATACAGAAGTGTAATGGGTGTAGAAATTCCTATTGTTACAATAAACTGTGATGATAGTGTGCTACCACTTGACTATGGAATGTACGCTACCAACAATGTTCTTGATAATGCAAGATTTAAGTTTGTACAGGTTAAAAAGCTTACCGCAAATCTTGCCGAGATTGAAAATAGCGTTTACAGACTTGCTGTGGCTATAAAAACTACTCAGCGACGTGCAAATGCTCTTAAAAATATTATGATTCCACGTTTTGAAGAAAATGTAAAATTTATAACCAATGCTCTGGACGAAATGGAAAGAGAGGAATTTTCACGAATGAAGGTTATAAAAACACAAAAACAAAACAAAGAGCTACGCAAAAAGAGAATAGAAGCAATGGCTTAAATAATGCAATCAATTTACAAAATAAATTAAAATTGATTGCTCAATAAATCCTCGCTTTTGCGAGGATTTTATACTAAGTTACTTATAATATTGTAAGTTTTCAAATAGAATACAAAAAATAAGTTTTACCCGTTAGAAAGCGTTATAAACAATTAAATACGAAAAAAACGCATAATAAAGCCGATTTTAAGATGTTAATTTTTTTTACATCTTAAAATCGGCTATTTTTTTGTATTTTATTTGCAACTACAAGTCAATAAAATACTTGTATTATTTTACTTTTTTCTGTTGTTAACCGATTCTTTTAAATATCTTTTAAAACGCTTTAAAACCGCTTTAATAAGCTATTTTAACGTAAATATTGTGTATCTGAAAATTTACTTTTTAAGGGGAACAAGGGGAACTAAAAAATATTTTTAGGGGAACTTGTTCCTCGTCCCATTGTTATGCGATTTTTTTCTTTTTGCCAAAGTTTTGTGTTTTGTTCTGATAATGAAAAAAGATATGAATAAATATTCGTTAATTTATAATATTTATTCCTCAACCTTGCCTATAACTTTTCCCACATATCTACAGTCAGTATATTCGCTTAGAGGGATATTGTCATAGTTAGGATTAATTGATATGAGTTCGCACTTTCCCATTTTTTTTATATATGACTCGCCATTCACTATAAAAATTCCTATCTCTCCTTCTAGTATAGAGGAAGTTTTTTCAACAAACACCTTATCTCCATCAGCGTACATAGGCAACATACTCTCCCCCCGTACCAGAATGATAAAATCGGCTTTTTTCGACAGTTCATTTTTTGGTATAGTTATCCACTTTACTGGTTCAGCATCAAACAGATATAAACCTGTGCCGGCACTGGCAGGTTGAGGATACAACGGTAGGTTGATTTGTGGTTTTTTAGGTTCGCTGTACTGCTTATGTCGATGTTCAAGATTTAATGGAACTAAGTTTACAATGTTACTTTTGTTTATATGTGATTCAGGATTGTCAGTGCGTCCTAACAAATAATCACCACTAACATTAAAATAATCAGCTAACACGTTTAAACTGTCATATTTAGGTAGCTGACGACCACTTTTCCAGTGACTGATTAATGATTCTGATATTCCTGTGTCTTTTGATATTTGATACGAAGATAAACCACTGTTTTGTATAAGTTGTTTGAATATATCTTTAAACATTTGTAAAAACCTCCAAACTTTACAAATGTAAAGTATAATTCTTGACTACGTTACATTTGTAAAGTATAATAGTTACCATAGTAAATATAATCTAATGTTACCACAGTAAACAACACAAAACAATCAAAAAACAATTATAGGAGGAAAAAATATGAATATTGGAGAAAACACCAAAAAAATTCGCACAAATTTAGGACTTACACAAACAGAATTAGCGGAACGTGTTGGGATAGGCAGGTCAATGCTTGCTCAAATCGAAAGAGGAACAAAAACGATGACATTGCCGGTAGCTGCTGAAATAGCTAAGGCTTTGAACTGCAGCATATATGAATTACTTGGTGAGGAGGAACAACAATGCAAGACAGCTTAAAAATACGTTCCAGACTAGGTGATAATATCAATGGCTATGTAGTTATAGCTCAGCACAAAGACAGAGTTGTATTAGCGATTGCAACAGAACCTAATAACCCTAACAAAGCTGTAGTCTGGTATCTAGATTATCAAGGAGAACCACATACCGGTAATTATTATGTTGACTTACAGTCTGCGTATCACGAATTCATAAGCAGAGCATTTGGGTGGTATATATGATTTATATATTGAGCGTTCTGTTCTTCTTTTGGGACAATAGAAACAAAATAATTGGAATACTAGGTGGCATCGTTACGGTTGTAACGGTAATTTTTGAGATTGGTAACAGTAATTACTATGAATCAATAATGAAGCTATCATTCGGTATAGTAACTATAATTACTGTAATAGAGCTAGAAAAGCAGAAACGAAACCGTGAAAAATATCGAAACCGCCACAGATAATGACTGTGACGGTCTGCAGGAGGTGGTCTACCTGCACTGATGAGATAGACTCTGTGTGGTGTGAGCCTGCTAATCTTTAAAAATTAAATTATCTCATTTCATCTTTTTATAAGCTGTTTTTTATTAAAACATAGCTTTGAATACCGTTTCCGTTCACAAAATATGCGACAGATTGTAAGCGGAAACCGTTATGAGTCATACTTCTCACTTTATCGCTATTAGAAGTATAAATCTTATGTTCTTTTACTCTATATTTCATTTAACTACCTCCTCTCTAAGAGAAGCAGGCTCACGTACATATATTAACATATTTGGAAGAATTTTGTAACGGTCAGCAGGAAATGACCTTCCTGCTCTGATGATGACAGGTCGAAAAGGATGTGAATATGATATGGGATATGATAAAAATGTGTACATAGAAGCTGACAGAATTATGCAAGAACGTAGAAATAACGCTCTTAGAGATGCAGATAAAAGAAAAAATCAGCTTTATAAGGAACACCCTGATGCAAAACATCTTGAAGCAGAGTTATCTTCTACTCTTACAAAAGTAACAAGAACAATGCTCAGTAAGAAAATTGATTTAAAATCTGCATTGGAAAAGTTGAAAGAGGAAAATTTGAAAACACAGGCTATGCTTAATGAAGTATACACAAATGCTGGTATATCGGCAAAAGACCTTGAACCTCAATATCAATGTAACAAATGTGAGGATAAGGGCAATATAGATGGTAAGATATGTAGCTGTTATAAACAATTACTTAAAGAGATAGCTTGCAAAAATCTTAATAATCTTTCACAGTTCAAATTCTCTACGTTCTTGACTTTTAGTTTAGATTATTACAGTAATAAAAGACAAAATAACGAACAGTTCTCAGAGCGTGAGAAAATCGGTAAGTATTTTGATTATTGCAAAAAATATGCGAATACATTCAATATTGGTTCAAGAAATATTCTTATGCGTGGCAATACAGGACTTGGAAAAACACATTTATCTATGGCGATAGCAAGACAAGTATCTGAGAGTGGTTTTGGTGTAATATATTGCTCTACTCCGGACATAATTACAAAAATTGAAAATGAACATTTCGGAAAGACTGAAAGTCAAAATACATTAGGAACCTTAAATGAGTGCGACTTACTTATACTTGATGATTTAGGAACGGAATTTCAAACATCTTTTACAAGAACAACTGTGTACAACATAATAAATGCACGGCTGATAAGCAATAAGCCAACAATAATAAATACAAATCTTGATTTTGAAGAACTCGAAAAGCTCTATTCATCAAGACTTGTTTCAAGAATAATGGGAGAATATGTTGTTATGAATTTTGTAGGCAAAGATATAAGACAGGCAAAAAGACTTGAAAAATATAAATAGTCGAAACCGCCACAAGGCGGTCAGTAGGAAATGACCTCCCTGCTCTGATGATGACAGGTCAAAAGGATGTGAAAATATGTATTACCTTACAACTAAAGAGTTTGCAGAAATAAAAGGTTGTAGCGAAAGATATGTTAAAAGACTTGCAAAAGACGGAAAAATCTCTACTGAAAGAGTACCTAATAAATATAATGGTTACAAGTATAAGATACCTTTATCAGAACTTCCAGTTCCTAAACAAATCAAATGGTATCAAGATAATAAAATACCCTTACCTGATTACCTAATGTCTAAAACAAACGATAAACAGTGCTTATCTAAAAATCTGAACTATGAAGAGCTTACAGAAGAACAAAGGAAACAGGTATCTATTTGGATTGAGATATTAACCGATTGGAAACGGTTTATAAGTGAATATAACGGCAGTAAAACTGAAGCTAACAAAGTTTTCGTTGCTAAATATGCAGATAAGTATCCGGTTAAAATATCAATTGATATACTTTATCGTAAACAAAAAATATATAAGGCCGGTAATGTTGCTGATTTAGTGGACGGCAGAGGTCTAAAAAGGCGAGGTATCAGCTATATAGACGAAAATCTGTGGCAAGCGTTTTTGTACTACTATCTTGATGAGTCACAACATCCTATAAAAGCGTGTTATGACTATACAAGACAGTGGGCAGAACAAGAACACCCTGAGTTACTGCCGTTACCCAACTATACTACTTTTTACAGACATCTGGATAGTGATGTACCAGCTCCGGTTGCTACGTACGCTCGTGAAGGTGAAAAAGCGTACAAAGATAAATATGGCTTTTACATACGACGTGAGTATGAAAATATGGAAAGTAATGACTACTGGATAGCTGACAACCACACTTTTGATGTGTTTGTCAGCGGTGATAATAATAAGCCAAAGCGAATGTATCTTACAGCTTTTATGGATGCAAGGTCAGGAATATTTACAGGCGTATATATTACAGATAATCCATCATCACAAGCTACTTTATACGCTTTGCGAAAAGGTATCATCAAGTATGGGATACCCAAAAACGTATATGTAGATAATGGTCGTGAATTCTTAACTTCTGATGTAGGCGGTTTAGGTCACAGAAAGAAAAAGTCGCAAAGAGAACAAATAGAGCCACCACCAATATTTAAAAGGCTTGGAATTAATATGACAAACGCTATTGTAAGAAATGCCCGTGCAAAGACTATTGAAAGACGATTTGAAGATGTTAAAAATAGACTTTCAAGACTGTTTGATACATATACCGGCGGTAATATATTAGAGCGACCTGAAAGACTAAAGAAAATTCTCAAGGATGGCGATATCATTGACGAGGTTGAATTTACACACATCGTTGAGGATATGCTTAACTACAACTTTAACTATCAAGAATACAATGGTCCGGTACAAGCTGACAAAGGTTTAATACGAAATGAGGTTTATGCTAAACATTTGAAAGAAAAACGTGTAGCCTCTGAAGAAGATTTGTGGTTGATGATGTTAAGAACAACTCGTCCTCACAAGGTAAGTCGAAGAGGCGTCTATATAACAGTAGCAGGACAGCGACTTGAATATATTAACGATGATTTGCTTCTAAATTGGCAAGGTAAGAAAGTATATGTAAGGTATGACCCTGAAAATTTGGCAAGCGTAAGAGTATATGACTTGGAGGATAGGTTTATAACTACGGCAAAATGTGCAGATGAAACAGTACTTGAGTATGGTGCAGATAAAGAAACAGTTGCAAACGCTATGCGTGAAGTACGTAGACAAGAACGTATTGTTAGAGATAGCGTTAAAGCTAATCGTGTGGTTGCCCTAGGTAGCAAAACCGCATTAGATATTGTGCTATGTGAGGTTGAAAACAATAAGCGTAAGGAAACACCTCGAAATACAGCTGTACTCAGCATACAGCGTGCTGATGAAAAGACATACAATGAGATTGATATGGCTGTTGGAGCTGAGGAGGTCATTGTTGATATAAGCAGAATGATAAAAAATGCAGAGAAAAGAAAGGATGAATATTGATGTTAAAAGAAGAATTATTAGCTTACATTAAGAAATGTGGTTCGCAGTCAGCGGCAGCAAAAAATATAGGTTACAGTCCTGCTGTGGTAAATCAATATCTAAAAGGTAGCTATTCAGGTGATGTTGCAAAGTTTGAAGAAAAACTTAAAGAAATATTTGCAAATCTTGAAGCCGAAAAAGAAGTTACAAATACACTTGCATCAGGCGGTTATGTACCTACATCAATAAGCCAGAGTGTATATAACACTATAAGGCTTTGCCATCTTAAAGGTGGTATCGCAATAGAATGCGGTGATGCAGGCATAGGCAAAACAATGGCTTGTAAGAAATACAAAGAAGATTACCCCAATACAGCAATATACATTATGGTTAATCCCTGCATATCAAGTGTGACAGCACTTTTAAAGTATATCTGTTTACAGTTAGGGCTTCAGACAGGAAGAAAAGATGATATGTGGCTGAGAATTGCAAACCGTTTGAGTGGTGAGCGTAAAGTCCTTATTATTGATGAAGCACAGCATTTGCCAATAAAAACAATAGAAACAATACGTTCATTCTTCGATGCATACCCCGAGATTGGTGTGTGTATGGTAGGAAATGAAGATACATATACAAATTTACATAGTGGACGTGCAGCATTCGCACAGATTATAAGCAGAACTAAACTGAAAACAATCCGGCACACTTCTGAAATCGTATCACACGATATAGAACTTCTTTATCCTGCATTTACAGGAAAGAAAAAAGAAATTGAGCTTATGCTCAAAATTGCTCGTTCTGAGCAAGGGATTAGAGGTACACAGAATTTATACAGTAACGCAGTAGACAATCAAGATATAAGCTACGCAGGATTGGTAGCTATGGCAAAGGCTATGAAAATCAATTTAAAAGTAGCCTAAAACAGCTTTAAACTATATTTAATTAGAGTACAACTTATTTTTTACATCCTTCTTTTATTAAAGATTGTCCCCTTTGTTGGGGACAATCACTCTAATGCAGCTTTGGTGTTAATCACCGAAACGGTCACAAGCCCGGCAATGCAGAGTGGAGAATTTATATGTGAAAGGATGAATGTTATGGAAGTTCAGGTGACAAAAGAATGCGAAATTTTTAACTGTGATAAAAGGCACGGCAACTACTGTTGTTATTATTGTGAAAAACAATGCAACACCCGATGTGTAAATAATCCACAGAAGTGTGGTCAGTATATGAAATCACAGGAATGGGATGGTTGGTACACAAAGATTCTAGACCACGGCAAGATTAATGTATACCACCCTAAATTATCAGATTGTATGCGTAAACTTGCTGAGTATGAAGCTACAGGACTCCAACCACAAGAGGTACAAGTGTTACAGAAACGTTACAAGAGTGATAAATTATGATACAGATAATTTTATGTGCACTTGGGGCAGTACTTCTTGCGTTAGCAGTGTTTGTTGTTAGTTTTGCATTGATTATGAAATACGTAGTCGGCTCAAACATAGTTGACCCAAACGAACAGGAGTATGAAAATTATGACTAATGATGAATGGAAGGAAGTGGAAGAAAAGCTATTACTTTTCGGGGAGTTAGTTAAATTAGAGGCTGATGGATATAAATTAACACTTTTTACAGTTAGAGAAAAAATGAAACTCTACATTGTTGTTTATATAAACGGTAAATTCAAATTTGAATGGATAGAAAGTGATTGTGAAATTAGAAGAAAATTTATGTCTTCTTCAAAGCATTGTGTTATCAAGCAGAAAGAACTTGATAAGATAACAAAAAGAAAGGAAAGACAAAAAGAACTCAAGAAAAAATACACATATACAACTTACTCTCCATACTGGTCATCTTTTAGCAGACTAAAAAAACATCTAATTAAAAATAACGAACGTATAGAAATATTATTAGAGGAAAAATGAATACTTAAGAATCACTTAGGCGGTTAAAGATATGTGAAGTTCAACACAGATAATGATTGTTGCAGTGATATTACAATAAAAGATTGTCTAAATCAGGAGGTAAAAAATGTTAAAGAAGCTTAGAAAAGTAATAACAGATGAACCAACAACTGACTACGAAGCTATGCTTAATTTTGCACGAGTTAATGACGGAGAGATTGTTTTAGCTTATACTGATGGCGAAAAGGATGTAAACTTGTGTGAATATATTGCAAAATTAGCAGCTAGAAAAGGTTGTTTCTGTACAGCAGAAAATGTTAGAAAGGGCGAAAGTTGTAGTTTTGACTGTGATTGTGAAGTATTAATTTTAAATATGGTTGCAATCCAAGCAGCAGAATTAAGAGAACGTCTTAAGTATTACGAGGATAAAGAGAATTCTTAAAATTGGCTGAGTACAGCGAATGTTTAAGTATTAGCGGAGTAATTTCCGCTACCTAATGCAGCTCATAGAAATAAGATTTTATGAACGGTCACAAGCCCGATAATGCAGAGTGGGGAGAATAATATAGAAACTGGAGGAATTGATATGTTAAGTAAAAAGGTCAATAAAAACGGTAGTATTACACTTCCGAAGCAATTACGAACAGAGTCTGGGATTTTTTCCGGAAATGCTATTGATATTGAACAGCGTGGTGAAGAAATTGTAATTAAAAAGCACACCCAGACCTGTCACTTTTGTGGTAACGCAGAAAATGTAAAAAATGTAATGGGTATTGATATTTGCCGTGATTGTGCAGCTAAAATACATAAGGCGGTGGTTTGTGATGATTGAAAATTTGGCTGCATTAAAAACAAAGCAGGATAACATCGCAAAGAAGATTGATAGACTTGCTTGCTTGAAAGACGAGATTACAACTTTGAAACAAGAAGCCGACATTATTGAAGCTGACTTACTCAAGACAGTACAGGAAGACCTTGCAAACACCAAATATAAGTCTGTTAAATACGAAGGTACGGACAGCAAGTTACAAGCTACCGTTAGCGAAAGTGTTAAAATTACACTTGAAAGCCTTTTACCACAAATTTTTGGTACAGTATATAACGATATGGTTAAGGTAACAACCAAGTCAGAACTTACCGCCCCGGCTAAAAGGTTGATAGCTGGTATATGGCAGGGTAATTTTGTAGCTGATACAACAGTTGATGAAGTTATATCCTCTATGCATTTAGATAACAAAACAGCCAAGCTGGTTGCTAAGAAGTGTAAGGGTATTAACTACCAAAAGGATATTGATAATCTGATAACTATTGCAAATATGACAGAGCCACAAGCACAGGAGTATGCTTATCTTCTTATGGAATCAGCAATCTGGCAACAGTTTAAAACAATATGTGAAGTAAACAAGATTGATACACAAGAGGCTATGGACGAGCTGATGAAGAAGATACAAGCAGCATTTATAGTAGAGGTAACACCGAAAATAACCATTGTGGAGGGATAAAAAATGTTAAGCAAGCAATATTGCGATTGGCAAGCCAAAAAGCGTTTGAGGCATTATCACTTGTAAGTGAAGATAGTTGGCAAGATGTAAAGCCTGAAACTATAATTGCAAATGCTACAGCTCTAGCACGTGCAGTTGCGTACAAGAAAAAGATTGATACTGATGTTAAATCCGATGAGCTTATTGCTCTTGAAAACAACCAGTCTTTGCTTTACGAAAACCTCCGAAAAAATAACCCTAAACTGTATGGTGAATTACTGGAAGAAATCAACAAACAACGTGCAGAGGCGAAGGAGAAGTCATATGAGTAAACGTTGGTATGTACTGCAAGTCAGCACGGGTAAAGAAATAGAAGTTAAAAACAGACTGGAACAGCAAGGATATAAGGTGCTTGTACCACTGTTAGAAAAACAGATTAGACAAAAAGGCATATGGCATAATCAACTTGATGTTATATTTACAGGGTATGTCTTTATAAAGCTAGACTACAAGTGGTCTGATTATTACTGTATATGCAAATTACCATATGTTGTCCGCTTACTTGGTGGTGGCAAATCTCCTACCCCATTAACGGATGAGGAAATAATGACAGTACGCAGGATAGATATGTTACGCTCCGCTTCTTTGGTTAAATTTGAAAATGGGCAATTGATACCTTTAAAGGGTATTTTGCTGGAGTTTAAAGACAGTTTAATCAGTTATAAACGCAGGCAAAAAAGAGCAGTTATTGAACTGAATATTGCAAAAACTAAAACAAAAGTTACTGTGTCATTTATAGAGGCTTTATGACTTATAAGACATAGCAACATAAGATATTACGAATTAAAATACATAATACTTACAAACGCAACTGTAAGCACAAGGTTGATTCGTCCCCTGCTGTGGAGGTTGCCGACATAGCTTTGTACACTGCCGGCATTGTTGCTGTCTGATGGCGAAGCTATGTCTTTTTATGAGGTGAAAGGATGAGAAGAAAAAAATCACTAGACACCCTTGAGATTTTGCTTAAGACTACGAACACAAAATCTGAATTTAATATTGTTGAAGATTTAGAAAGTATTGTTAATGCATATGGTGTACTAAAATCAAGGGATTTTAAGAAAAAACTTAATGCTGTGCTTGAAAAATATAAAACCTCTGAGCTTACAGCTGTACGCAATACAGTTGTTGATGAGAGCATTAAAGGTAATATGCAGGCTGTTAGGCTATACGCAGAATACTTTAAGCCAGCCGAGGTTGTTGCCTCTGATGATGGACTACTTGATGCGATAAAGCAATCAAGTAAGGAGGTTTTCTCAGATGAGTAAGTTTAAAACCTTTAGCAAAAAGCAATTACAGGTGCTTACTTGGTGGGCAAACCCAATTATCTCTGCGAAGTATGATGCAATCATTGCTGATGGCTCTATCCGTAGTGGTAAAACAATGAGTATGAGTCTAAGTTTTGTGCTGTGGGCAATGAGCAACTTCAACGAATGTAACTTTGCTATATGTGGCAAAACAGTAGGCTCTTGCAGAAGAAATGTAATAACACCACTTCTGCAGATGATACGTCAGCGTTTTAAAATTAAAGACAAACGCTCTGAGAATGTAATTGTTATTGAGCAAAACGGCATACAAAACAGCTTCTATATCTTCGGTGGTAAGGACGAAAGCTCTCAAGACCTCATTCAAGGTATTACACTTGCAGGTGTACTTCTTGATGAGGTCGCTCTTATGCCACAGCCATTTGTCAATCAGGCAACGGGTCGTTGTTCTGTACAAGGTGCAAAATTTTGGTTTAACTGTAACCCTGATACTCCATATCATTGGTTTTATGAGGAATGGCTTGGCAAGGATGATGAAAAAGCAAAAGAGAAGAAAGCATTACATCTGCATTTTACAATGAATGACAATCTAACTTTGTCAGCAGAAACTAAGGAACGATACCAAAGTATGTACAGTGGTACATTCTATGAGCGTTATATCTTAGGACTTTGGGTAGCTGCTGAAGGTCTTATCTATCCTATGTTTGATAAGAAAAAGCATATTGTTAAAACTGAAAATCGTTATTACTCACAATATTTTGTAAGCATTGACTATGGTACATTAAATCCGTTTTCAGCAGGACTTTGGGGAAAATCAGGAAACATTTGGTACAGAATCAGAGAGTATTATTATGACGGACGTAAAAAAGGACATCAGAAAACAGATGAAGAGTATTATCAAGAACTTGAAAAGTTAACGAATGGCTTACATATAACAAGTATTATAGTCGACCCATCGGCAGCCAGTTTTATTACTCTTATTAGACGTAAAGGCAGATACAATGTAATTCCTGCAAATAATGATGTGCTTGACGGTATACGCTACACATCTGACTGTATCAAAAATAGCAGAATTTTATTCAATGACTGCTGTGAAAATACATTTGCTGAATTTGTGTCATATATTTGGGATACAAAACACGCAGAGAAAACCGGTGAAGATAAACCGGTTAAGGAACATGACCATGCAATGGATGATATACGTTATTTTTGTTACACCGTACTGCACCGAAACAGTGGGGTTGGTGTTGTCAATCTTAGGAGGTGATTATTATGCTTACGGATTTATCTTGGTTGGATATAGGGAAACCTTTTCCGCCGGAGTGCACCCGTAACCGTTTGCGAAGATACAGGGAAAATCGTGCATTGTTTGAAGATAAGCACTATGATGTATATAAAGAGCAATTTAGAAGAATCGAGCGTGTAATTGGTAACTTTGGCGAAGTTGTATCATATGCAACAATAGTCAATTATCAAAAACTCATTAGTTTGAAAACTGCTGACCTTGCGTTTGGTGAGAAACCAAATATAACGGTTGCTGATGACACTAAGCAAACTGTTATAGATGATATAGTGATTTATACAGAATTGATTGATAAGCTGTATACATCGGCTCTGGATATTTCAAGATATGGTGACAGCATAATAATGTTGACCTCTGACGGCAATGTTGATGTTGTAAGCCCTGCCCTTTGGTTTCCGATAGTTGATGAAATCAATATACGAAGATTTAAGTATCACGTATTTGGTTTTATTTACATAATTGACAGTAAAACCGAAACATATGGATTAAAGGTACAGATACATAATCCTGATAATCCAGCTGAGTGCGAAGAACGTAACTACCTGTTGTCAGGTAAATCTATGTCGGATTTTAAGATAGTTAAAGACCTCACAAAGAAAAAGGAGATGAAAATACAAACGTATCTCAATTCCTGTCCGGTGTACCGTATAAGCAATCTGATTACATCAGACCGCATATTTGGACTTGACGATTATCGCAGTGTCGACAGTCTTATATCCGAACTTATGGTGCGTATCAGCCAAATAAGCAAAGTGCTTGATAAGTTTGCCCAACCAAGTATGACCGGACCACAATCAGCTTTGCAAATGGACGAGATAACGGGTCAGTGGATACTAAAGATTGGCGATTATTACCCACGCAATGATGATAAAGACCCTAAGCCTGAGTATCTCACGTGGGATGCAGGTATGGAAGCTAATTTCAAGCAAATAGAGTTGATAATAAATCAGCTGTATACTATTTCTGAAATGGGTAGTGCCTTGCTTGGCGACCTCAGCAACAAAACAGGTGATGTTCCAAGTGGTTCAGCACTACGAAGACTAATGATGTCACCACTCGCAAAGGCTCGCAGAATCACAAACAGATATGATACACCTGTTAAAAAGCTGTTATCTGTACTTGCTAGTATGCAGGGTGTGGATATTAAACCAGCAGAAATCACAATTAAATGGAATGATGGATTACCGGCTGACCCTGCTGAAGAAGCAGAGATTGCAAATGTACGCACAGGAGGCAAGCCTACACTTAGCCAATATACAGCTATACAAAGGATGGATAATATGTCATCTTCTGATGTTGATACTGAGCTTGAGATGATACGAGCTGATACACTTGAAAATAGTGCAGGAAGTGTGCCACCGTTGGAGCCTGAAACAGTATTTGAGGAAGAATTCTAATGGCAAAGCTGACATATGAGCAAGCACTTGCAAAGCTATATACAAAAGCTGAAGCTCAGCTTATAAAAATAATTAAGCAAAAAACTTCACACGGCAACGCTACAGCTTATGAACGCTCATTGCTTAGTCAAGTGGATGAACAAATAAAAGCATTGCAGAAATCATCTGACGAAATGGTGCAGAAATTAGTTAAGAGTAATTACAGAATTGGTCTTGATAAGCTGATGCAGGATATAGCTGTTGATAAAAACGCACCAAGTTCATATAACCTAATGAGTGGCTTAAACACCAATCAGATAAATATTATAGTTGATAATATAACCTCACAGCTTAATCAAGCTATCGCTACGGTTGGCAGAAGATGTGATGACTATGTAAGGCAAGCAGTTCTTTCGGCAACAGCTAAAAAGCTAACAACAGGTCAAACTGTTCGTGAAATGCAGAAAGAGCTTGAGACTAATCTGACAAACAATAATATTACCTCAATAAAATATGCGAATGGTACGGAGCATAATATTAAGGATTACGCCACAATGGTTGCACGAACCACCACAGCAGAAACGCAGAACACAGCACAGCTTGTGCAGGGTAATGCGTGGGGCTATGATTTAGTACGAATGACAAGTCACTACCCCACCTGTGAAGTCTGTGCAATGTACCAAGGCAGAGTGTATGCTACAACCAAAGAGGCAGCAAACGGCAAATATAAGGATAAGAATGGAAACCCACTATTATTCCCATACATATATGATACAGTCTTTGTTGATGGGTACGACACTGTTCACCCTAATTGCAGACATAGATTTGCTATATTCCCTGCGAATGCCTATACTCTTGATGAGCTTGCGGAGTTCAGTAGAAAAAGTATGCAGCCATTTGAAGATACTCGCTCTGATAAAGAACGTAAAGCGTATGCAGCTGAACAAGCTGTCAAACGTAAGCGTAATGCAAGCCGTAGACAGTACGAGGACGTTAAGCGTTATCTTCCTGACCAAGCACCAAAGACCTTTGCAGGTTGGCAGAGGATGAAATCTGCTAATTCTCAACGTTATTTGGATTTGATGGAAGATTACAGAACTTTACGAAAATCTGTTGCTAATTCAGATAAAAGTGGTATAATTAATTTTAAAGATAATAATCCATATTATAAAGAAATAACTCAAAAAAATATCAATAATATACCTAAACTTAATATCTTTGATAGTGATAAACTTAATTTAAAGTATCAACAAGCTAATAAAGATTTACTTATAGAGGCAAAAAAGCAAAAATTAGGTTTAGAAATTTCCGCTGTATATAACCAAGATATGCAACAAATCGGTGGTTATACTATTGGGGGAATTGGTAATGTAAAAATTAAAAACCCCGATGTACCATATCACGCCTTTCATAATCACCCAAGTGGCGAAACTTTTAGTATTGTTGATATTTTAAAGTTCTGCAATAGAGATAAAATGCTTAGTATTACCGCTACCGGCAATAATGCTAATTGTTATAATTTTTCTGTTACAGATAAATCTGATAAAAAAGCATATAATCTTTTTCTTAACGAAAAATTAAAGCAACCTTTATTTGGAGATTATACCTACCAAACTCTTAGTGAATTGAATATTGAGGGATTAAGCACAGATATGAAAGCTGAGTTAAAGGTTATAATTACACGATTTACGGAGGAATGTATAAATGCAGGAAGTAAATATGGATTCAAATACACATTTACCAGACTGGTTGAATGATAGTAAAATTAATGAGTTAAAGAGAGATTTGAAATATGCTGAGCCTTATAGTCAAGAGGAGTTTGATGATTTACCTTTTGACGGAGAAATAGATTGGAAAAGATATAATGCGTATTCTGCTAAAAAGACTCTCGAGGAATTTGGACTTATAGATAAATAACTGTTTATTAATGAGGTAAAAGTTCGTTAATACGATGGACGAAGAATCTGAAAATAGACTTGCAGATTTTACAAAAAACCACCTCTAAAAGTGTCTAACTTTTTAGGTATATATCAAAATAACAGGTGGGATTTTTGCCACTTTAATTGCCTTGTATAGTTTTTTATAAAAAAGGTAAAATTACACCAGAACAAAATAAAAATCAAAATTAAACGAATTTAAACGGTGTTTAAACGGTATATAGTTAAATACAAATCAATTTAGTCATTAAGCTCCCATTTGGGGGCTTTTTATATTGCCTATTTTTAGGCTAAATCAAATTTAGGAGGTAATATAATGGAAAACGAACCAACAAAACAAAGCACACAAAAAGAACCTGCTAATCCAAGCAACTCTAACCCAAATTCACAAACTGAACCTTTAGATGCAGAAAATAACACCGAGCTGGAAGCTTTAAAGGCTACTAACACATCATATGAAAAGGCTTTAAAAATCATTTTTGGTGTTGCAGATGATGAAGAACTTGGCAATGTAGTACAGCGTGTAGAAGCATACAACAACAGTATGCAAGCTAGGGCGTCAGCTGTAAATGACAAAATTATTTCAGCTGAGTTAAAGGCACTACAAGGCTATGATACCAAACTACTTGCTAAGGTCATTGACCGAAATGGTATTACTGTTGCTGATGACGGTACGGTTACAGGCTTGCAAGAAGCGGTGGAAGTAGCTGCTAAGGAATTTCCTGCAGTGATAATAAAGCAGGACAGCAAACCTTATGCACCTTACAATCCTGCCGGTACAGGTAGTGGTACACACAAAACTATGAATGACATTATAAGAAATAAAAGGAGTTATTAATTATGCCAAATACAAGTAACATTATTACAAGAAGTGACGCAGAAGCGTTAATTCCTGTTGAAGAATCAAAAGAAGTTATTACAGCTATCAGACAGTCATCAGCTGCACTCAGTCTTATGCGTAAGTTGCCTAATATGACATCTAAGCAGCGTAAACTACCTATCTTGTCGGCGTTACCGGTTGCAGGCTTTGTTGATGGTGACAATGGTTTGAAAGCTGTATCAGCGGCAGCGTGGAAGAATAAATTTATCACCGCTGAGGAAATCGCAGTTATTATTCCCATCCCCGAAGCTGTACTTGATGATGCAGAATATGATATTTGGGCAGAATTAAAACCATCTATTGTCGAAGCATTTGCAAAGGTTATTGATGCTGCTGTTTTCTTTAGTGAGAATAAGCCGGCAAGCTGGGAAGAAGGTATAGTACTAAGTGCTATTGCAGCAGGTAATGTTATAGCAAGCGGTACAGGAACAGATATTGCGGATGACATTAATTTGCTTATGGGTAAAGTCGAAGAAGACGGCTTTGATGTAACAGGCTTTGCAGGTGACATTTCCAACAAATCCACGCTCAGAGGGTTGCGTGATAAAAATGGTGGCTTGCTATTCCAACCCGGACTTACCGCAGATACTCCTGCAACACTTTACGCACAGCCTATCAACTATGTGAAAAATAGTTCATGGGATAAAACACAAGCTCTACTGCTTGGCGGTGACTTTTCACAGGCTGTTTACTCAATTCGTCAGGATATGACTTACAAGGTGCTTGATCAGGCTGTTATCAGTGATGGCGAAGGCAATATAATTTATAATCTTGCACAGCAGGATATGGTTGCACTTAGATGTGTAATGCGTCTTGGTTGGCAGTTGCCTAATCCTGTTACAGCTTTGAATCAAGATGAGAACACACGTTATCCATTTGCTGTACTTACTCCTGTTGCAGGTGACTGATTATGATTATAGTAGGAACAGACACATACATAACCGTAAACGAAGCTGATGAAATTCTAACAGGCTGTCATAACGACAGTCTGTTAGAGCAATGGCTTGCACTCAGTGTTGAGGACAAAGAATGTTATTTGCGTACAGCAACATATAAGATTGATTGCTTACCTGTTAGTGGTTACAAGCATAACGCAAAACAAACATTGCAATTTCCAAGGGGAATGTCGACAGAAATTCCTTATAAGGTAAAACTTGCAACAGCAGAAGAGGCTTTGTCAGCTATTGACATAGAACTTCTAAAGCGTGTATCACTGCAACAGCAAGGTGTCAAAAGCGTAAGCCTCGGCTCTGCATCAGAGAGTTACAGTGATGATAATGTTAGTTTTGCTTGTAGCAATCCATTATTGAGTAAGACAGCATACAATTATATGCGACAATTCCTCGTTGGTTCGGCGGTGATTATATGAGTATATTTGATTGTTACTTTAACCATAAAGTTGGTGTGCGTAAACGAATATCTATTGATAGCCTTGGTAATACAACATACCACCCACCTATTGGCAGTCCACCTATCGAAATATCTTGCAGAATTGAACACAAGTTTAAAGAGATACTTGACAAAGACGGAAATAAAATCACAAGTGAAGCTAAGTTGTTTACAAACACTAAGCTTAATCCACTTGACATGGTTGTAACCACAGACGGTAAACGATATACTGTTAAATCTTGTAAACCAATTGACAATATAGCTGGTGAACTTGACCACTATGAGGTGTATTTGTAATGGGCGTTAAGATAAATTTTGCCGAGGGTGAATATCTTAAGGGACTTGATGATATAGTCAAAAAACTTCAAAGCGGAGTTGATAAACTCAATAAAAAGAATTCCCAAGGATTTACTGATGCACTAATGTTTGTTGCAAGTGAAAGTCAGCAACGTGCACCTGTTGACACAGGCGACTTGAGAGGTAGCGTTAAGGTTGAGATTAATGGCGAAACCTATGCCGAGGGCGAAAAAGTCAATAATGATAGTTCTGAAAATAAAAAGCAGAAAGTTAAAATTCCAAATCGTGAAATAAATATAGTTGGTGCTTTACCGGAACACGCTACAAAAGGTAGTGTAAGTTTTAACACCAAGTATGCTGCTCAGCAACACGAGCAGATAAATTATAATCACCCTAATGGCGGTCAGGCTAAATACCTTGAAAGTGTTCTCATTGAGAATCAAGACAGAATATTACAGCTTATAGCAAATGGAAAGGTGGATGAATAATGCTCACAGCTTTACAAAGTTATTTAACAACACAGGGTTACAGTAATGTATGCTGTGACTTTATGCCAGACATCAATACAACTGTACAAGCAATTAACATAACAAAATGGAATCATACTGTTGGCTCAATTAATGACGGTACAGGTACACATTACATACAAGTACAATGCCGTGATAGTGCATATCAAAAAGCATATCAAACTTGCAAAAGTATATTTGAATTGCTTGACAGTGGTATAGATGAAAAGATTGTTAATTTAACAGAAGATATATTCTGCATAGCACGTCCACGTCGTGGACCAATTATCTATGAGCGTGGTGAATGTTATACGACTATGTATTGCGAAATTGCCCTTTGGGGCAAAAATTAATATTTAAAAGAATTTTAAAGGAGATTTATTTATGAGTAAAAAGTACTTAAAAGGTTTTGCTAACTTTGGATTTTTTAATATTGTAGAAGATACTGAAGATAGTTATAATGTCAGCACAGAACGCACAAAGGTTCCTTCAGCCAGAACTTGTACCCCTACTGATAATCGTTCTGATTACAAAATTCCCGGTGACGATGGCATTTGGGACAGCGGTTCAGAGTGGACAAGTACAACTAACGAAATCGCAATCAACGAAATTGAGTTAGAAACTCTCGCTGAAATGATAGGTGCAGATGTTAATGAAGACGGTTCTATTGACGAGAGTTCTCTTGATAATGCACCGGATCTTGCTATCAATTACAGTGCCTTGCGTGCTGATGGTGGTTACAGACTGTTCCTTTATTATTGCTGTAAGGTTACAAATGTTAAAGTATCTCATACTACTAAGAGCAGTGACAACACAGATGCACAAACTTATACACTTACATTTGAATGTGTACCAAGAAAGTGTGACGGTAAAATCAGATGTACTATTGATGTCGAAAAGGGTGCAAAGCTCACTTGGCTTGATAGCGTTGCCTCCTATCCTGCCCAGCCTGCAGAAAGCACAGGTGAGTAATTATGAGTATATTTAGCAAAATTGCACACAAAAAGGATAAAAGTCTTGAAATCTCAACCCCACGCAGTTATATGC